>NZ_FOVS01000033.1:0-67218 GCF_900115235.1 Pseudomonas sp. NFACC24-1
CTGCCGGAGGCGGCGGTGAAGGAAAGCAAGGATCGGGTGCGCAGCGCGATCATCAACTCGGGGCTGAATTTTCCGGCGCGGCGCATCACCCTGAACCTGGCGCCGGCGGACCTGCCAAAAGACGGCGGCCGCTTCGACCTGGCCATCGCCTTGGGGATCCTGTCGGCCAGCGTGCAGGTGCCGACCCTGACGCTGGACGACGTGGAATGCCTCGGTGAACTGGCCTTGTCCGGCGCGGTGCGTCCGGTGCGTGGCGTGTTGCCCGCGGCGCTGGCGGCGCGCAAGGCCGGGCGCATGCTGGTGGTGCCACGGGCCAATGCCGAGGAAGCCTGCCTGGCCTCGGGGCTGAAGGTAATCGCCGTGGATCATCTGCTCGAAGCGGTGGCGCACTTCAACGGCCACACGCCGGTCGAGCCGTTCGTGTCCAATGGACTGCTCTCGGCCAGCAAGCCCTACCCCGACCTGAATGAAGTACAAGGCCAGGCCGGGGCCAAGCGGGCCTTGCTGATTGCCGCCGCGGGGGCCCACAACCTGTTGTTCAGCGGGCCACCGGGTACCGGCAAGACCTTGCTGGCGAGCCGCTTGCCAGGGCTGTTGCCGCCACTGGCCGAGAGCGAGGCCCTGGAGGTTGCGGCCATCCAGTCGGTGGCCAGTTGCGTGCCGTTGAGCCACTGGCCGCAACGCCCGTTTCGCCAGCCGCACCATTCGGCTTCCGGTCCGGCGCTGGTGGGTGGCGGGTCAAAACCGCAGCCAGGGGAGATTACCCTCGCCCATCATGGCGTGCTGTTTCTGGATGAACTGCCGGAGTTCGACCGCAAGGTGCTGGAGGTCTTGAGAGAACCTCTGGAGTCCGGCCACATCGTGGTTTCTCGCGCCCGGGATCGAGTGCGCTTTCCTGCGCGCTTCCAGTTGGTGGCGGCGATGAATCCCTGTCCCTGTGGCTATCTTGGCGAGCCCAATGGCCGCTGCGCCTGCACACCGGACATGGTACAGCGCTACCGCAACAAACTCTCCGGCCCGCTGCTGGACCGTATCGACCTGCACCTGACCGTGGCCCGGGAGGCTACGGCGTTGAACCCGAGGCTCGAACCCGGGGACGATACGGCCACGGTCGCAGAGCGCGTAGCCGAAGCCCGGGAACGCCAGCACCGCCGCCAGGGCTGCGCCAACGCTTTCCTCGATCTGCCGGGGTTGCGCCGGCATTGCAAGTTATCCACAACCGATGAAACCTGGCTGGAAACCGCCTGCGAGCGGCTGACCCTGTCGCTGCGCGCCGCCCACCGCTTGCTCAAGGTCGCCCGGACACTGGCGGACCTGGAGCAAGCGGGGAACATTCGCCGCGAGCACCTGGCCGAAGCGTTGCAGTACCGGCCGGCGTCGGCTTGAACCGCTTTACGGTTTGCTCAGGTCTACCAACGGTGTTTCCCGGACCTCGGTTTTTTGACCGTTCTGGATCGCATCGATGCGCTTGAGCGCCTTATCCACTGCGCCCTTGTCTGCCAACAGGCTGTAGTGAATCTGGAATTGCCGGTGCTCCTTCGGTCCGATCGTGGGCACCAGGCCCAGGGGGCGCTGGTATCGGCGGTTATAGGAAAAACTGGTGCCTGGCTCCAACCCAGTGACGTAGCCCTGGCCTTGGGTATCGGTGTTTTTCCAAAGGGAGAACACGGGCAGCGTACCTGTGTTGAAACCTACCGACACACCAAGGCTACCGGCCTTGTTGTGCAGCACGGTGAGGGTGTCGCCCTTGGCGTCGGCATAGGGCACGACGTTGTAGACGGTTTCGTCGTAATCCTTGGTCGGGGCCCGGTAGGTTTGCCAATCCGGCAAGTCGCCCTTGGCCTTGTCGTTGAACGGCGAGACCTGCTTGACCGGTGCCGCGAAACGAGCGCCCTGTTCCAGGAAAGGCGTGCTGAAATTGCTGTGGTAGAGCGCTTGGTATTCCTTCGGGTAATCGCCGTTGTTGGTCAGTGTGTCGCTGAGGGCGAATGTCACGCTGCCGGGCTCGGTGACCAGTTCGGTCTGCACCGAGAAATCGACCTTCTTGAACGCCTGCTCCTTCAACTCGCCCCGCAGGGTGATGGCGTAGGGTGGTTTTTCATCGATGTGCAAGGTGACTTTGTTGGCCGGAATATTGGCAGCGCGACCATGCAGGGTCAGCAGCTCACCATTGTCCATGCCAGGATGGCCGACCCATTCGTAGCCGCAGCGGGTGACCAACTCGTTGAAGCCTTCGAGCCAACCCAAGCCACCGCGACCGTTGAGTTCGATAAACGCCGGGTTGACCACCTCCTTGACCGGCGAATCCCAACCCATGCGCACATCACCGACGGAAGCCTGCAGCACATTCATGCCACGGGTTGGGACGACTGAAAGCTTCAGGGTGCCGCTGTCGATATCAACGATGCTGACGCCTTCTTGCCGGCCACCATGCAGGGTGCGCATCGTCACGGAAAAGGGCTTGCCGGTTTTCACACCCAGTTGCTGGCTGGTGATTTGCCAGGGTTGGGCGGCTTTATCGGTATCCAGCAGGACGTAATCCCAAGCCATCGCCTGGGTGGCAGCGCCCAAGGCGCCAAGGGTAACGAGGAGTTTGAGCGGAGTCATGGACGCGACCTTTTATTGGAGTTGTGCGGTTTTTATAGACTTGAAGAAACGTTTCAGCAAGCTTAAAAACAGCAATACCCTTAAAAAGCACGACTACATGATCGACAGCGATTTGTGGGAGCGAGCGTGCTCGCGATGGCGGTGGGTCAGATTGGGATGATGCTGGCTGGGCAACCCCAATCGCGAGCAAGCCCGCTCCCACCGGGAATCTCTGGGAGCGGGCTTGTGAGAGGCTTCAGCGGAACCGATCAACCTCTTGGCGCAGGTCCTGGGCCAGCTTCTCCAGTTCCTTGGCGGTGACCGCCAGGTTCGAGACTACCTGGCGCTGCTCACTGTTGGCCATGGCGATGCTTTGCAGGTTGCTGCTGAGCAGGGTCGCGGTGCTGCTTTGTTCCTGGGTGGCGGTGGTGATCGCCGCGAATTGCTGGCCAGCCGAACGGCTCTGCTCGTCGATTCGCGCCAGGGCCGAGGCCACATTGGCGTTGCGCGACAGGCCTTCCTGCATCAACAGGTTGCCCTGTTCCATGGTGCTGATGGCATTGCCGGTTTCCTGCTGGATGCTGTTGATCATGCCGGAGATTTCGTCAGTGGCCTGACGGGTGCGGGACGCCAGGCTGCGGACTTCATCGGCCACCACGGCGAAACCACGGCCCTGCTCGCCGGCCCGGGCAGCTTCAATGGCGGCGTTCAAAGCCAGCAGGTTGGTCTGTTCGGCAATCGAGGTGATGACCCCCACGATGCCGCCGATTTCCTGGGATCGCTGGCCCAGGGTATTGATGACTGTGGCCGTGCTGTTCAGCGCGCCGGCGATTTGTTCCAGGGACGACGACGCCTCATCCATCGAGGTCCGGCCAATGCGGGTTTGCTGGGCGTTTTCCTGGGCCAGGCGCTCGGTGTTGCCCATGTTGTCGGCAATGTTCAAGGAGGTCGCGCTGAACTCTTCCACCGCGCCGGCCATACTGGTGATTTCGCCCGATTGCTGCTCCATGCCTTCGTACGCCCCGCTGGACAACCCGGACAGGGCCTGGGCGCGGCTGTTGACCTCTTGGGAGGCCTTGCGGATGTGCTCGACCATGGTCGACAGGGCCTGGCTCATCTGGTTGAAAGCGCGGGCCAACTGACCGATTTCGTCATGGCTCGACACGTTCAGGCGCACGCTCAGGTCGCCGGCGCCCAACGCTTCGGCCTGGCGCACCAGATCCCCCAGTGGCGCCAGTTTGCTACGCAACAACCACATTGCCGAACCGACCGCCAACAGCATCGCCAGCAGGCTGCCAATGGCCAGTTGCGTACCGACGCTCCAGGTCACGGCGCGGATCTCGGTTTTCGGCATGCTCGCCACCACCGCCCACGGCCCGCCCTCGAACGGTACGGCAACGCTGTAGAAATCTTCGGCGGTATCGGCCCAGAACGCGCCCTTGCCCGGCTTTTTGATCAAGCCGGTGATGGTCGTGGTGGCGTTGTCCAGCGCCTGCACGCCGGCGGGCGGCACCAGCCATTTGTTTTGTTCGTCCAGCAGCGCCAGGGAGCCGGTCTGGCCAATGCGGAAGCGCTTGAGGTTTTCGAACTGCGCGTTCTGCGCATCGGTGTAGTCGAAGCCTACGTACAACACGGCAATGATCTTGCCGCTGCTGTCGCGCACAGGCGTGTACTGCGACATGTAGAAGCGCCCGAAAAGCAGGGCCCGGCCAATGTAGCTTTGCCCGCTGATCACCGGACCGTAGGCAGGACCGGCGCGGTCGAGCACAGTGCCGATGGCCCGCGTACCGTCCTGTTTGCTGACGGAGGTACTGACGCGGATGAAATCGTCGCCGCTGCGCACGAATACCGTGGCGACCCCGGCGGTCATCGCTTTGAAGTCATCCACTTCCTTGAAGTTGTTGTTCAACACTTCGCTACCCAGGGTCAAGCCTGGGGTTTGCACGCCCGCCACTGTCACCGGCTGGTCCGGGTGCACGCTCAGGCCCGCGCTGAAGCGCTTTTCGAACAGGCCGGCCAGGCGCTGGGTGCTCTCGCGCAAGGTGCCGTGGAACGTATTGAGCTGATCGGCCATGAGGCGCGCTTCGCTGGCCAAGTGCTCTTCACGGGTGGCAAGGTTGGCAGCGTCCAGCGAACGCAAGGCGAAGACGGTACTGCCGGAGATCACGATCGCCAGTATCACGGCGAGGGCAAGGCCTAGCTGTGAGGCGATCCGGGCGCGGGGTTGAGACATGACGGCTCCTGGCCGAGAGACTGGATCATCCTGATCACGTCGCACGCTCGGCATTTTATTCGGGTGAGGTGTAAGTAGACCCTTTCTGAACGAGGGTTCCATGTTCACGGATTCGGCGGCAACGCCAAATACTTGAGCGGTTTGCACGGATTAATGCCAAGTGGCTAGCACGCCAACTTCAACGTTTCAGCTTAGACGTTGTACATCAGGCAGTTGCATGGCCTTGACCTCGCCTTGGAGAAAGTCGCTGAGCCGGCGCAAACGTTCACCTCCCGGCCGGGTTTTCGGCCAGACCAGGTAATAGTGTTCCCCGCTGGCGACAGCCGTCGGCCATGGCAGGCTCAGGCGCCCTTGGGCAACGTCCTCGGCCACCATCAGCAAGTCGCCCATGGAGACCCCATAGCCACGTGCGGCCGCGATCATGCCCAACTCCAGGGTATCGAACACCTGTCCCCCCTTGAGCGAGACCTTGTCGGACAGCCCCATACGTTGCAACCAGTTGCGCCAGTCCCGGCGATCCGGCGTTGGATGCAGCAGTTCAGCACTGGCCAGCCGCGCCACATCCCAGGGCTGGTCATTCAACAGGTTCGGCGCGCCCACCGGGATCAATTCCTCGGGAAACAGCAAACTGGCCTCCCAGTCCGCCGGAAAATGCCCGTTGCCCAGCAATACGGCGCAATCGAAGGGCTCGACGTTGAAGTCCACCGAATCGATGTCCATCCAGGCACTGGTCAGTTGCACCTCGTTGCCGGGCTGCAGATGCCGGAAGCGACTCAGGCGCGCCAACAACCAACGCATGGTCAGCGTGGAAGGCGCCTTCATGCGCAGGATGCCGTCTTCGCCATGCAAGGTATGGCAGGCCCGCTCCAGCGCCATGAAACCCTCGCGCACGCCCGGCAGCAGCAACCGCGCCGCCTCGGTCAACTGCAGGTTGCGGCCGCTGCGCAGGAACAGCCGGCAGGCAAAGTGATCTTCCAGCGTGCGAATGTGCCGGCTGACGGCGCTCTGGGTGATCGACAGCTCTTCGGCGGCCCGGGTGAACGAGCTATAGCGCGCCGCGGCTTCAAATGCTCGCAACGCATAAAGAGGAGGAAGACGACGGGACATCGCAAAAGCTCCATGGCGTGGTTTGCAAACCCTATCAGAAACCCATCCAGCATGAGTTTTAATCATGCCAGCGATCTTTTTTATCCTTTTGTGCAATCCGCCAAGAGCACCGAGAATCGTCGCTTTACTGCCTTGTTTGAACATGGAGCGTGATGATCATGCGGCATCCGGTGCGTATCGAACTCTGGGCCATCCTGCGGCTGGCGGGGCCGTTGATTGCCTCACAGTTGGCGCACATGCTGATGGTGCTCACCGACACCGTGATGATGGCGCGCCTGAGCCCCGAAGCCCTCGCCGGAGGCGGGCTCGGGGCGGCCACCTATTCCTTCGTGTCGATCTTCTGCATCGGCGTGATTGCCGCGGTGGGCACCCTGGTCGCGATCCGCCAGGGCGCGGGCGATATCGAAGGCGCCACCCGGCTGACCCAGGCCGGGCTTTGGCTGGCCTGGTTGATGGCGCTGATGGCCGGGTTGCTGCTGTGGAATCTCAAGCCCGTGCTGCTGATGTTCGGCCAGACCGAAACCAACGTGTTGTCCGCCGGCCAGTTCCTGCTGGCGCTGCCGTTCGCCCTGCCCGGCTACCTGAGCTTCATGGCCCTGCGCGGCTTCACCAGCGCCATCGGCCGGGCCACGCCGGTCATGGTGATCAGTCTCGGCGGCACGGTGGCCAACTTCCTGCTCAACTACGCGCTCATCACCGGCATGTTCGGCCTGCCAAAACTCGGCTTGATGGGCATCGGCCTGGTCACGGCCATTGTCGCCAACTGCATGGCCCTGGCCCTGGCCTGGCACATCCATCGGCACCCGGCCTACCGTGCCTATCCGCTGCTGGATGGGCTGTCGCGGCCCAATCGCCAATACCTCAAGGAGCTGTGGCGCCTGGGCCTGCCGATCGGTGGCACCTATGCGGTGGAAGTCGGGCTGTTCGCGTTCGCCGCGCTGTGCATGGGCACCATGGGCAGTACGCCGTTGGCGGCCCACCAGATCGCCCTGCAAATCGTCTCGGTGGCGTTCATGGTACCGGCGGGAATGTCCTACGCCATCACCATGCGTATCGGCCAGCACTACGGCGCCGGGCAGCTGTGGATGGCGCGCCTGGCCGGTCGGGTCGGCATTGGTTTTGGCGCGGCCGCGATGCTGGCGTTCGCCATGGTGTTCTGGTTGTTGCCCCATCAATTGATCGGTTTGTTCCTGGACCACGATGACCCGGCGTTCCGCGACGTGATCAACCTGGCCGTGAGCCTGTTGGCGGTGGCGGCGTGGTTCGAGCTGTTCGACGGCACGCAAACCATCGCCATGGGCTGCATTCGCGGGCTCAAGGACGCCAAGACCACCTTCCTGGTGGGCCTGGGTTGCTATTGGCTGATCGGCGCACCGTCGGCGTGGTGGATGGCGTTCCACCTGAACTGGGGACCGACCGGTGTCTGGTGGGGCTTGGCCCTGGGGCTGGCCTGCGCGGCCGTGAGCCTGACCCTGGCGTTTGAATGGAAGATGAAGCGGATGATTCGCAGTGAGGCTGGACTGCGGCGCTTCGAGAGCATCCAAGCCGAGTGAGATTCTCCATGTGGGAGCGGGCTTGCTCGCTCCCACATGGGTTTGTGTCAGCCCACGACGTCGTGTGTGGAGTGCTGATCACTTTCGAACGTCAAATACTCAACCAATTCCGGCAACGGCAACGGCTTGCTGATCAGGAAGCCCTGCACCTGGTCGCAACCGAAACCGCGTAGCAGGTCCAGTTGTTCCTGGGTTTCCACACCTTCGGCCACCACCTCCAGGTTGAGGTTGTGGGCCAGGTTGATCATGGCGTGCACCAGCTTGCGGTTCTCTTCGCGCTGCTCCATGCCGCCGACGAAGCTCTTGTCGATCTTGAGCAAGGCGATCGGCAGGCTGTTGAGGTGCACGAACGAGGAGAACCCGGTGCCAAAGTCGTCCAGGGAGAAGCGCACCCCCAGGCGACCCAGGGCATCCATGGTCTGCTTGACCAGTTCGCTGCGGCGCATGACGGCGGTTTCGGTGAGTTCGAATTCCAGCCATTGCGCCTCGACACCCCGCTCGGCAATCAGTCGGCTCAAGGTCGGCAGCAACTGGCTGTCCTGGAACTGCCGGAACGACAGGTTGACCGCCATGTGCAACGGCGCCAGCCCTCGTTCGCGCAGGGCCTGCATGTCCCGCAGCGCCCGGGAAATCACCCAGTAGCCCAACGGCACGATCAGGCCGCTCTGTTCGGCCAGCGGCACGAACTCACTCGGGGGCAGCAAGCCGCGTTCGCCGTGACGCCAGCGCACCAGGGCTTCGAGGCCGACGATATGGCCGCCATCGAGATTCAACCGTGGCTGGTAATGCAGTTCCAATTCGTCGCGACGCAGTGCCCGGCGCAGTTCGCTTTCCAGGTCGGCAAGGCTGCGGGCATTGCGATTGATGCGCTCGTTGAAGATATGAAAGGTGCAGCCCTGGGTGCTCTTGGCCTGCTGCATGGCGATGTGGGCATGCCACATCAGCGGATCGGCGCCGGCCTGGGCGCGGGCATGGGCGACGCCCAGGCTGCAACCGATCAGCAGGCTTTCGCCGTCCACCCAATAGGGTTCGGCCAAGGCTTCGGTAATACGCTCGGCCATCCACTCGGCCCGCTGCGGAGCGCGACGGGTGTCGATCAGCAAGGCAAATTCATCACTGCCCAGCCGCGCCAATTGATCGCCGGCTTCGAGCGCCCCCTTTAGCCGCGACACCACTTGCAGGATCAAGCGGTCGCCGGCCTGGTGACCGAGGGCGTCGTTGGCGTGGCGAAAGTTGTCCAGATCCAGGTGACCGAGCGCCAAGCCTCGGCCGTCGTTTTCCGCCAGGCGCGCCGCCAGCAATGTCTGGAAACCCTGGCGATTGGCGATGCCTGTCAATGGATCCTGCTCGGCGAGGCGCTGCAGGGTGTTTTCCAACACGCCGCGCTCGCGCACATGGCGCAGGCAACGACGCAGGGTCGCGCTGTCGAGGACATCACGCACCAACCAGTCGCTGGCACCGTCGGGGGCAACCGCCGGCTCGTGCTCGAGCAACAGGATGGTCGGCAGGCTGCAACGGCCCGGTGCCGGTTGCAACGTCGCAACGGTCAGCAACACCGCGTTGCGATTGTCTTCGAACAGGCTGCTGACGGACTCCCAGCTCGGGGCGCTGATCAACACGACCGAGGGGCCCATGGGCACCAGGCACTCGCGCAGTATCGCT
Source organism: Pseudomonas sp. NFACC24-1 (assembly GCF_900115235.1). Lineage (NCBI taxonomy): Bacteria > Pseudomonadati > Pseudomonadota > Gammaproteobacteria > Pseudomonadales > Pseudomonadaceae > Pseudomonas > Pseudomonas sp. NFACC24-1. Next base: position 9,142 of record NZ_FOVS01000033.1, read on the forward strand.
GACCACTCTGGCTCTTGGGCCAATAACAGCAAACGCAAGGGTTCGACAGGCGTTGACAAGCTGACTCCCTAGACTCTGCAAGGTGGTAGGCGCCGGGCATTATGACCTGCCGATGGGCAATGACCAATGCCAACGGTTCTCAAACACGCGCTTTCGGTGGTTTTTTCCCACTCCAAATGCTGCGCGGGCCCCAATTGGTTCCACATCCTGCGTGAAAGTGGCAGAAGCGGCAAATGACAATCCTGCATGCGTCACAAGTCGGACAGAGCAGCACAATTCTCAGAGCCTGTTAAAATGCCGGCCCATTTCGCAAACGACTCCCTGACTCTGTCATGTCCCGACTCAATCCCCGGCAGCAAGAAGCCGTGAACTATGTCGGCGGCCCTCTTTTGGTGCTCGCCGGTGCAGGCTCCGGCAAGACCAGCGTAATCACCCGCAAGATCGCGCACCTGATCCAGAACTGCGGCATCCGCGCCCAATACATCGTCGCCATGACGTTCACCAACAAGGCCGCCCGAGAAATGAAAGAGCGGGTCGGCGGCCTGTTGCGCGCCGGCGAAGGCCGCGGCCTGACGGTCTGCACCTTCCACAACCTGGGCCTGAACATCATCCGCAAGGAGCACGCGCGGCTGGGCTACAAACCGGGCTTCTCGATTTTCGACGAGACCGACGTCAAGGCCCTGATGACCGACATCATGCAAAAGGAATACTCGGGCGACGACGGCGTGGACGAGATCAAGAACATGATCGGTTCCTGGAAAAACGACCTGATCCTGCCCGCCGAAGCCCTGGAGAACGCCCGCAACCCCAAGGAACAGACTGCCGCCATCGTCTACACCCACTACCAACGCACCCTCAAGGCGTTCAACGCGGTGGATTTCGACGACCTGATCCTGTTGCCGGTCAAGCTGTTCCAGGACCACGCCGACATTCTCGAAAAATGGCAGAACAAGGTCCGCTACCTGCTGGTGGACGAATACCAGGACACCAACGCCAGCCAGTATCTGCTGGTGAAGCTGCTGATCGGCAAACGCAACCAGTTCACCGTGGTGGGCGACGACGACCAGTCGATCTATGCCTGGCGCGGCGCGCGTCCGGAAAACCTGATGCTGCTCAAGGACGACTACCCGTCGCTCAAAGTGGTGATGCTGGAGCAGAACTACCGCTCCACCAGCCGCATCCTGCGCTGCGCCAACGTGCTGATTTCCAACAACCCCCACGAGTTCGAAAAACAACTGTGGAGCGAGATGGGCCACGGCGACGAGATCCGCGTGATCCGTTGCCGCAACGAAGACGCCGAAGCCGAGCGCGTGGCCATGGAAATCCTCAGCCTGCACCTGCGCACCGACCGGCCGTACAGCGACTTTGCGATCCTGTACCGCGGCAACTACCAGGCCAAGCTGATCGAGCTGAAATTGCAGCATCACCAGATCCCCTATCGCCTGTCGGGGGGCAACAGCTTCTTCGGGCGCCAGGAAGTGAAGGACCTGATGGCCTACTTCCGCCTGATCGTGAACCCGGACGACGACAACGCCTTCCTGCGAGTGATTAATGTGCCGCGCCGGGAAATCGGTTCGACCACCCTGGAAAAACTCGGCAACTACGCCACCGAGCGCAAGATCTCGATGTACGCCGCCACCGATGAAATCGGCCTGGGCGAACATCTGGACAGCCGCTTCACCGATCGCCTGGCGCGCTTCAAGCGTTTCATGGACAAGGTACGTGAGCAGTGCGCCGGGGAAGATCCGATCTCGGCGCTGCGCAGCATGGTCATGGACATCGACTACGAGAACTGGCTGCGCACCAACAGCTCCAGCGACAAGGCCGCCGATTACCGCATGGGTAACGTCTGGTTCCTGATCGAGGCGTTGAAGAACACCCTGGAAAAGGACGAAGACGGCGAGATGACGGTCGAGGACGCCATCGGCAAACTCGTGCTGCGGGACATGCTCGAGCGCCAGCAGGAAGAGGAAGACGGCGCCGAAGGCGTGCAGATGATGACCCTTCACGCCTCCAAGGGCCTGGAATTTCCCTACGTGTTCATCATGGGCATGGAAGAGGAAATCCTGCCGCACCGTTCCAGCATCGAGGCCGACACCATCGAGGAAGAACGGCGCCTGGCCTATGTCGGCATTACCCGGGCACGCCAGACGCTGGCCTTTACCTTCGCCGCCAAGCGCAAGCAGTACGGCGAAGTGATCGACTGCGCCCCCAGCCGCTTTCTCGATGAACTGCCGCCGGACGACCTGGCCTGGGAAGGCAACGACGACACGCCGACGGAAGTCAAAGTTGTTCGCGGCAACAGTGCCCTGGCGGATATACGCGCGATGCTAAAGCGCTAGAATCGACTACTTTTTTTCAACGACTTCAGGCGCTGAAGGCGTCATCAGAGGAGGCTTCATGGAAGCCCTGCACCAGAAAATTCGTGAACAAGGCATCGTGCTTTCCGATCAGGTCCTGAAAGTCGACGCGTTCCTGAACCACCAGATCGACCCGCAATTGATGAAGCTGATCGGCGACGAATTCGCCGCGCTGTTCAAGGATTCGGGCATCACCAAGATCGTCACCATCGAAGCCTCGGGCATTGCCCCGGCGATCATGACCGGGCTGAACCTTGGCGTACCGGTGATCTTCGCCCGCAAGCAACAATCCCTGACCCTGACGGAGAACCTGCTGTCGGCCACCGTGTATTCGTTTACCAAGAAAACCGAAAGCACCGTTGCCATCAGCCCGCGTCACCTGACCAGCAGTGATCGGGTGCTGATCATCGATGACTTCCTGGCCAACGGCAAAGCCTCCCAGGCGCTGATTTCCATCATCAAGCAGGCCGGCGCCACCGTCGCCGGGCTGGGGATCGTGATCGAGAAGTCGTTCCAGGGCGGCCGCGCGGAACTGGACGCCCAGGGCTATCGCGTCGAGTCGTTGGCCCGGGTGAAGTCGCTGGCGGGTGGGGTCGTGACCTTCATCGACTAACCCAGTGTCCCCTGTGGGACAGTGCTCCCACAGGGGTTTCAGGTTGATTGTTGTGCAGTAGCCTTGAGACCGGCCAGCAGCAGCCGCTGGAACAGCTCCTCCTTCAGCCCTTCAGGACTGGTCAGCTGCATCCGCTCCAGATGCCCGGCAAATTCCCAGGGCTCTGGCGCATCCAGCGCGGCTTTGCCCAACTCCAGGATCTCGGTGAGCTTGAACTTGCTTTTGAGCCAGTTCAGCGCCCGCAATAGGTCCCGCTCGACCCCATCGAAATCACACCCCAGCGGGTATTCGGGAAACAGATTCGGATGCCGAGCCTGGATCGCCTGCAATCGCTCCGACGTGTTGTCGGCGAACCGCGGATCGAGGCGGAAATCCTTCGGCAATTTGCCAGCCTTCTGCGCCTGCTCGATCAGCCCTGGCTGGAAGCGCGAGTCGCTGATGTTCAGCAACGCCTCGATCACCGCGGCGTCGGTCTTGCCGCGCAGGTCGGCGATGCCGTATTCGGTCACCACGATGTCGCGCAGGTGCCGGGGGATCGTGCAATGGCCGTATTCCCAGACGATGTTCGAGCTGATCTCACCCCCGGCCTCGCGCCAACTGCGCAGCAGCAGGATCGAGCGCCCGCCCTCCAGCGCATGGCCCTGGGCAACGAAGTTGTATTGCCCGCCGACGCCGCTGAGCACTCGCCCGTCCTCCAACTGATCGGCCACCCCGGCCCCCATCAGGGTCATGGTGAAGACGGTATTGATGAAACGGGCATCGAGGCGCTGCAGGCGCTTGAGCGGCTCCTGGCCGTAGAGCTCGTTGATGTAACTGATGCGCGTCATGTTGAATTCGAGAAGACGGCTCTGCGGCAACTCGCGCAGGCGCTCGTAAAAACTGCGCGGGCCGAGGAAGAATCCGCCGTGTATGCAGATGCCGTCGGGTTGTGCCGCCTCGTCGAGGGTTCCGGCGTTCGCTCGTTCCTGGGTCGGCTCGTCGGGGTAGACCTTGCGCCGGATGATCCCGGCCTCGGCCAGCACCAGCAAACCGTTGACGAACATTTCACTGCAACCGTACAGCCCTTTGGCAAACGGCTCGACCCCGCCCTCGCGCTCGATCAGTTGCGCCCACTGGCTAAGGTTCAGGTCCGCCAGCAACGCCTGGTAACCGGCGTTATCGGCCTGACGCGCCAGCAGCGCCGCCGTCAACGCGTCGCCCATGGCGCCGATGCCGATCTGCAATGTCCCGCCGTCACGCACCAGGGTACTGGCGTGCAGGCCTATCAGATGATCCTGGAAACCCACCGGCATGTTCGGCGTGGAAAACAGCGTGTGGCTGTCCTTCTCGTCGATCAACAGGTCGAAAGCGTCGATGCCGACTTCCGCGTCGCCCGGCATGTAAGGCAAATCGTTGTGCACCTGGCCGACCAGGAGAATGGTCTCCCCGGCCGCCCGGCGCTTGGCGATCATCGGCAGCAGGTCGAGGGTGATGTCCGGGTTGCAGCTCAGGCTCAGGCGGTCCGGGTGTTCCGGGGCGCTCGCCACCAGTTGCGCCACCAGGTTCAAGCCGGCGGCGTTGATGTCCCGGGCCGCATGGCTGTAGTTGCTGCTGACATAGTCCTGCTGGGCCGACGCACTGTGCAACAGGCTGCCAGGCTGCATGAAGAACTGCTGGACGTGGATGTTGGCCGGCAGACTGTCCTGGTGCAGGTCGACCAGGTAATCCAGCTCGGGATAGTCGCCGAAGACCCGCTCGACAAAGGGTTCGAGGAAGCGCTTCTGCAAACCATCGCCCAGGTTTGGCCGGCCCAGGCTCAGGGCGGTGTAGATCGTCAGCTGTCGCTCGGGCAGCTGTGCGATGCGCCGGTACAACGCGTTAGCGAACAGGTTGGGCTTGCCCAGCCCCAGGGGCATGCCGAGGTGAATATGCGCGGGCAGGCGCTCGAGCACGTCATCCACCGCCTGTTCGATTGAACACAACTGCACCATCGGACCCTCCAGGACATTCCATGAATGTGGGTTGGACCGAGCTTGCCGGGTCTTGGTTGCGATGAACAGTCCCGAAAAATCCGAGGCGCAAAAAAGCCGCTCGTAAGCGGCTTTTTTGTGAAGGATGCCGACGTATTACAGACCGGACATCTCTTTGATAGCACCCTTGAGGTCGTCATCCGAGCAATCGGCGCAGGTGCCTTTAGGTGGCATGGCGTTGATGCCGGTAATGGCCTTGGCCAGGATGCCGTCGAGACCGCCCTGGTGATCGGCGCGTTCTTTCCACGCAGCCTTGTCACCAATTTTCGGCGCGCCCAGCAGGCCCGTGCCGTGGCAAGCGTTGCAATGCTTTGCAATTACGTCTTTCGGCGCCTTGGCACCGCCGGCGCCGCCGGCCGAGGCCACGACTTCCATACCCTTGCATTCCTTGCCCTGGACGCAGACCTGGCCGACGGGTTCAAGGCGCTTGGCGATTTCGTCGTTCGGCGCCGCTTGAGCGGTCGCAGCCCATAGGGCCAATACGGTTGCTGGTGCAGCCAGCATTTTCATAATTAGGTTCACGCGTACACCCTCAATGGTGGCTAGTCACGCCTGCGGCCACGGTTTGCAGGCGGGCGCAAGTATAGCGGTAAGCCTGTCACTCCGAAACAACCCCAAAGTCGCAAGGGTCTTGTTTGTCATGACAGCCCAACAGGTGGGCGCCTTTGCCACGCGGGCCTGGCGCCTCTTGGTCTAGAAATTGGCCGGCGTGGCTGCGCTGATCAGTCGCGCCGGCACGTCGAACGGATTACGGAAACGGTGGGGCTTGGTACTCTCAAAATAGTAGCTGTCGCCAGCCTCGAGCACGAAGGTTTCGACACCGACCACCAATTCCAGCCGCCCTTCCACCAGGATCCCGGTCTCCTCACCCTCATGGGTGAGCATCTCTTCGCCGGTATCGGCACCCGGCGGATAGATCTCGTTGAGAAAGGCAATCGCCCGGCTCGGATGCGCCCGGCCCACCAGCTTCATGGTCACGGCACCATCGGAGATGTCGATCAATTCGTTGGCTTTGTAGACGATCTGGGTCGGTTTTTCCTGAAGGATCTCTTCGGAGAAAAACTCGACCATGGACATGGGAATCCCGCCAAGGACCTTACGCAGCGAGCTGATCGAGGGGCTGACGCTGTTCTTCTCGATCATCGAAATAGTGCTGTTGGTGACGCCCGCGCGCTTGGCGAGTTCACGCTGGGAAAGGCCTTTGAGTTTACGAATGGATTGCAGTCGTTCACCGACGTCCAATGCTGGAGCCTCCAGGGAATCAGGTTGTGAGGAAAGTGAGCGTTATCATGGCGACAGCGTTCAGTATTTACAACACTTTGACCCGAATCCTGTGCGGCGAAGCGACTTTCGGTAGGTGGCGCTTCGTCTCAGCCCCCGGAATAGAGCCGTGGCACCCGCCGCAGGTTGCAGAAAATCTGATAAGGAATCGTGTCGGCGGCCTTGGCGACATCACTGGCGAGGATGTTCTTGCCCCACAACTCCACGGTCGAGCCGAGCCCGGCCTGGGGGACATGGGTCAAGTCGACACACAGCATGTCCATCGACACCCGCCCGACCAGCTGGCTGCGCTGCCCATCCACCAGCACCGGCGTGCCGTTCGGCGCCTGGCGTGGGTAGCCGTCGGCATAGCCCATGGCGACCACGCCAACCCGAGTCGGTTGCGTGGTCACGAAGCGAGCACCGTAGCCCACCGGCTCACCGGCGGGCAATTCACGCACACAGATGATCTTCGATTCCAGGGTCATCACCGGTTGCAGGCGCGAGGCGACAGTGTTGGGTTCGTCGAAGGGGGTCGCGCCGTAGAGCATGATGCCCGGCCGCACCCAGTCGCTCGGCATCTGCGGCCAGCCCAGCACCGCAGGGGAGTTGCGCAGGCTGATCTCTGCCGCCAGCCCCTGACGGGCCGCCTCGAACACGGCCAGTTGCTCGGTGCTGCTGGGATCGTGCAGTTCATCGGCACGGGCGAAGTGGCTCATCAGGACAATCTTCGCCACTTTGCCGCTGGCGAGCAGGCGACGGTAGGCCGCCTGGTAATCCGCCGGATGCAGGCCGACCCGGTGCATGCCGGAATCGAGCTTGAGCCAGACCGTGATCGGCTGGCTCAACGCGGCTTTTTCAATCGCTTCGAGCTGCCACAACGAATGCACCACGCACCAGAAATCATGCTCGACGATCAACGGCAACTCATCGGCTTCGAAAAACCCCTCCAACAGCAGGATCGGCCCACGGATCCCACCGGCCCGCAGCTCCAGGGCTTCTTCGATGCAGGCCACGGCGAACCCGTCCGCCGTGCCCTGTAGCGCCTCGGCGCACCGCACGGCACCGTGCCCGTAGGCGTCGGCCTTGATCACCGCAAGGGCCTTGGCCCCCGTGACCTCACGGGCCAATTGGTAGTTGTGACGCAGGGCTTGGAGATCGATCAGGGCACGGGCAGGACGCATGGCGGCAGGCTTCTAGGCGGTCATGAATAAAAAACCGGCGCAGGTTGGCAGGGTGAACCACCCAGCGCCGGGAGAGGGATCGTTTGGGCAGGTACTAAGGCAGCGCAGCCACGACGGACAGCTCCACCAGGATCTGCGGTTCACACAGCTTGGCCTCGACCGTGGCCCGGGCCGGGGCGACACCTTTGGGCAGCCACTTATCCCAGACGGCGTTCATGCCTGCGAAATGAGCCTCAATGTCCTTCAGGTAGATCGTCACCGATAGGAGCCGCGTTTTGTCGGTCCCCGACAAGTCCAGCAAACGCTCGATATTGGCCAGGCATTCGCGGGTCTGCTGTTCAATACCGGCGTTCATGTCGTCGCCGACCTGCCCGGCCAGGTAAACGGTGCCGTTGTGCACGACAACCTGGCTCATGCGGTCATTGGTGAGCTGGCGCTGGATTGACATGTTCTGCAGACTCCTGATGTTTGTTGCCATAACGGGAAATATCGAGGCCTTCGGCGCTGATCTGCGGCTTCTTCTTCGCCATCAGGTCTGCCAACAGGCGACCGGAACCACAGGCCATGGTCCATCCGAGGGTACCGTGGCCAGTGTTCAGGAACAGATTCTTGAAGGGCGTGGCACCAACGATGGGCGTGCCGTCCGGGGTGGTCGGACGCAAGCCGGTCCAGAAACTTGCCTCGGTCAGATTGCCGCCCTGAGGATAAAGATCGTTGACGATCATCTCCAGGGTTTCACGCCGACGCGGGTTCAGGGACAGGTCAAAACCGGCGATCTCCGCCATGCCGCCCACCCGAATGCGATTGTCGAAGCGGGTGATCGCGACCTTGTAGGTTTCGTCGAGAATGGTCGAGGTCGGGGCCATCGCCGGGTTGGTGATCGGCACGGTCAGGGAGTACCCCTTGAGCGGATACACCGGCGCACGGATCCCGAGGGGCTTGAGCAATTGCGGCGAATAGCTGCCCAGGGCGAGCACATAGCGGTCGGCGGTTTCCAGCTTGCCGTCGATCCAGACACCGTTGATGCGGTCGCCAGCGAAGTCCAGGCGCTGGATATCCTGGCCGAAGCGGAATTGCACACCCAGCTTCACCGCCATTTCCGCCAGGCGCGTGGTAAACATCTGGCAGTCGCCGGTCTGGTCGTTAGGCAGGCGCAAGGCACCGGCCAGGATGTCGGTGACATTGGCCAGGGCCGGCTCGACCCGGGCGATGCCTTCGCGGTCGAGCACTTCGAACGGTACGCCAGACTCTTTCAGCACGGCAATGTCTTTTGCCGCGCCATCGAGCTGGGCCTGGGTGCGGAACAGCTGTGTAGTCCCCAGGCTACGGCCTTCGTAGGCAATGCCGGTTTCGGCGCGCAGCTCGTCGAGGCAATCACGGCTGTACTCGGACAGACGCACCATGCGTTCCTTGTTGATGGCATAGCGGCTGGCGGTGCAGTTGCGCAACATCTGCGCCATCCACAGGTATTGGTCAATGTCGGCCGTGGCCTTGATCGCCAGCGGCGCATGCCGTTGCAGCAGCCACTTGATGGCCTTGAGCGGCACGCCCGGCGCGGCCCATGGCGAGGCATAACCCGGCGACACTTGGCCGGCGTTGGCGAAACTGGTTTCCATGGCAGGCGCTGGCTGACGGTCGACCACCACCACCTCAAACCCGGCACGAGCCAGATAATAAGCACTGACGGTACCGATGACGCCGCTACCCAAGACCAGAACGCGCATGTTGATGCCCTCATCGCGGATGAACCGCTGACGTTTGTTGTACATAGCTTTGATGGGCGCAGTGTAAAAAAGATCAGCCAGTGCTTTTCACTATATAAACACCTATATTTGGCGAGAATTCTCGGCAAAACCCCTTTTCATGGAGGCGCATCACCTGTGCGTACCAACACTCAGACCAAACGCGAGCTGGACAAGATCGACCGCAACATCCTGCGCATTCTCCAGGCGGACGGACGGATCTCCTTCACCGAGCTGGGGGAAAAGGTCGGCCTGTCCACCACGCCCTGCACCGAGCGGGTCCGGCGCCTGGAGCGCGAGGGCATCATCATGGGCTACAACGCCCGGCTCAATCCGCAGCACTTGAAAGGCAGCCTGCTGGTATTTGTCGAGATCAGCCTCGACTACAAATCCGGCGACACCTTCGAAGAGTTCCGACGCGCCGTGCTGAAACTGCCTCACGTGCTGGAATGTCATCTGGTGTCAGGGGATTTCGACTATCTGGTGAAAGCACGGATTTCCGAGATGGCTTCGTACCGCAAGTTGCTGGGGGACATCCTGCTCAAGCTGCCCCACGTGCGCGAATCCAAGAGCTACATCGTGATGGAAGAAGTGAAGGAGAGCTTGAACCTGCCGATTCCTGATTGAGCCTGGCTCGCGAAGGACGCCACTCGGTCTCCCTGGCGGCTAGACCAACACCTGCCGGGTGCTGGCCATGTACTCATGAATCTGTTTCTCGACCCGCGGATGAATCAGTTCCACCGGCCGCCGGCCATTGGGACACGGCAAGGTCGCCGTGGTGCCGAACAGCCGGCAGATCAGCGGTCGCTCGTCGTAGACGGTGCAACCGTCGGGCCCCAGGTGCACGCAATTCAAGGCGTCCATGGCCGCGTCCTGTTCGGCCCGGGTCTTGCGGGGCAAGCGGGCCATTTCCTCGGGCGAGGTGGTGACCGGACCGCAGCAGTCATGGCAGCCCGGTACGCACTCGAACGAGGGAATCTGCTGGCGTAGCGTGCGGATTTTTTGACTGTTGCAGCTCATCGAAGCGGTTACCAAGAGGGACAAACCGGGATTCTGCCTTAAAGACCGCGCGCCAGACAGCGCCAACCGACCGGTGTTGCCCAGGAAGGAAGCCCCGGCTTATGCTCCGTAAAATTTCTCAAACACAACAATCAGGATTACGCACATGAACGCCCGTGTTCAGCAACCTGTCCCGAACCACGCGCACGCCGCCTCTTATTACGCCGCCAGCAGCCTGCCGCAACCGGACCATCCGCTGCTGCAGGGTGAGTTGCGGGCGGATGTCTGCGTGGTCGGCGGCGGGTTCTCTGGGTTGAACACAGCGATCGAACTGGCCGAACGCGGCATGAGCGTGGTGCTGCTGGAAGCGCACCGGATCGGCTGGGGAGCCAGCGGGCGCAACGGCGGCCAATTGATTCGTGGCGTCGGTCATGGCCTCGACCAGTTCGCGCCGATCATCGGCACCGACGGCGTGCGCCAGATGAAGCTCATGGGGCTTGAGGCCGTGGAAATCGTCCGACAGCGCATCGAGCGCTTTCAAATCCCCTGCGACCTTACCTGGGGCTACTGCGACCTCGCCAACAAACCCAGCGACCTGGAAGGCTTCGCCGAAGACGCCGAAGAATTGCGCAGCCTGGGTTATCGCCACCCGACCCGACTGTTGCAAGCCGACGAAATGCACAGCGTCGTGGGTTCGGATCGCTACGTCGGCGGACTGATCGACATGGGTTCGGGCCATTTGCATCCGTTGAACCTGGCCCTGGGCGAAGCCGACGCCGCGCAACAATTGGGGGTCCGGCTGTTCGAACAATCGGCGGTCACGCGCATCGACTACGGCCCAGAGGTGAACGTGCACACCCAACAGGGCTCGGTCCGTGCCAAGACACTGGTGCTGGGCTGCAATGCCTACCTCAATGGACTCAATCCGCAACTCGGCGGCAAAGTCCTGCCGGCCGGCAGCTACATCATCGCCACCGAACCCTTGAGCCAGGCCCAGGCACAGGCGCTGTTGCCGCAGAACATGGCCGTCTGTGATCAACGGGTGGCACTGGATTACTACCGGCTTTCGGCGGATCGTCGCTTGCTGTTCGGCGGGGCTTGTCACTATTCCGGCCGCGACCCGCAGGACATTGGCACCTATATGCGTCCGAAAATGCTCAAGGTGTTCCCGCAATTGGCGGATGTGAAAATCGATTATCAATGGGGCGGGATGATTGGCATTGGTGCCAACCGCTTACCGCAGATCGGTCGGCTCAAGGATCAACCCAATGTGTATTACGCCCAGGCCTATTCCGGCCATGGCGTGAATGCCACGCACCTGGCCGGCAAACTGTTGGCCGAGGCCATCAGCGGGCAGCACAGCAGCGGTTTCGACCTGTTCGCCCAGGTCCCGCATATGACCTTCCCGGGAGGCAAGCATTTGCGCTCGCCGCTGTTGGCGTTGGGGATGTTGTGGCATCGGTTGAAAGAGTTGGTTTAAAGAGCTTCACCACGACGACGCTATCGCGCGCAAGCCTTGCTCCCACAGGCCATTTCAATCTGTGGGAGCAAGGCTTGCCCGCGATAGCCGCCTCAGGGCCGGCACCACTTCAAAGCCGCCAGAACGGCCTGAGCCCCTCCTCCAACGCCTGCTCACGACTCAGCCCGACGTCACGCAACTGTTCGGGTGTAAGTTCCAACAAGGCCTTGCGTGTATGCAGACGATGCCAGAACAGGGCCCAGCGGCTCAGGCCGGACGGCGAATTGCGCAATGTCGCGCTGCGCAGCCCCTTCTCCTGCCCTGCCGCCAGTTCCTGACTGTGTAACATCAGCCGCACATCGCTCAAGCCGTTCATTTTGATCGCTCCTGTTTACTTGGGTAGCCAGAGGTTTCATGATGCGCGGACGGCCAAAATCAATACAGATTCAGCCTATTTCTTTTATGAGCATACAGATGCGGTATTTCTGCCACTGAATTGTCATTTTCCAACCCAACTGTATTGGTCGCAGTTGTCCATCTCATCGGGAGTGCACCATGACCCTCTACGTGAACCTCGCCGAACTGCTCGGCACCCGCATCGAACAGGGCTTCTACCGCCCCGGCGACCGGCTGCCGTCTGTGCGGGCATTGAGCACGGAACATGGGGTCAGCTTGAGTACGGTGCAGCAGGCCTATCGCGTGCTGGAGGACAGTGGGCTGGCGATGCCGAGACCCAAATCCGGTTACTTCGTACCCGTGGGTCGCGAATTGCCGGACCTGCCGGCAGTAGGCCGTCCGGCCCAGCGCCCCGTGGATATTTCCCAGTGGGACCAGGTGCTGGAGTTGATACGCGCCGTACCGCGCCCGGATGTGGTGCAACTGGGACGCGGCATGCCGGACATCAACTCGCCGACCATGAAACCGCTGCTGCGCAGCCTGGCGCAGATCAGCCGTCGGCAAGACATGCCCGGCCTGTATTACGACAACATCTACGGCAACCTCGCGTTGCGTGAACAGATCGCCCGACTGTCGTTGGACTCCGGCTGCCAACTGGGCCCCAACGACCTGATCGTCACCACTGGCTGTCATGAAGCCCTGTCGGTCAGCATTCGCGCCACCTGCGAACAAGGCGATATCGTCGCAGTGGATTCACCCAGCTTTCACGGGGCCATGCAAACCCTCAAGGGCCTGGGCATGAAGGCCTTGGAAATCCCCACCGACCCGCTCACCGGCATCAGCCTGGATGCACTGGAGCTGGCCCTGGAGCAATGGCCCATCAAGGCCATACAGTTGACCCCCAGCTGCAATAACCCGCTGGGCTACATCATGCCCGACGCCAATAAACGCGCGCTGCTGAACCTGGCACAGCGCTTCGACGTGGCGATCATCGAAGATGATGTGTATGGGGAATTGGCCTACACATACCCCCGCCCACGCACCATCAAGTCCTTCGATGAAGACGGTCGCGTCCTGCTCTGCAGTTCGTTTTCCAAGACCCTGGCGCCTGGCCTGCGCATTGGCTGGGTTGCGCCAGGCCGGTATCTGGAGCGGGTGCTGCACATGAAATACATCAGCACCGGCTCTACCGCGCCACAACCGCAGATTGCCATTGCCGAGTTTCTCAAGGGCGGGCATTTCGAACCCCATTTGCGGCGGATGCGTACGCAATACCAGCGCAATCGCGACGTGATGATCGACTGGGTCAGCCGCTATTTTCCAGCGGGCACCCGTGCCAGTCGCCCACGGGGCAGTTTCATGCTGTGGATCGAATTGCCCGACGGCTTCGACACACTGAAGCTCAATCGGGCGCTGCTGGACCAAGGCGTGCAGGTCGCCGTCGGCAGTATTTTTTCGGCATCGGGCAAGTACCGCAACTGCCTGCGAATGAACTACGCTGCCAAGCCAACGGCCCAGATCGAAGAGGCCGTGCGCAAGGTCGGGGCCGCCGCTATCACGCTGTTGAACGAAACCCAGCGCGACGTCGTCTGAACTTTACCCAGGGAAGCAGCACCCAATAGCCGATCAACGAGAACAAGCGGAACGATCCTACGTGAGATCCAGACCGATCCTGCCTGCGCTACTGTTAGTCGCCTCACTGCTGAGCGGCTGCGCCGGTCTTGATATCACCCGCGAGCCGTCCCAGGCCCTGCCGGCCACCGAATCCTCGTTCGGCCGCTCGGTCCAGGCCCAGGCCGCCGCCCATGAAGGGCGTTCGGGCTTTCGGCTGCTGTCGGACAGCACCGAGGCCTTCACCGCCCGGGCCGAGCTGATTCGCCATGCCCAAGGCAGCCTGGATTTGCAGTACTACATCGTCCATGACGGCATCAGCACGCGGATGCTGGTGGATGAACTGCTCAAGGCCGCCGACCGGGGCGTGCGCGTGCGGATCCTGCTGGACGACACCACCAGCGATGGCCAGGATCAGATCATCGCCACCCTCGCCGCCCATCCGCAAATCCAGATCCGCCTGTTCAATCCGCTGCACCTGGGACGCGCCACCGGCGTGACTCGCAGCCTCGGACGCCTGTTCAACCTGTCGTTGCAACACCGCCGGATGCACAACAAGCTGTGGCTGGCGGACAACAGCATGGCCATCGTCGGCGGCCGCAACCTGGGCGATGAGTACTTCGACGCCGAACCCAACCTGAACTTCACCGACATTGACCTGCTCAGTGTCGGACCGGTGGCCGAACAATTGGGCCACAGCTTCGACCAGTACTGGAACAGCGCCCTGAGCAAACCCATCGAACAGTTCCTGTCCCATCGCCCCACCCCCAAGGACCTGGCCAACAGCCGCCTGCGCCTGCAAGAGTCCCTGGAGCAGACCCACAAGGAAAACCACGCGCTCTACCAGCAGTTGACTGCCTACAAGACCCAACCGCGCCTGGACACTTGGCGCGACCAGTTGATCTGGGCCTGGAACCAGGCGCTGTGGGACGCGCCCAGTAAAGTGCTGGCCAAGGACGAACCGGACCCTCAGTTGTTGCTGACCACCCAACTGGCCCCCGAGCTGACGGGCGTCAGCAAAGAACTGATCATGATTTCCGCCTACTTCGTCCCCGGCCAGCCAGGCTTGGTGTACCTGACCAGTCGCGCCGATGCCGGCGTGTCGGTGAGCCTGCTGACCAACTCCCTGGAAGCCACCGACGTGCCCGCCGTGCACGGCGGCTATGCACCGTACCGCAAGGCCCTGCTGCAACATGGCGTGCGCCTGTTCGAACTGCGACGACAACCGGGCGACACCGGCGGCAGCCCGCATCTGTTCTACAGCAAATCCTACGGCGAATCGGACTCCAGCCTGCACAGCAAGGCGATCATCTTCGACCAGCAGAAATCCTTCATTGGCTCGTTCAATTTCGACCCGCGCTCCGTGCTGTGGAACACCGAAGTCGGCGTGCTGGTGGACAGCCCGGAACTCGCCGGCCAAGTGCGTGAGCTGGCCTTGCAAGGCATGGCGCCGGCCCTGAGTTATCAGGCCAGGCTGGAAGATGGAACGCTTGTATGGACCACCGAAGACAACGGCAAGATCCACGACCTGGACCGCGAACCGGGCAGTTGGTGGCGCCGGTTCAATGCCTGGTTCTCCACGACTGTCGGACTGGAGCGGATGCTTTAGAGGCAGCGCGCTTTTGCGACAAGGGATTTGGGTGTGCTCAGGCCGTTTGGGTTGCCCCGAACGCCCCTTGGCGCAACAGCAGGATTACCAGTCCGAACGCCCCGGCCGCCATGAACAAAGGCAGCGCATGTCCGCTGACCCATTGGCTGCCCGCCCCCGCCACCAGAGGGCCAATCAGGCAACCCAGCCCCCACAGCTGCGCGACATGGGCGTTGGCCCGTACCAGCGCATCGTCGCGGTAACGCTCGCCGATCAGGATCAGCGACAACGTGAACAAACCTCCCGCGCTCGCACCGAACAGCACCCACAGCGGCCAGATCAACAGGGTATCGATCAACAGCGGAACTGCCAGGCTCGATAACATCAACGCCACCGCGCACCCCGTCAACAGGGCCCGGCGCGACACGCGATCGGCCAGGGCGCCGATGGGCAACTGCAGCAAGGCATCCCCGACCACCACGGTGCTGACCATCGCCAGCGCAATGTCGGCCGTGAAACCCTGGCGCAGGCAATACACCGGCAACAACGTCAGGATCATCGCCTCGAACGCAGCAAACAACGAGACCGCCCAGGCAATCGCCGGCAAGCCACGGCAAAACGTCCACAAATCGCCGAACGTGACGCTGCCGGCCTCGCTGCTCGGCGCACCGCTACGGCCCAGCAACAGCAAGGGTGCGATCACCAGCAGGCCGACGCCCACCCAGAACCCGTAGTCATGATCGGTCCCCAGCGCGCCCAGCAGCAGCGGGCCGGACAACTGGCTCAGGGCGTAGCTGCTGCCGTACAGCGCCACCAACCGTCCACGCCATTTTTCGATGACCAGTTGGTTGATCCAGCTTTCACCTAGAATGAACACCAAGGTCAGGACCACGCCAATCATCAGGCGCAGCAGCAACCAGACCGGATAGCTGGGCAGCAGCGCCAGCAACCCGATGGACACCGCTCCGCCCCACAGGCACAGGCGCATCAACGCCGCCGTGCCGAACCGCGCCGCCAGCCGGCTTGACACCTTGGCCCCGAGCAACACCCCCACGGCCGGCATGGCCGCCATCACACCAATGGCGAACGAACCATAACCCCAGCCCTCCAGGCGCAGCGACACCAACGGCATGCTCACGCCCAGGGCCAGGCCGACGCTCAGGACAGACGCCAGCACGGCGAAATAGGTTGCCCAACGCATTTCCACGCTCCTGTGGACAGTTATCTTTCAGTCTTGCGCAAAACAAATGTGGGAGCGGGCTTGCTCGCGAAGGCGGTTTCACATTCAACAGCTAAGTTGACTGACACCCCGCCTTCGCGAGCAAGCCCGCTCCCACAAATGACCTGTGTGACATGAAAGCCCCGGACAGGATCCGGGGCCGTCACTGTCAGAGCTTGATCCAGGTCGACTTCAGCTCGGTGTATTTGTCGAACGCATGCAGCGACTTGTCGCGACCGTTGCCCGACTGCTTGAAACCACCGAACGGTGCGGTCATGTCGCCGCCGTCGTACTGATTGACCCATACGCTGCCGGCACGCAGGGCCTTGGCGGTCAGGTGCGCCTTGGAGATGTCCTTGGTCCATACCGCCGCGGCCAGGCCATACGGCGTGTCGTTGGCAATCTCGATGGCCTGTTCGGCGGTGTCGAAGGCGATGACCGACAACACCGGGCCGAAAATCTCTTCCTGGGCGATTCTCATGGCGTTGCTCACGCCGTCGAAAATCGTCGGTTCGACGTACGTGCCGCCGGTTTCTTCAAGGATGCGCTTGCCACCGGCCACCAGTTTGGCGCCGTCGCTATGGCCCGCCTCGATGTAGGACAGCACAGTGTTCATCTGCTGGGTATCGACCAGGGCGCCGACGTTGGTGGCCGGGTCCAGGGGATTGCCCGGCTTCCAGCCCTTGAGGGCTTCGATCACCAGCGGCAGGAACGTGTCCTTGATGGAGCGCTCCACCAACAGCCGCGAGCCGGCGGTGCAGACTTCGCCCTGGTTGAAGGCGATGGCGCTGGCAGCGGATTCGGCGGCGGCTTGCAGGTCCGGGGCATCGGCGAACACGATGTTCGGGCTCTTGCCACCGGCTTCCAGCCAGATGCGCTTCATGTTGGATTCGCCGGAATAGATCATCAGTTGCTTGGCGATCTTGGTGGAGCCGGTGAACACCAGCGTATCGACGTCCATATGCAGGGCCAGGGCCTTGCCGACGGTGTGGCCGTAGCCTGGCAACACGTTCAGCACGCCTTTCGGAATGCCGGCCTCGATCGCCAGCGCAGCGATACGGATGGCGGTCAGCGGGGATTTTTCCGACGGTTTGAGTACCACCGAGTTACCGGTGGACAGCGCCGGGCCGAGCTTCCAGCAGGCCATCATCAACGGGAAGTTCCAGGGCACGATAGCCCCCACGACACCCACCGGCTCACGGGTCACCAGGCCCAGTTGGTCGTGCGGGGTGGCCGCCACTTCGTCGTAGAGCTTGTCGATGGCTTCACCGCTCCAGCTCAACGCCTGGGCCGCGCCGGGCACGTCGATGTTCAGCGAATCGCTGATCGGCTTGCCCATGTCCAGGGTTTCCAGCAGCGCCAGTTCCTCGGCATGCTGCTTGAGCAAGCCGGCGAAACGGATCATGGTGGTTTTGCGCTTGCTTGGCGCCAGACGCGACCAGACGCCGGAGTTGAAGGTGGCGCGGGCATTTTCGACGGCACGCTGGGCGTCGGCCACGTCGCAGCTGGCGATCTTGCCCAGCAGGCGGCCATCGACCGGGCTGAGGCAATCGAACGTTTCACCGGACACCGCATCGGTGTACTCACCGTTGATGAAGGCGCGGCCTTCGATCTTCAGGTCGCGGGCGCGTTGTTCCCAATCGGTACGAGTCAGGGTGGTCATGCGTGTGTCCTCCTCTTATTGAGTACGAACGCCGCGCAATGCGCAGCGCTCAAAAGAATTCTGCCCGGCCAGCCTGTTTTCGGCGCTGTTTTCGGCATAGGGCACCCGCCACCCTAAACCAGCGGCCGGTCATGTTTCAATATATTTGACACAACGGCGGCAAACGACCTTGCGATGTTCGTTTTAATAAACATAGACTCGAGGCCTTCCAAGCGATCACTGGGGATCACCCGCATGAGCATTCAGGACATCGTCGACTTCAGCCAGGCCAATACCACCGCCGAACGTTATCGCCCGGACCCGGCCAAGGTGTTCAAGGGCGATCCCGAGCAAACCGTGTTCAACCACTACAGCAGCCCTTGTGGGCAAATGAACGCTGGCGTATGGGAAGGCGCCGTCGGTCAATGGACGGTCAACTACACCGAACATGAATACTGCGAGATCGTCCAGGGCGTTTCCGTGCTGCGGGACAACGATGGCAACGCCAAGACCCTGCGGGCCGGCGACCGCTTCGTGATCCCGGCCGGGTTCAAGGGCACCTGGGAAGTACTGGAACCGTGCCGCAAGATCTATGTGGTGTTTGAGGAGGCCACAGCCAAACCGTAAAAGACAGTGACACTTAATCATTGGTCAATGGCCGCGGTGACGATTAAAACCTGTCGCAGGTACGCACAAATTATCGTCGCGGGGGACGCGCAGGATGCGCGACCAACCCGACCGGTGAGTGCCTCAACTTTTTAAAACTCAGCAAGGAAGCTAAAAATGCCTAGTCAAAACGACACCGTTGTCGTGCCGATGCCCCACGATCAGTGCGATATCGCTATCGCCCAGTACACCATTGGCCAAAAATATACCCGCGAGCTGCGTGAAGAGGTTCGCGCCCTGGCTAACGGGGCCCAGGTTCGCCCCGCAGGCCCAAAGCACCCTATAACCTACGATCTGAGCCCGCGACGCATCAATCTTGTAACTGATGCCGACGGGATTATCGTCGGCATTAAATGCGGTTGATCCACAAACCCCAAACGCAACAAAAAAGGCCCGTATCTCGCGATACGGGCCTTTTTCGTAAGAGGGAAAAATCAATTACTTGATTTTGCCTTCCTTGTAGATCACGTGCTTGCGAACAACCGGATCATATTTCTTGATCTCGATTTTGTCCGGGGTAGTACGCTTGTTCTTGTCGGTAGTGTAGAAGTGACCAGTACCGGCGCTCGAGATCAAACGAATCAATTCACGCATGATTAGCTCCCTTAAACCTTGCCATCGCGACGAAGTTCGGCCAGCACGACACTGATGCCACGCTTGTCGATGATACGCATGCCCTTGGCAGATACGCGCAGACGCACAAAACGTTTCTCTTCTTCAACCCAGAAGCGGTGATGCTGCAGGTTCGGCAGGAAACGACGACGGGTTTTGTTGTTTGCGTGGGAAATGTTATTCCCAGTCACCGGACCCTTACCGGTAACTTGACAGACTCTCGACATGCCTCAGCCCTCTAAAACCACATGCCCAACCCGGCATGGGTTGGCCGCTTAATCTCTCAGTCATTTGGCGCCAGGCGCCGCGTTTCTTTAAGGGTCTTACCGGCTACACCTACAGTGAAGGAACCGGGCCCCTAGAAAAGAGCGCTGCTTTATACCAGAAAGACCACAGAGCAACAACAGTCGATGTGATTTGTCTTCCTGGAAAAACCTCGGCTCACCGCCCCGGACGGCTGGGGCAGAGGCTGGCACGGCCCCTGACCGCTCGTCGCTGCACGCAGGTTTTTTCACGTGCGGCAGGTTCTGGCCACCCATACCGTCGCCGCAGAGTGCCGGAAAATGCAAAAAGGGGATAGTCATTTGCCAGCGAGCCCACTAGGGTAGGCCTTTTCCAGACTGCACTCGCAGATGGGCCTCCGACTTGCACAGGAAACCGACCATGCGCCTCGCTGCCCTACCGTTTTTGCTCGCCCCTCTGCTGATCCCCCCCCAGGCCTGGGCCGCCGCCCTGAGCGTCTGCACCGAAGCCAGCCCGGAAGGTTTCGATGTCGTCCAGTACAACTCCCTGACCACCACCAACGCCTCCGCCGACGTGCTGATGAACCGCCTGGTGGATTTCGATACCGCCAGCGGCAAAGTGGTCCCCAGCCTGGCCGAGCGCTGGGAAGTCTCTACCGATGGCCTGACCTACGTGTTCAAGCTGCGGCCACAGGTCAAGTTCCATCACACCGAGTACTTCACGCCGCGCCGCGACCTGACCGCCGAGGACGTGAAGTTCAGCTTCGAGCGCATGCTCGACCCGGCGAACCCGTGGCACAAGGTTGCGCAAAGCGGTTTTCCCCACGCCCAGTCCATGCAATTGCCGGCGCTGATCAAGAAAATCGACGCCCTGGACCCGCTGACCGTGCGTTTCACCCTCGATCACGCCGATTCGACCTTCCTGGCAACGTTGAGCATGGGCTTTGCCTCCATCTATTCGGCCGAATACGCCGATCAACTGATGCAGGCCGGCACGCCAGAAAAACTCAACAACCAGCCGATCGGCACCGGCCCGTTCATCTTCAGCCGATTCCAGAAGGACGCCTCGATCCGCTACAAGGCCAACGACGCCTATTTCGGCGGCAAGCCCAAAGTGGACCCGCTGGTCTTCGCCATCACGCCGGATGCCAATGTGCGCTTGCAGAAACTGCGCCGCAACGAATGCCAGATCGCCTTGTCGCCCAAGCCGCTGGACGTGCAGGCCGCCCGGCAGGAACCGACCCTGAGCGTGGCCCAGACCGACGCCTTCATGACCGCGTTCGTGGCGATCAACAGCCAGCATCCGCCACTGGACAAGCCTGAGGTGCGACAAGCCATCAACTTGGCCTTCGACAAGGCCAGCTACCTCAAGACCGTCTTCGAAGGCACCGCCGAAGCCGCCAACGGCCCCTACCCGCCCAACACCTGGAGCTATGCCAAGAGCCTGCCCGGCTACGCCCACGACCCGGCCAAGGCCCGTGACCTGCTGGCCAAGGCCGGCTTGAAGGAAGGTTTCCAGACCACCATCTGGACCCGCCCCTCCGGCAGCCTGCTCAACCCCAACCCCAGCGTTGGCGCACAGCTGTTGCAATCCGACCTGGCGCAGATCGGCATCCAGGCGGAAATCCGCGTGATCGAATGGGGCGAACTGATCCGCCGCGCCAAGGCCGGCGAACATGACCTGCTGTTCATGGGCTGGGCCGGTGACAACGGCGACCCGGACAACTTCCTCACTCCGCAGTTTTCCTGCGCAGCACTCAAGCCCGGCACCAACTTCGCCCGCTACTGCAACCCGGACCTGGACAAACTGATCAGCGCCGGCAAGACCACCGGCGAACAAGGCGTGCGTGCCAAGCTCTACGAGCAGGCCCAGACCCAGATCCAGCAGCAGGCCCTGTGGCTGCCCCTGGCGCACCCCACCGCCTTCGCACTCACCCGCAAGGATGTGCAGGGTTATGCGGTGAGCCCGTTTGGGCGGCAGGATTACTCGAAGGTCAGGCTCAAGCCGTAAGCTGCAAGCTGCAAGCTCAAGAGCAGATCACACCCGGCTCTGAACTTGCGGCTTGAAGCTGACAGCTTGCCGCTGCCTCACATCCACCCATACTCCGCCATCGACAGCGGCTCCCCATCGCCAACAATGAAGTGGTCGAGCACCCGCACGTCGATCAGCTCCAGGGCCTCCTGGAGCCGTTCGGTGAGCACCCGGTCGGCCTGGCTGGGCTCGGTGCTGCCGGAGGGATGGTTGTGGCACAGGATCAACGCAGCGGCGTTGTGGGCCAGTGCGCGCTTGACCACCTGCCGGGGATGGACACTGGCGCTGTCGATAGATCCGCGGAACAGCGCCTCGAAGGTCAGTACTTGATGCTTGGAATTGAGAAACAGGCAACCGAACACCTCGTGGGGTTCGTGGCGCAGCATGGACTTCAGGTATTCACGAACCGCCAACGGGCTTTCCAGCATGGTCTTTTCCCGCGCCCGTTCAGCCAGATGCCGCCGACTCATTTCCTGAGCCGCCTGCAGCTGGGCAAACTTCGCCGGCCCGAGCCCCATGTGATTACTGAATGTGATCTGATCCGCTTCAAGCAGCGCGCGCAGGCTGCCAAATTGAATCAACAGTTGTCGCGCCAGATCCACCGCGCTTTTGCCGGACACGCCGGTTCGTAAAAAAATCGCCAGCAGCTCGGCGTCCGAAAGACTCCCCGCCCCCAGCGCCAGTAACCTCTCCCGCGGCCGCTCGGCCACAGGCCAATCGCGAATACTCATGGCATCTCCCTGATTGTGGGCGCCGCTGTTCCGTAGCGGTCGCTGTGATATCGTAGCCCATCTTTTTTGCAGGCGATTTGCACCCTGGCAGCTGCTGCCAAGGGGTTCGCCTTGCACTGACCACTGAAATCGAAAGGCAGGCCTATGCAGCGGCTGTATCGGAAACGCATCGTTCTGGGCGTCGGCGGCGGCATTGCCGCCTACAAGAGCGCCGAGCTGGTTCGCCGACTCATCGACCAGGGCGCGGAAGTACGGGTCGTCATGACCCGTGGCGGCAGCGAGTTCATTACCCCACTGACCATGCAAGCCCTGTCGGGGCACCCGGTCCACCTGGACTTGCTCGACCCGGC
This sequence comes from Pseudomonas sp. NFACC24-1, assembly GCF_900115235.1. Taxonomy (NCBI): domain Bacteria; kingdom Pseudomonadati; phylum Pseudomonadota; class Gammaproteobacteria; order Pseudomonadales; family Pseudomonadaceae; genus Pseudomonas; species Pseudomonas sp. NFACC24-1. Next base: position 31,857 of record NZ_FOVS01000033.1, read on the forward strand.
GGCCGAAGCCGCCATGGGCCATATCGAACTGGCCAAGTGGGCCGACCTGGTGCTGATCGCCCCGGCCACGGCTGACTTGATCGCCCGCCTGGCCCAGGGTATTGCCGATGATTTGCTGACCACCCTGGTGCTCGCCACCGACGCCGTGGTCGCCGTCGCACCCGCCATGAACCAGGCCATGTGGCGCGACCCGGCCACCCAGGCCAACCTGCAACTGCTGGAAAGCCGCGCCCTGAAAGTCTTTGGCCCAGCCTCTGGCAGCCAGGCCTGCGGCGATGTCGGCATGGGGCGCATGCTCGAAGCCACGGACCTGGCCCAGTGCGCCGCCGACTGCTTCCAGCGCCAGGCCCTGACCGGCAAGCACGTGCTGATCACCGCCGGGCCGACCCAGGAAAACATCGACCCGGTGCGCTACATCACCAACCACAGCTCCGGGAAAATGGGTTTCGCCCTGGCCGAAGCCGCTGTGGAGGCCGGTGCCCGGGTGACGCTGATCACCGGCCCCGTGCACTTGCCAACCCCGGACCGGGTCACGCGCATCGACGTGGTCAGTGCCCGGGACATGCTCGCGGCCTGTGAAGCGGCCATTCCCTGCGACCTGTTCATCGCCTCGGCGGCGGTAGCGGACTACCGCCCCGAAGTCGTTGCCCCGCAAAAATTGAAGAAAGACCCTACAAGCGGCGACGGCCTGCTACTACAAATGGTGCGCAACCCGGACATCCTGGCCAGCATCGCCACCCGCCCCGACCGTCCGTTCAGTGTCGGCTTCGCCGCCGAGACCGAACACCTGCTCGATTACGCCGCCCGCAAGCTCAAGGACAAGAATCTCGACTTGATCGTCGCCAACGACGTCGCCAATCCGAGCATCGGCTTCAACAGCGAAGAAAACGCCTGCAGCGTGATCGACCGCCAGTTGCACGCCACGCTTTTCGCCCAGACCAGCAAGAGCAAGATTGCCCGCCAGCTGATCACTTTTATCGCCGAACGTCTGAACCAGGTTTAATTTTCATGCACGCCTTACAAGCCAAGATTCTCGATCCACGCATCGGTAGCGAATTCCCACTGCCGCAATACGCCACACCGGGCTCCGCCGGCCTCGACCTGCGGGCGATGCTCAAGCAGGACACGATCCTGGAACCAGGCCAGACCCTGCTGATTCCTACCGGCCTGTCGGTGTACATCGGCGACCCGGGCCTGGCCGCGCTGATCCTGCCACGCTCGGGCCTGGGCCATAAGCACGGCATCGTGCTGGGCAACCTGGTAGGCCTGATCGACTCCGATTACCAGGGCGAACTGATGGTCTCGTGCTGGAACCGCGGCCAGACAGCGTTCAACATCGTCGTGGGCGAACGCATCGCCCAGTTGGTGCTGGTGCCGGTGGTCCAGGCGCACTTCGAATTGGTGGAAGAATTCGACGAGAGCCAGCGCGGCGCCGGCGGTTTCGGGCATTCCGGCAGCCACTGATCCTGCTGTTTCGGGCCGGGCGTCCTGCCCGGCCGGTTTATTAAGCTTCTGTTTCAGGACAAAAAATGCGCAATGGCTTTCTGCTAGGTTTCCCATCCGGAATCAATGTATTAGGCGTCCGAGGTCGGGGTAACGCTGTCTCATGGCATTTTCCCACCACGAACTCTCTGTCAAAAACGCCGTCATACCCTTCAGTTTGAGCCTGTCGACGCTAGCCGTCGGCCTGTCCAGTCACTTTCCTGATAGAGCGCCCCGCCCATGAACACCCCAGCTGCAATCGCCCCGATCTTCCCTGACAGCATCTTTCGCGCCTACGACATCCGTGGCGTGGTACCGGAAACCCTTACCGCCGAAACCGCCTACTGGATCGGCCGCGCCATTGGCTCCCAGAGCCTGGCCCAGGGTGAGCCGAACGTGTGCGTCGGCCGCGACGGCCGTTTGTCGGGCCCCGAACTGGTCGAACAATTGATCAAAGGCGTTGCCGACAGCGGCTGCCACGTCAGTGACGTGGGCCTGGTGCCCACACCTGCGCTGTACTATGCCGCCAACGTGCTGGCCGGCAAGTCCGGGGTCATGCTCACCGGCAGCCACAACCCGTCGAACTACAACGGCTTCAAGATCGTCATCGCCGGCGACACCCTCGCCAACGAGCAGATCCAGGCCCTGCACACCCGCCTCAAGACCAACGACCTGAGCAGCGGCCAGGGCAGCGTGACCAAGGTCGACATCCTCGAGCGCTACAACGACGAGATCGTCAAGGACGTGAAGCTCGCCCGACGCCTGAAAGTGGTGGTCGACTGCGGCAACGGCGCGGCCGGCGTGATCGCTCCGCAACTGATCGAAGCGCTGAACTGCGAAGTCATCCCGCTGTTCTGCGACGTGGACGGCAACTTCCCCAACCACCACCCGGACCCGGGCAAACTGGAAAACCTGCAAGACCTGATCGCCAAGGTCAAGGAAACCAAGGCCGACCTGGGCCTGGCCTTCGACGGCGACGGCGACCGCGTCGGTGTGGTGACCAATACCGGCAGCGTGGTGTTCCCCGACCGCCTGTTGATGCTGTTCGCTCGCGACGTGGTGGCGCGCAATCCGAATGCCGAAATCATCTTCGACGTTAAGTGCACCCGTCGCCTGGTCCCACTGATCAAGGAATATGGCGGTCGCCCGCTGATGTGGAAAACCGGTCATTCGTTGATCAAGAAGAAAATGAAACAGAGCGGCGCCCTGCTGGCCGGTGAAATGAGTGGCCACATCTTCTTCAAGGAGCGCTGGTTCGGTTTCGACGACGGTATCTACAGCGCCGCGCGCTTGCTGGAGATCCTCAGCAAGGAAAAATCCACGGCCGAAGCACTGTTCGCGACCTTCCCGAACGATATTTCTACACCGGAAATCAATATCCATGTGACCGAAGAGAGCAAATTCAGCATTATTGATGCACTGCACGACGCCCAGTGGGGCGAAGGCGCCGAACTGACCACCATCGACGGTGTACGGGTCGACTACCCACAAGGCTGGGGCCTGGTCCGCGCTTCCAACACCACCCCGGTGCTGGTGCTGCGTTTCGAGGCCGACAACGAGGCCGAACTGCAGCGCATCAAGGACGTGTTCCACACCCAACTCAAACGTGTTGCACCTGATCTCCAACTACCGTTTTGATTTTTTGAAGCACTACCGGAGCCCTGAATGACCCTCGAACGCGAAGCCGCCGCCAACACCGCCAAGGTCCTGTCCGAAGCGTTGCCTTATATCCGACGCTACGTCGGCAAGACCCTGGTGATCAAATACGGCGGCAACGCGATGGAAAGCGAGGAGCTGAAAACCGGCTTCGCCCGCGACATCGTGCTGATGAAGGCCGTGGGCATCAACCCGGTGGTGGTCCACGGCGGCGGCCCGCAAATCGGCGACCTGCTCAAGCGCCTGTCGATCGAGAGCCACTTCATCGACGGCATGCGCGTGACTGATGCACAGACCATGGATGTGGTGGAAATGGTCCTCGGCGGCCAGGTCAACAAGGACATCGTCAACCTGATCAACCGCCATGGCGGCAGCGCCATTGGCCTGACGGGCAAGGACGCCGAGCTGATCCGGGCGAAGAAACTCACCGTCACCCGCCAGACGCCGGAGATGACCCAGCCGGAAATCATCGACATCGGTCATGTGGGCGAAGTGGTCGGCATCAACACCGACCTGTTGAACCTGCTGGTCAAGGGCGACTTTATCCCGGTGATCGCGCCTATCGGCGTGGGCGCCAACGGTGAGTCGTACAACATCAACGCCGACCTGGTGGCGGGCAAGGTTGCCGAGGCACTGAAAGCTGAAAAGCTGATGCTGCTGACCAACATCGCCGGCCTGATGGACAAGACCGGCAAGGTCCTGACCGGGTTGTCGACCCAGCAGGTAGATGACCTGATCGCCGATGGCACCATCTACGGCGGCATGCTGCCGAAGATTCGTTGCGCGCTGGAAGCGGTTCAGGGCGGCGTCGGCAGCTCGCTGATCATCGACGGCCGGGTGCCGAATGCGATTCTGCTGGAGATCTTCACCGATACGGGTGTGGGTACGTTGATCAGCAATCGCAAGCGTCCTTAAGCGATACCGGTAAAAAAGACCCCGCTCAACCTGGTTGAGCGGGGTCTTTTTTTGGCACTGATTACTAGTGAAGGCAGACTTATGTGGGAGCGGGCTTGCTCGCGAAAGCGGTGGGTCAGACAAACACAATGTCGGATGTGCCGCCGCATTCGCGAGCAAGCCCGCTCCCACAGGGGTTTAGCGCAAGCCAATCAAACGCCAAACTGCGCCCGATAAGCCTCAACCGCCGGCAAATGCTGCTTGAGCTGCGGGTCGTCGGCCAAAAACTCCAGCACCTGGTTCAGCGACACGATGCTGATCACCGGAATGCCGAAATCGCGCTCCACTTCCTGGATCGCCGACAGCTCACCGTTGCCGCGCTCCTGACGGTTCAGGGCGATCAGCACGCCGGCCGCCTTAGCGCCTTCCTGGGAAGCGATGATCTGCATCACCTCGCGAATGGCGGTGCCGGCAGTGATCACGTCATCGATGATCAACACATCGCCGGTCAGCGGCGCACCGACCAGGCTGCCGCCTTCGCCGTGGGCCTTGGCTTCCTTGCGGTTGAAACACCAAGGCAGGTCGCGGCCATGGTGTTCGGCCAGGGCGACGGCGGTGGTGGCGGCCAGGGGGATGCCTTTGTAGGCCGGGCCGAACAATACGTCGAACGGGATGCCGCTCTCGACGATGGCCGCCGCATAGAAACGACCCAACTGCGCCAGGGCGGTTCCGCTGTTGAACAGGCCTGCATTGAAGAAGTACGGGCTGGTACGCCCGGACTTGAGGGTGAATTCACCGAAGCGCAAAACGCCGCGATCGATGGCAAAGCGAATGAAATCGCGCTGATACGCCTGCATGAAAAAAGCCTCAAATACCGCGGATTTAGCTAAATAGGTACACGGCGTGTATCATACACGCACGTGATTTTTGGGGCCATTTATGCGGATCATCAGTGTGAACGTCAATGGTATTCAGGCTGCAGTGGAGCGTGGTTTGCTCAGTTGGCTGCAAGCACAGAATGCCGACGTCATCTGCCTGCAGGACACCCGCGCCTCCGCCTTTGAACTGGACGATGCAGCCTTCCAACTGGATGGTTACTTCCTTTATGCCTGCGATGCCGAAGTCCCCGCCCAGGGTGGCGTGGCTTTGTACTCGCGGCTGCAACCGAAGGCTGTCATCAACGGTCTCGGTTTCGAGACGGCGGACCGCTACGGGCGCTACCTGCAAGCCGATTTCGACAAGGTCAGCATCGCGACCTTACTGCTCCCTTCGGGGCAGAACGGCGATGAAGATTTGAATCAGAAATTCAAGTTGATGGACGACTTCGCCCGTTACCTGGATAAACAGCGGCGCAAACGTCGCGAGTACATCTATTGTGGCTCGCTGTACGTGGCGCAACAGAAGCTGGATATCAAGAACTGGCGCGACAGCCAACAATCTCCTGGTTTCCTGGCGCCGGAACGGGCCTGGATGGACGAAATCATTGGCAACATGGGCTATGTCGATGCCCTGCGTGAAGTCAGCCGCGAAGGCGACCAGTACAGCTGGTGGCCGGACAACGAGCAGGCCGAGATGCTCAACCTCGGTTGGCGTTTCGACTACCAGTTGCTGACGCCCGGGCTGCGCCGCTTCGTACGCAGCGCCCGCCTGCCGCGCCAGCCACGGTTCTCGCAGCATGCGCCGCTGATCGTGGATTACGACTGGACGCTGACCATCTAAGCGTATCGGCGACAGCCTTCAGGCCGACCGCCCCGAAAAATGCCCGTATCGCAAGATACGGGCATTTTTCATGGAGCGCGCTAGCGCCTCGATCATCAAGCCACGGCAAAAAACGGCAGGGCCAGGTACAACTTGATGACGATGACGTTAATGATGTCGATGAAGAACGCCCCTACCATCGGCACCACCAGAAATGCTATCTGCGAAGGTCCGTAGCGCTGCGTCACGGCTTGCATGTTGGCGATGGCCGTTGGCGTGGCGCCCAGTCCAAAACCGCAATGCCCTGCCGCCAATACTGCGGCATCGTAGTGACTGCCCATGAGCCTGAACGTCACGAAAATCGCAAACAGGGCCATGACCAATGTCTGGGCCGCCAGAATGATGAAGATCGGCAAGGCCAGTGATGCCAGGTCCCACAACTTGAGTGACATCAAGGCAATCGCCAGGAACAGTGACAAGCTGACATTGCCGAGCACGGACACTTCTCGCTCGAATACTTGATACAGGCCAAGTGCCGAAAGCCCGTTGCGTAGGATCACGCCCACGAAAAGGACACAAACGAACGTCGGCAACTCGAATGCGGTGTCGTGGAGCTGTCCATTCAGGAGCGTGCCGGCCAACAGGCTGACCGCGATCAGGGCGAGCGTCTCGATAAACGAAAATGGCGTAATCGAGCGCTCTTTGTTTGGCTGTTCGAAGCCCTTGGGTACGCGAGGCTTTTCTGGCTCAAGGCCGCCGGGCGACTGGACACGCTTGATGAGCAGGCGCGCAACCGGCCCACCGATCAAGCCACCCAACACCAAGCCAAACGTCGCAGAAGCCATCGCAAGCTCGGAGGCGGACGCCAGACCGAACTTCTCGCTGAACACCGTTCCCCACGCCGCACCAGTGCCGTGACCGCCCGCCAAGGTAATCGAGCCGGTCAGCAATCCCATCAACGGATCGAGCCCCAGTGCTTTTGCGAGTCCGATGCCCATGGCATTCTGGACCACCAGCAGGCCGGTGACCGCCAACAGGAAAATCCCCACCACGCGGCCACCTTTCTTCAGGCTGGCGAAATCCGCACTCAAGCCAATCGTGGCAAAAAACGCCAGCATCAAGGGTGTTTGCAATGAAGTATCAAAACGCACTTCAACTTCAAGCCCCCGTAACGCCAGGAGCAGCAGGGCAACTACCAACCCTCCCGCCACGGGCTCGGGAATATTGTAGGCGCGTAGAAAACCGACACGTTTAACAAGGCCGCGCCCCAGCAAAAGCACTAAAGAGGCGGCGACAAGGGTTCCGTAGAAGTCGAGCTGAAACATAAGTGTTTATTCTTTGAATATATCTATTCAGGGCGAACTTTTTACCTGGGCACGCCGCTTGAACAGGTTGATTGCCTCAACACTGATTGGCTTTGAATTCAAGGACCTTCAATGGTCTGAATATATCGAAATATTTCTAAAGGAATATAACTTGGGGCAACTCTATCAATCGACGCGTGTTATTGCCAAGGACATAGACCACCTTGAAACTTCGTGAGTTGTGACTAAAAATTTAAGAGCGCTACATGGATCCGCACGATAACGCGCCAGGCAATTGGATGCCCGACAGGGATAGAGACATTTTTATTTAAAAAAGAATGCCCCGATAAATCGGGGCATTCTTATGAATCACAGCATTGATCGTTATTTGACCAACCGCCAGGTGAACGGATACCGATACGGCTGCCCTTCATTGGCCTTCACGCCACCTATGATGGTCAGCACCAGCGCACCGATGGCCACCAGGCCGAACAGGAAGAAGCCAATCACCACGATCATCAGCAGCAGGCAGATCGCCGAAGCAATCGCCACGGTGATCTGGAAGTTCAGCGCTTCCTTGCCCTGGGCATCGATGAACGGGTCGGATTCACGCTTGAGCTGCCAGAGCACCAACGGTCCGATCAGCGTGCCAAACGGAATCCAGATCCCCAACAAGGCGGACAGGTGACAAAACATTGCCCATTGACGCGCCTCTTTGCTCGGCTGGGGCAGCAGGATTTGTTCATCACTCATGACGCTCTCCTTGTTGTCTTGAAGCAGGAATCGATCAGTCAGCCAACGCGGCTTTTTGCAATTCGAAGATCTCGTTCATGCCCTTCTTCGCCAACTCCAGCATAGCGTTCAAATCTTCCGGCTGGAACGGCGCGCCTTCAGCGGTACCCTGGACTTCGATGAAGCCGCCGGCGCTGGTCATGACCACGTTCAGGTCGGTCTCGGCGGCGGAGTCTTCCAGGTAATCCAGGTCCAGCACCGGCTCGCCTTGGTACATGCCCACGGACACAGCGGCGATCATTTGCTTGAGCGGGTCGCCGCCCTTGAGGCCACCGCGCTTCTTGATCACTTTCAAGGCATCGACCAGCGCAACCATGGCCCCGGTGATGGAGGCCGTACGGGTGCCGCCATCGGCCTGGATCACGTCGCAATCGACATACAGCGTCACGTCGCCCAGCTTGGACATGTCCAGCGCAGCGCGCAGCGAACGGCCGATCAGCCGTTGGATTTCCAGGGTACGACCACCCTGCTTGCCACGGCTGGCCTCACGCTGGTTCCGCTCACCGGTGGCGCGCGGCAGCATGCCGTATTCGGCGGTCAGCCAGCCCTGGCCCTGGCCCTTGAGGAACCGTGGCACGCCGTTTTCGACGCTGACGGTGCAGATGACCTTGGTATCACCGAATTCGACCAGTACAGATCCCTCGGCGTGTTTGGTGTAGTTGCGGGTAATGCGGATCGAGCGAAGCTGATCGGCAGCGCGACCACTTGGACGTTTCATAGGGAACACCTGTACAGAGGACGGAAAACTGCCTGGCATTATAGAGCCGTGAACCGTCAGAGGGCAGTTAAAACGTCGCGCAGCGCTAAAAAGCGGGCGCGAGTGGGTGCCCTCAAAGCCCCGGCCGACGGGCTGCGGCGCTTTGTTACCGGAGCTGTTTGGGCGCTTGCGTCCCACTGCGCTACAATCCTGCGCCTTTGCTGCCCTCGGGCTTTTATCTACAGATCCCAGGCCCACGACCACCGTCGTGCCGGCCTGCATTGCGAGGAACCTCCATGGTGCACAGCATGACCGCCTTCGCCCGCGTCGAAAAAGCCGGGGCCCAAGGCACGCTGAGCTGGGAACTGCGCTCGGTCAACAGCCGTTACCTGGAGCCGCACCTGCGCCTGCCCGAGTCCTTCCGCGACCTGGAAGGCGGTGTGCGCGAAGCGCTGCGCCAAGGCCTGTCCCGGGGCAAGCTGGAATGCACCCTGCGTTTCACCGAAGAAAGCACCGGCAAAGCCCTGCAAGTGGACCGCGAGCGCGCCGCGCAACTGGTGGCCGCCGCCGAAACCGTCGCCAGCCTGATCAAGAACCCCGCCGCCCTGAACCCGCTGGAAGTCCTGGCCTGGCCCGGCGTGCTGGTGGGTGACGCGAGCGACCCGCAAGCGCTGAACGCCGAAGCGTTGGCGCTGTTCAACCAAGGCTTGCACGAACTCAAGGCCGGTCGCGAGCGTGAAGGCGCGGAGCTGGCCCGGCTGATCAACGAGCGCCTGAGCTCCATCGAAGAAGACGTCACCACGCTGCGCGAGCTGGTCCCGCAGATGCTCGCCACCCAGCGCCAGAAAGTCCTCGACCGCTTCACCGACATGAAGGCCGAGCTGGACCCGCAACGGCTGGAACAGGAAATGGTCATGCTCGCGCAAAAGAGCGACGTGGCCGAAGAACTGGATCGCCTGAGCACTCATATCATCGAAGTTCGCCGGGTGCTCAAGTCCGGCGGCGCGGCCGGTCGCCGCCTCGACTTCCTGATGCAGGAGCTCAACCGCGAAGCCAATACACTGGGCTCCAAGGCCTTCGACCCGCGCAGCACCCAGGCGGCGGTCAACCTCAAGGTGTTGATCGAGCAAATGCGCGAACAAGTGCAGAACATTGAGTAAGGCTAACAACATGACCCACAGCACCGGCACCCTCTACATCATTTCCGCGCCCTCGGGCGCCGGCAAGACCAGCCTGGTCAAGGCCCTGATCGACGCCGAGCCGCAGATCCGCGTCTCGGTCTCGCACACCACCCGTGCCATGCGCCCGGGCGAAGTGAACGGCGTGAACTATCACTTCGTCGACCGCGAAGAATTCGTGAAGATGGCCGAACACGGCGACTTCCTGGAGCGCGCCGAAGTCTTCGGCAACCTCTACGGCACCTCGCAAAGCTATCTGCAGCAGACCCTCGACGAAGGCCATGACCTGATCCTGGAAATCGACTGGCAAGGCGCCGAGCAGGTGCGCAAGCTGATGCCCCAGGCCCGTTCGATCTTCATCCTGCCGCCGAGCCAGCAGGCGTTGCGCCAGCGCCTGACCAATCGCGGCCAGGACAGCGACGAGATCATCGAAGGCCGGATGCGTGAAGCGGTCAGCGAAATGAGCCACTACGTCGACTACGATTACCTGATCATCAACGACGATTTCGCCCACGCGCTGGATGATCTCAAGGCGATTTTCCGCGCCAGCCAGCTGCAGCAGAAACGCCAGCAGCAACGTTTCGGTAAATTATTGGCCGAACTGCTGGGCTGAACAGCCCTTCCCAAAACCGCTGCGACGGCTTTACATTGGTACTCGCAGCGCGCCGAGGGGTTTGGTTAAAAAATCAGCGCTTCCCTAAACGCTGGTGTTTTTTTAAACTGTCGAGTCCGCTCGCCCAACCGGGCAGCGCGCATATTGCATTCGCTCCGAGGAATACCATGGCCCGCGTAACCGTTGAAGACTGCCTAGAACACGTGGAAAACCGCTTTGAGCTGGTCATGCTCTCTACCAAGCGTGCCCGTCAACTGGCCACCGGCGGCAAAGAGCCATTGGTCCAGTGGGAAAACGACAAGCCTACCGTGGTAGCGCTGCGTGAAATCGCCGAGGGCCTGATGAGCTACGAGTTCATCGCCAACGCTGAAATCGTCGAAGACGAACCGCTGTTCGCAGCGTTCGAGGACGAGTCCAACGAGGCGGTCTAAGCCTATGCCTGGTCGACGTAGCACGGCGCGGGGTCACAGCAAACGGCAGGAGTCATCATCATGCCGAGCATAGACGCCCTCGCCGATCGCTTATCGGCCTACCTCGGCACGGACCAGGTCAACCTGGTCCGCCGAGCCTATTTCTACGCCGAACAAGCCCACGACGGCCAACGCCGCCGCAGCGGCGAGGCGTACGTCACGCACCCGCTTGCCGTGGCGAATATTCTTGCCGACATGCACATGGACCATCAGAGCCTGATGGCGGCGATGCTGCATGACGTGATCGAAGACACTGGCATTGCCAAGGAAGCGCTGCAAGCGCAGTTCGGCGAAACCGTGGCCGAACTGGTCGACGGGGTCAGCAAGCTGACCCAGATGAACTTCGAGACCAAGGCCGAGGCCCAGGCCGAGAACTTCCAGAAAATGGCCATGGCCATGGCGCGCGACATCCGCGTGATCCTGGTCAAGCTCGCCGACCGCCTGCACAACATGCGCACCCTGGAGGTGCTGTCCGGCGAAAAACGCCGGCGCATCGCCAAGGAAACCCTGGAAATCTACGCCCCCATCGCCAATCGCCTGGGCATGCACGCGATCCGCATCGAGTTCGAAGACCTCGGCTTCAAGGCCATGCACCCGATGCGTTCGGCGCGGATCAACCAGGCCGTCAAGCGCGCCCGGGGCAACCGCAAGGAAATCGTCAACAAGATCGAAGAGTCCCTGAGCCACTGCCTGGCCATCGACGGCATCGAAGGCGAAGTCAGCGGCCGGCAGAAACACCTCTACGGCATCTACAAGAAAATGCGCGGCAAGCGTCGGGCCTTCAACGAGATCATGGACGTCTACGCGTTCCGGATCATCGTCGACAAGGTCGACACCTGCTACCGCGTGCTGGGTGCTGTACATAATCTGTACAAACCGTTACCGGGGCGCTTCAAGGATTACATCGCGATCCCCAAGGCCAACGGCTACCAGTCGCTGCACACCACGTTGTTCGGCATGCACGGCGTCCCGATCGAAATCCAGATCCGCACCCGTGAAATGGAAGAGATGGCCAACAACGGCATCGCCGCCCACTGGCTCTACAAATCCAGCGGTGACGAACAACCCAAGAGCACCCACGCCCGGGCCCGGCAGTGGGTCAAGGGTGTGCTGGAAATGCAGCAGCGCGCCGGCAACTCCCTGGAATTCATCGAGAGCGTGAAGATCGACCTGTTCCCGGACGAGGTCTATGTCTTCACCCCCAAAGGCCGGATCATGGAGCTGCCCAAAGGCTCCACGGCCGTGGATTTTGCCTATGCGGTGCACACCGATGTCGGCAACAGCTGCATCGCGTGCCGCATCAACCGTCGCCTGGCACCGTTGTCCGAGCCGCTGCAAAGCGGCTCCACGGTGGAAATCGTCAGCGCCCCCGGCGCACGGCCCAACCCGGCATGGCTCAACTTCGTGGTCACCGGCAAGGCCCGTACGCACATCCGGCATGCGTTGAAACTGCAACGCCGCTCCGAATCCATCAGCCTCGGCGAACGCCTGCTGAACAAGGTCCTGAACGGTTTCGACAGCTCCCTGGACAAGATCCCGGGCGAGCGCGTGCAGGTGATGCTCCACGAATACCGCCTCGAATTGATCGAAGACCTGCTCGAAGACATCGGCCTGGGCAATCGCATGGCCTATGTCGTCGCCCGTCGCCTGCTCGGCGAAGGCGAACAACTGCCAAGCCCCGAAGGCCCGCTGGCGATTCGCGGCACCGAAGGCCTGGTGCTCAGCTATGCCAAGTGTTGCACGCCGATCCCGGGCGACCCGATTGTCGGCCACCTGTCCGCCGGCAAGGGGATGGTGGTGCACCTGGACAACTGCCGTAACATCAGCGAAATCCGCCACAACCCGGAAAAATGCATCCAGCTCTCCTGGGCCAAGGATGTCACCGGCGAATTCAACGTCGAGCTGCGGGTCGAGCTGGAGCACCAGCGCGGCCTGATCGCGCTGCTGGCCAGCAGCGTCAACGCCGCCGACGGCAATATCGAAAAAATCAGCATGGATGAGCGCGATGGCCGCATCAGCGTCGTCCAATTGGTGGTCAGCGTGCACGACCGTGTGCACCTGGCCCGCGTGATCAAGAAACTGCGCGCCCTGACCGGCGTTATCCGCATCACCCGCATGCGCGCATAGCGCCTCAATAGCCCATTCCTTACAAGGAGTCATCAATGACCAAGACCGTTATCACCAGCGACAAGGCCCCAGCCGCCATCGGCACCTATTCCCAGGCGATCAAGGCCGGCAACACCGTGTACATGTCGGGCCAGATCCCGCTGGACCCGAAGACCATGGAGCTGGTGGAAGGCTTCGAAGCCCAGACCGTGCAGGTGTTCGAAAACCTCAAGGCCGTGGCCGAGGCCGCCGGTGGTTCCTTCAAGGACATCGTCAAGCTCAACATCTTCCTCACCGACCTGAGCCACTTCGCCAAGGTCAACGAGATCATGGGCAAGTACTTCGACCAGCCTTACCCTGCCCGCGCCGCCATTGGCGTGGCTGCCCTGCCAAAGGGCTCGCAGGTTGAGATGGATGCCATCCTGGTCATCGAGTAATAAGGTCGGCGCAGCCTCCCCCGCTGCGCCGTTTTCGTCTTGAAAGGATTCCACCATGCGCAAAGCGCTTGCTTTCTCGCTGCTCGCCCTTTTTCTGGGCGGTTGCGCCAGCGACCCTGCCGACCGTGACATCAGCGGCACCTGGATCAACCAGGCGGCCATCGACGCTGCCGCCAAGGGCGGCCCGCTGCGCGAAGCGCTGCAAGGCTATGGCCCGAACCTGGAATGGGACGTCAACACCCGGGCCGGCCAGGCGCGCTATACCAACGGCTTTGAAAACGTCGAAGGCAAGTTGCTGGGCGAAGAAGACGGCACCTGGAAAGTCGACTTCTACGGCAGCTCCGCCAGCGAGCTCAAGCGCGACGGCGACCAGTTGAGCCAGGCCGCCACCGAGAACGAGCCGCAGCAGGTGTTCGACCGTGCGAAAGTTCAGGTACCGGAGGGCGCACCCATCGGCGCCAGTTTCGAACGCGCGCTGTATGCCGCCTACCTGGGCGGTACCTGGAACATCGCCAACGGCCCCGGCCAGGGCGCCACCGTGCAGTTCCAACCCGACGGCCAGGTCAGCGGCCTGCCGGGCGCCGACCGTTACGCCCTGTGCCTGGCCGGCGATTGCGCCTCCATGAGCGGCGGCAACGACAACATCTGGCTGCAACAGAACGGCCAGGGCAACACCTGGATCTTTGCCCGCAATGGCAAGACGCTGGAAATTTTCCAGACCGTGAATGCAGCGCTGGCCGATGAAATGCCGTCGTTCACGCCGGGCAACCGGCAGTGGGTGTTGGAAAAGCAGTAAGTCGGATCTGAGCCCTTCAGACCGAAATCCTCTGCTCGCGATAGCGCGGTGAAGCAGCGCCGAACGACGCCCGTTTTGCCTCGAAGAAACCTGACCGCTCCAAGGTATCGGACAACTTCTATAAACCTACCGAAGAGGGTGGTTTCATCTGGCAGCACAATTGAGTTCACAATTGCGAAGCTCTGAAACACGACACCGGCGGTCTGAACGTCCTCGTGTTCAATCAGGCTTGGCGCTTCGGCGGCTTCGCCAGCAAAACGGCGATGCTAAAAATCGGCAGCGTCTCCAAGACATTGGGATCTGTATATATAGGCCTCGATCGCTCGCTCCAGCGCGGCCGTGGTTCGATCATTCAGCTCGATGCGCAGCGCCACCGCCCGTTCCACGCCAACCTGCAAGGCCGGGCCGAAGCGGCTGGTGTCCAATCCCAGACGGATGAGCATCTTCTCGACACCGACGGTGGTAACTGTCACGAACTGCTTCACCCCACACCCGAGGGCGAAATTCACAATGGCGTGGATCGCCTGGACAGTGCCTTGGGAGAAGCCGAAGCGGTTGTCATGGGGCATCTCGATGGCAAACCGGCTCAACTCCCAGATCGAATCGCAGCACGGCGCCGGTTGTCCGTGCAGCAGTTCGGGAAATGTATGCGCCAACATATTCGGCCCGGTGGTAGGAAGGATCCGCCAGCAACCGCAGACGTATGCCTGCTCCGCGCTTCGATTGATGATCATGTAATAAGGATCGAGTGCATCGTACCCATCGATTTCCATGTCATTGATCAGTGGTATATCCCACATCTTCTTTTGCTTGAAGATACGCGCCCGAAGTTTGTGCATGTTATTCAGTGCTTGAGGATTGATCTTGTGGCGACGGCCAATGGAGATAAACATGACGGGTATATACCGGCGGATTGAAATATGTCGCACAGCGTATATTCGCAATGAATAAATGAGACCCTCCCCGATCCGGGAGGTAGTTGGGGCCTGACGGATTTGCTAGTTTTTGCCTTTTGAAGGACTCAGCCCGATGAAGTTACTCAAGACCTCGACCGTGCGCGAGGTTGCGCGCCAAGCCATCAGCCTGCGCCTGGATCAAAAGCAGAGCCAGACCGAGTTCTGGTCAAGGTTCGGCATCAGCCAGGCCTGCGCCAGTCGTATCGAATGCACCAGCCAGGTCCCCGCCCCGGTTTACATTCTGTTGCGCCTGTACTTGAGCGGGCGCCTGCAGGAGAGCGACCTCGCCCAGCGTCCGCAGTGACGCTCAAGGCGTGATCGATTTCTGCTGGATAGCCTTGAGCACTGCCATCTGGCGCGAGCTGACCTGAAACTTGCGGCGAATGTTCTTGAAATGGAAGTCGATTGCCGAGGTTGTACAAGAGAGGATCATCGCGATCTCCCAAGTCGTCTTGCCCGCCGCGCTCCATTGCAGCACCTCTTTCTCCCGTTGCGTCACATGCACCGGCGCATGGTGTTCAGCCTGGGCCTTGAGGACCCGCTCGATGAGGTAGTCACGCAGCATTGTCGCCAGGGGCAAGGTTTCGATCATGGCGCGGGTGGCTCGGGCACCGTGTTCGGAGTGCTTGAGACAGAGCATACCCGCCTCACCCCGTGGACCATGCAGGGGCAGCGCCAGTCCGCGTTGGAGCCCATACACGGCAGCCTCTTCAAAGAACGCCGATTCCGTGGGCCGACGGTAATTTTCACGGTTCCAGAGCAACGGCTGGTTCAGGTTCAGGCAATGCTGGACGATCGGGTCAACCGCCACATAACCCTGGGCGTCGTAACGTTTGCGCCAGGCGCCGGGATAGTCACTGTGGATCAGCACCTGCTGGTTCATGGCCGCGGGACCGGGCTTGAGGCCCAACAGGAAGTTCGCGTAGCCCAGCTTGCAGGTCAGTGTCTTCAACCCTGCCAGCCAATCCTCGAAGCACTCCGTTTCGCTGAGTTGTATCAGCTCATCCATTGCCAGCACAGCCATTCCCTTCCTTGTGACACCGCTCGACGGTGCTCTCATCCTGAGACAGCACGTGAGGGAAACCGCCCCCCTCGCAAAAGTGGGGCGATAAGATAGAGATATGGCGCTTTGAAATCAATGTGCGAGCGAGGCCCTCTGGCAAAGGCTCACGCGCGAGACGGGACAGGCGTTTTTCTGCCCAGGCGGATCAGCTCGTTGGAAAAACACAAGCCGATGATGATCAGTGCCGCGCCCGCGTACAGACTTTCGCGAGGCACCTCATTGAGCACCACAAACGCCAGCAGGGCGGCGAACAGCGGTTCGGTCAGCTCCAAGGCCTGCACCTGGGAGGGCTTGAGGTATTCGATGGCCTTGGTGGTGCAGAAAAAGCCGAGGATGGTCGGCAGCGCAGCCAGCGCCAGCAGCGCGGCAATCGCCAGGGACGACAGCTCACCGATCACGAAACCGTCGGCCGCGGCCGGCATCAACAAGTACAGGCTGCCGAAGAACAGCAGTTGACGGGTGAAGTGCAACCCACCGGACACGCCCATCCGCTTCATGGCGACCGAAAATGCTCCGTAGCCGCAGCCCGCCATGGAAGCCAGTGCAGCGCCTTGGAGCGTGAAGCCCTGCCGCAGGTCGGCACCGAAGATCACCGCGATCCCGGCGATAGCCAGGGCCGCGCCCACGGTGGCGTTGGCGGTGATGGCGTCCTTGAGGAATATACGGCCGAGCACGATGGAGGAGATGGATGCGCTGGCCATCAACATCACGACCACGCCCGCCGCAGCGTAATGCCGATAGGCAGATGTTTCGAAGTGGAACAGCACGAAGATACCGAGGAACGCACAGATCGCCGCCTGGGTCCATTTGGCTGTCGTCGCCGGACGCTTGAGAAACAGCAGCAAAGCCGAGAGCAGCAGACAACCCAGGACCGTCTTTATGACGGCGACACTGCTGGCGGTAAAGCCATTGCTCATGAGCACTTTACTGAGCACGCCGATCGTGGCGTTAAGTGCGGCGGCGGAGAGTGCAAAGATAACGCCTTTGCTGAAACTAGCTTGCATTGATGACGGTCCCTGTCGCTGGTAGGTCGTTCGATAAAATGTCGGCCCACATCGACGGCGCGAAATTGGAGGACATGAAGATCCCGCCAAACCCCGCATTCGTTGTGGCGTATGCCGCGTCGCAGAGCAGGATCCGATGAGCCTTCTTGAGGTTCCAGTACGGAATGGCAGGAAAGAGATGGTGGATCAGGTGAAAGTTCTCTCCATGCATGGCCGTGAAGAAATGCTCGAGCGGATGGCTGAAGCGGTTTCGGGTGGCCTGCAGATCGCTCTTGGCTTGGGCGATCATCGGGTAATGCTCGGCGAGCTCGATGAACCAAGTCAAGGCCTGGAAGGTACTGAGGTAGGGCAAGAGCCAGTAGAGGACATAGCCCTTGGCGCCGAACAGCATCGTCAGGCTCACGCCGAGCACGCCCTGGCAGGCGAGCACCGCAAACAGCTCACGCTTGCTGGGGCTGCGGATCAGTCGGTTGACCAGCAGATACTTCAAGCTCTGCGGTGCGCCCAGGAATAGCAGCGGCCTGATGAGATGCGCAAGCGCGAACCTGGCCGTCGAACGCGCCTCGAACACCCCGGACTGCTGATAGTACCGATAGTCGGGATCGCGCTCCGGGTCACCCAACTTGTGGTGGTGATCCAGGGTGTGGGAGCGCTTGTAGCTGGCCCAGCCCTGGAAAATCAGGTAACCCGAGCACCAGGTGCCGAGGAATTTTTCCAGCCGTTTACTGCGACACAGCGCACCATGCGCCGCTTCGTGCAGCAGCGTGGCCAATGCCCGTTGTCGTGAACCGATCAGCAGGATGGACAACGGCAGCAGCCAGGGACTGGACTGGCCCAGATAGATCGCCAGGCTGATCCAGAACAGGTTCTGCAGCAACGCGAGGGGGCCATGGTAATTGTCGTAGCGGTACAACTGCTTGATCTGGTCCTTGATCTCTTTCGAGAACCGGTGTCTGGGTAACATCGATGATCCTGTTTCATTCGCCTTGGAGACTCGGGCCCTGCGGATAGGGCGTCCGCCAGCCTTCGAGCGGCCGCAGAAGCTAGTGAGTTGCCACGACGCTAACAACCTCCCTGTTCCGGGAGGTACCAGGCCGTACGCGCGCCCTATCTACTAGGCAGTGCCGGGCGCTATCGGGCCCGACAGCACCACTTCGCACCAAGGACGCCACGGGAAGTTAGCGATGCCAGGTCTTGAAAACGATTACCTCACTTACGATTTCGACATTACTTTCGAAAACAGCGTCGCGCTGGTGGCCTTCACCGACTCGCACCGGCACAACCTGTGGTCGATGCCACGGATGGCCCAGCTGACCCGACTGCTGAGACAGTTGAACGAGGATGACGCGGTGGGTGCAGTGCTGCTGCACAGCGGCGAGGGCCGATCGTTCGGTGCCGGCGGCAGCTTCCACGAAACCTCGACATTCACCGGTGGCAACGAGGTCGATGTCTGGATCGATCACGTCACCGACCTGTACATCGCAGCCCTGCAGTTGAACCGTCCGCTGATCGCAGCCATCGATGGCTACGCCATCGGCATCGGCCTGCAGATAGCCCTGACCGCCGACTACCGGATCGGCAGCGATCGCTGCGTGCTGAAGATGCCCGAGTTCGAACTGGGCATCGCCTGCACCTTCGGCGGCTTCATGCTGGAGAAGATCGTCGGTCGCAGCCTGATGCAGAACATGCTGATGTCCTGTGCCGAGTGGCCAGCACCGCGCGCCATGGCCGACGGGTTGCTGCATGCAGTGGCCGATGCCGGACAACTGCGCGCCAGCGCCCTGGAACAGGCCCACCGCGCCGCCGCGTTCACCGATGCCGCGTTCCGCAATACCAAGACCTACCTCAACCGAGACTTCATCGCCGGGCTGGAACAGACTCGCATCGCCGGCAAACAGGCGCATCGCGCGGCCTTCGCCGCTGGCGAGGCACAGGGCCGGATGAAGACGATCCTCAACCGCTCCAGTGTGCAACCGAGCCTGGAGGCGACCCCATGACCGTACAACCCTGGTTGCTGCTTTCCAGCCGTCCCCTCGACCGCTTCGAATCCGCCCACGTGCCGCTGGCCGCCTCGGCTTTCCATGGCTATGCCTCGGCCTGGCCGGTTCCCGCTCCCGACGACCGTCACGATGCGTCTGGCCGTCCTCGCACGCGCCTGCACGTAGGGGGAGACAACCTGATCGAGGTGCAAGGCGACCAGCTGACCGTGACGACCAGCAGCCGCAACACCTGCGCGCTGTACTGGAGCGCCGACCATCAAGGCAACTTCGTTCTGTCAACCGACCTGCTGATCGCTGCCAGCGCCTGGATGAGCCTGACCGATTGCCAGTTGGGCGTGCGCGAACAGGCGGGCGTGCACCTGGACGATCGCTCGAGCATCCATGGCATCGGCCGGTTGTTGCACAGCAGCCGCCTTGAGGTTGTGTTGCAGGGCAACCAGGTGCGCGTCAGGCGTGACGCAATGCAAGACACCCTGGCCCTGCAAAGCGACCGCTACGGCGACGCCCTGTTCGCCGGACAGACGCAGATCAGGGCGTTGCAGGAAAGTATCGCCGGCCATCTGCAGCGGCCCGGCAAGGTCGCCGCACTGGTTTCCGGTGGTGTCGACTCCGGGCTGGTCGCCGCCCTGCTCGCCGCGCAGTGCCCGGACTTCGAAGCCTTCAGCATCGGTACCCCCTGGGGCAACGAGTTCGATGACGCCCAGCAACTGGCCGACGCACTCGGACGCCCACTGAACCGTGTCGAACTCGACCCGCAATCGATCCTGCACGCGCTGCCCCAGACCATCCGCGCCTTTGGCCATCCGCAGCCCCAGGCCGTAGAGATCGGCGTGGCAATCACCGCGTTCTGTCGGCAGCTGGAAGAAGGCCGGACGATTTTCACCGGTTATGGCTCGGATCTGATCAACTCCGGCATGGCCACGGGTGACGGCCTGGCTGAAGATATCCGCAACAGCATCGCGGTCGAGGTCGACAAGACCCGTTACTCCAGCGAACTCACAGGCATCGCGGCCCAAGCCTGCGGCAGCGAACTGGTTCATCCCTACTGGGACCTGCCCGTGCTGCGTAGCGCGCTGGACACGTGTCCGTCGGTCAAGACCACCCGCGGCCGCGAAAAGGGCCACCTGCGCCTTGCCGCCGAACAATGGCTGCCTGCCGAGGTCGCCTGGCGCAAGAAGACCGCCATCCACCACGGCAATGGGTTGGGCACGGCGCTGTCGCAGTTGATCGACGTCACCACCCACCAGTCCGCCAGCGCGCCGGCGCTGTACCGCCAGATACTGGCGACCCAGCTGGACCAGGCCGTACGAGCGCCATTGGCGCCGCTGTGTGCCGAAGACGTACTCGACCGCGCCCTGCACTCACTCGCTCACCGCTGCTGAAGGAACCGCCCATGAACTCATCCGTTTCTTTGCGCGACCTGCGCGGCCAGACCCTGACCGCCTCTGGCCTGGGCGTCCATCTGCCGGACGAAACACCGCTGGCGGCCGTTCGCCAGGCGGTGCTCGACCATGGCGTGACCCTGCTGCGCAACGTCCACTTCGACGAAGACAGCTTTCGGCAGTTCGTCGAAAGCCTGGGGGACAAGGTGTCCTACGACGAGGGCAGCGCCAACGTTGGCTACGGCTTCGCCGACATCCTCAAGCTCGACGGCACCCACGATAAGGAAAAGGTCATTACCGGCCGTGGCAGCCTGCCGCTGCATACGGACGGCATCCTGCTCGGCACCCAGGTCGACCTCATCATCCTGTATGCCGCCGACGTTGCGAACATCGACGAAGATGGCGCAACCGTCGTGTGCGACCAGCTCGCGGCCTGGAAGGACATGCCCGAATCGTTGCGCCAACCGCTGCTGGACGGCCGGCTCGAATACCTGGCCTTTGAGCGAGGCTACTTCGCCACGGTGCCCGAGGGCTGGTATCCGATATCCACGTTCCGCGACTACGGCCGTGTCCGCTCGCTCAACCTCGCGTTGCCTTTCGACAGCCAGGTCAAGGCCAGTTGGGATGTCCGCGTGCCCGGGCTGAGCGAGGACGCATCGGCTGCCTGGTTCGCGGAACTGGAACGGCACCTGACAGCCGACCCGTACCTGTACTGCCATCGCTGGCACAAGGGTGACCTGTTGATCATCGATAACCAGCGCACCCTGCACGGCCGGCGCGGGCTGTTGCCCAATACCTGCCGCAAGCTGCTACGCGGCCAGGTGACGTTCGAGGCCATCGCCTCGGCACCCGGCGCGGCGCTGGAGAGCGCCTGAGCGTGTGCACGATCATTGCCGCGCTCGGCCTTTCACCCCAGTGGCCGGTGTTGCTGGCCACGGTGCGGGACGAGTCGGTCGCACGCCCATGGCAAGCCCCGGCCGCGCATTGGCCCGAGCAGCATCCACAGGTGATCGGCGGCCTGGACCTGCAATCCGGCGGCACCTGGCTGGCGCTTGACGTTCACCAGCACCGCGCGAGTTTTCTGGTCAACCGCCCAGAGCACGTCGCCGGTAAAACCCGCAGCCGTGGCGAGCTGCCGCTCATCGCATTGCAAGCACCCGCGCACCGCTGGGACGCCGACAGCCTGAGCCAGTACAACGGCTTCATCCTGGGACTGGCCGATGCCAACGGCCTGGTGCTCCATCAATGGGACACCCGGACCCTGCGCTCGGTGCGTCTGGGCCAGGGTCTCCACGGCCTGTGCTACCGCGGCATCGGCGCGGATCACCCACGCCTGGCACGACACCTGCCCCGTTTCGCCGCCAGCCCGCTGCCTCGGCCCCTCGCGACGGCCTCCCCGGCGCAAGCCTGGGGTCGCTGGCTGCACCTATTGGCCGATGGCGGCCAGTACAGCAGCGCCGACGATGCGCTGATGTGGCGGCGCGACGTTGAAGGCGGTCCCTGGGCCTCTCAATCGGCCGCTTGCCTGGCGCTGGGCAAACAACAGTCGCGACTGGACTTCAGCGCCTCGCCACTGGACCCGACCAGTTGGCGCAACTTGCCGTCCCCTTTATCCCATTAGAACGAGAATGCTGCCTTGAACATCCACCCCCTCGCGCCGGATCAATACCCCCAGTTGCTGGCTTTTATCGGCCAGTCGAACGATGCCGACGCCCAGTTGTTCCTCGCCGGCGCACTGAGCAATCGCGCCGAGGGACTGCAAGTCTATGTGCGTCAGGAGGGCGGCCACCTGCTCGGTGCCGTCGCCCTGTTGCCCAGCCTGCCGCCGTTCGCCGTGCCGGTCATCCTCGTTGCCGGCGAGCCGGACGCAGCGTTGCTGGCACACGTTGCCGCAGGGCATGTCAGCCCGCAGATGGCGATCGGTCCCAAGGCCGTCCTGGAGCGCTTGCTGGAACACTGGCCGGCCGCCTGGCGGCCGCTGATCGGGCGGCGCGACGAAGTGCTGCTCAAGCAGTTCGCCCCTTTCCCGGTCGAATCGACGCCGGCACTCAGCACCCGCCTGGCCGGGCCTGAGGACGAAGCCACCCTGGTTGGCTACCGGATCCAGATGGAGAAAGACTCCGGCGTAAAGCTCGTGTCCAGTAGCGAACAGGCCACGCATACCGTCCGCCAGCTCACCCAGCGCCAGGCTCTGCATGTGATCGAGGTGGACGGCCAGCTCGGCGGCTGCACGGCCCTGACCAGCCAGGACGAACAGCACGAGCAACTGGGCTTCATCTTCGTCGAGGCCCGTCACCGGCTGCGTGGCGTTTCGGACAGGCTGCTGAGTGACGTCTGTGCCGGCATCCACCGCCGCCAGCGCAAGCCGCTGACGTTTACCTGCAGCGGCGGCCCGTTGCGTCATCGCCTGGGTGAGATCGGCTTTCGCACAGTGGGCGAACATTTGAAGCTGTATTTCGGCTGATCACCAAGGAATCCAACGAATGTTCCAGCGCCAGTTCCTCAGCATGGTTGCGCATCATCGAGACCATCCGGCAGTCATCGACAGCCACGGCACGTCCAGCACCTACGGCGACCTGCTGCAAGCCATCGACCTGTTGCGCGCCCGCTTGCAGGCTGCGGGCCTGCGAGAAGGCGATGTGGTGGCGACCCAACTTGGCAACAGCACCGGCTATGTGGCGCTCTTGTTCGCCATGGCCAGCCTGGGCCTGGTCCATTGCCCGATCAATCTGGCCAGCAGTGCCGAGCACCGGGCGATGCGCCTGACCCAGGTCGGTGCCACCGTTCTGGTCAACGAACAGGGCATCGTACCCGACGGCATCGATGTACCCGGCTTCGCCCTGCACACCTCGATCCCCGTCAACCAGGAAGCTCCCGCCTGGCAGGAGCGAACCGGGCTGATGCGCATGCAGGAAACCTCCGGCAGCACGGGTACGCCGAAACTCGCCCTATGGCGCCAGGACCGCCTGTTTCGGGAGATCCTGCACTGGGTCGAGTGCGCCTGCCTCGATGACAGCGCGCGCTACCTGAACATCCACACCCTCGATGGCGGCCATGCCGTCGACCTCCATGTGTTTCCTGCCTTGCTGACGGGCGCCACGCTTTACCTGGGCGAAGCGTCCCGAATCGAGGACACCCTGCGCACCCTCGACGAGAAGCGCATCAGCGTGATGAGCGCGTTGCCCTCGCAATACCTGGCGCTGGCGCAAGCCGCGCAACGGCTCGGCACCCGGTTGCCGGCGCTGACCCGGCCGTTCTGCGGCGGCGCCTACCTGGACGATCAGGTGGTGCTGGAAGCCGAGCGCGGTCTGGGCATACACATCAAGCGAATCTATGGTTCCACCGAGTTCGGCATGATCCTGGCCAATTTCGCCCCCGGCCCACAGGTCAACTGCGGCATGCGTGCGGTGGGGGATGTCGAGGTGACACTGGCGGTACTCGACCCCGCGCAGCCGGAGGTCGGCGAAATCGTCGCTCGCTCCGCGCATCGGGGCTCCGGTTACTTCCCCCTCCCGGCCAACCCGGTCGAGGACGACACCTATCCCACCGGGGATGTCGCCCGCAGACTGGACGATGGCAGCCTGATGCCCTTGGGACGAACGAACGACGCCCTGCTGACCGCACAGGGGACACAGTTCACGCCCGCCCTGGAAGGACGTCTTGCACAGTCGCTGGTACTCGAACGGGTGGTCGTGCTGGTCGACGAACAGGATCGCCGTCGCGCCCACGTGGTGCTGCAAGCCAGTCCCGTCATCGCTGCTCAAAAGCGCTCGACGCTTGTCATGCTGCTGGAGCGACTGGGCGTTGCCGCTGGCATCGCGGCGATCGAAAGGATACCGTTGACGCCGACCGGCAAGCCGGACCGCATGCGCTTGCGCATGCTGCTCGGCACAAGGCACACAGGCATGGAATCAATCATTCATCTGAAGGACCTGACATGAGCGCCACGCACATTCAGCCAAAAGGCTTTCGTAGCATCATCGCCAACCTGGGCATCAAGGACAGCCGCGACGATTTCATGGCCGTCATCTCCGACGTGCCGGCCAGCATCAGTGCCGTGTTCACTCAATCGCGCTTCGCCGGCCCGAGTGTGACGCTGTCCCGCGAGGTCGCCCAGCGTGATACCGCACAAGGCGTGGTGGTGATCGCGCGCAACGCCAACGTCGCCACAGGCCCCGAAGGCTTGGCCAATGCCCAGGAAGTTCGCGCGGGGCTGGCCCGGGCTGTGGACATCGACCCGCAGGCGCTGGTGATCGCCTCGACCGGCGTGATCGGTCGCCAGTATCCGATGGAGAAGATCCGCACCTTCCTGGGCAACGTACCGCCCCTGCAACCCGCCGACTTCCAACGCTGCGCGGCGGCGATCATGACCACCGACACCCACACCAAGTACGCAGCACGCCAGGTCGGCAACGCAAGCCTGGTGGGCATCGCCAAGGGCGTGGGAATGATCGAGCCGAACATGGCGACCCTGCTGACGTTCTTCTTTACCGATGCCCGCATCGCCCCCGATGTGCTGGATGCGCTGTTTCGTCGGGTGATCGACAAGACCTTCAATGCCTTGAGCATCGATACCGATACCTCCACCAGCGACTCCGCGGCGATCCTCGCCAACGGACTGGCGGGCGAAGTGGACATGGTCGAATTCGAGCAAGCGCTTTATGACATCGCCCTTGGGCTGGTGCGCATGATCGCCTCGGACGGCGAAGGCGCGAGCAAGGCGCTGGAGGTGCACGTCACGGGGGCGCGTGATGATGCGCAGGCCAAGCGTGTGGCCAAGGCCATCGTCAACTCGCCGCTGGTCAAGACCGCTGTCCATGGCGCAGACCCGAACTGGGGGCGCGTAGCCATGGCAATCGGAAAGTGCGAGGCAGAGCAGGACATCGACCCGGACAAGGTACGCATCGTTTTTGGTGAGACCGAGGCGTATCCGCACCAGTTGGACGAGGCCGGGCTACTGGCGGTCAAGGGTTACCTGCAGGGCAAGGAAGTGCTGATCTCGGTCGACCTGAACATCGCCCAAGGACAGTTCACCGTCTATGGGTGCGATCTTTCGGAGGGTTACATCCGCATCAACGCCGACTACACGACCTGAGTGCAGGCGTGGGCTGGAGTTCGAGGGTGGATCCATGGTGCCCGTGCATTCGATGGGCACCACGGCGCCTGCGCGGGCCACAGCAATAGCGGCTCACAGCCAACGAGCGAGCCTAGGCCCCAAAGGCATCGTTGATGCCGTGTCAGCAGCGCCCTTCCAGAATCGCCGCATACCCCTCGCGAAAACTCGGATAACGCGGCGACCAGCCCAGGGCCTTGGCCCGGGCGTTGCTGCAGCGCTTGCTACCGGCGCGGCGGACGCTGGCGTTTTCGGCCCATTGGGTGACACCCATGTAGTTGCGCAGCCAGCCCACCACGTCGGCCAGCGCGGCGGGAGTGTCGTCGACGCCGATGTAGCAGTCTTCCAGGGGCTTGCCCTGGCGATCGGCTTCCAGCAGAAAGGCCAGCAGGCCCGCCGCGTCGTCGGCATGGATGCGGTTGGCGTACAGGGGCGGATCTTCCACCACGCTGTAGCCCTGGCGCACCTGGTTCAGCAGCCATTCGCGGCCCGGGCCATAGATGCCGGTCAGGCGCACGCGGCTGGCGGGGATACCACTGTCCAAGGCCACTTGCTCGGCTTCGAGCATCAGCCGGCCGGAATACCCCCCGGCCACGGTGGGAGAGGTTTCATCCACCCATTCCCCCGCTTGCTGCCCATACACACTGCTGCTGGACACAAACAGCAGACGCTTGGGCCGCTGCCCGTGCTGCTCCAGCCAGCCCAACACATGCTGCAAGCCTTCGACATACGCCGTGCGATATCCCGCTTCGTCATGGTCGGTGGCCGCGGCGCTGTACACCAGGTAATCCAGCGAACCGGTGGGCCAATCGGCCGGGCATTGCTCGCTGAACAGATCCCCCGCCACCCCGATGACGCCGGCCGGCAGGCTCGAAACCGTACGCCGCAGGCCATGGACCTGCCAATGTTCGGCCAATAACTGGCGGGCCAGGCGGCCGCCGATATCACCGCAGCCGGCGATCAAAACAGAAGGCGCGGACATCAAGAACTCCTCTGGCAAAGCCGCAGACTAGCCTCCGAGGGGGACGAGCGGCTAGCCATGGGACAAAAAAAGTAACTGTATTACTTTTGTTAACAAGAATTACTTGCAATAATGCCCGCCACTTTTGTTCTCGGCCCACGAGGCCTGGAAGAACATCAACCTTCTTTTTTTCTCAGGTCCGGCCAGCATGAAACGCTCTCTATCCCCCGCTTCGCCAACCAACCGACCTCGTGCCTGGAGCACGGTAGCCGCCCTGCTGTTCAGCCTGCTGCTGGCACCTGCCGCCGCGCTCGCGGATGCCCAGACGCCCGCCACGACGCCAGCCACCACCCCGGCCGCCCAGGCACCGGCAGACCCGGCCGCTCCTGCTGCGACGCCGGTCGCCACCGATCCGGCCCAAGCCGTCGAGGCCCAGGCACCTGAAATGCTCGAAGCCGACAATACCCTGGGCATGGCCCACGACCTGTCGCCATGGGGCATGTACAAGAACGCCGACATTATCGTGAAAATCGTGATGATCGGCCTGGCCATCGCCTCGATCATCACCTGGACCATCTGGATTGCCAAAGGCTTCGAACTGCTGGGTGCCAAGCGTCGCTTGCGCGGTGAAATCGCCGCCCTGAAAAAAGCCGCCACCCTCAAGGAAGCCAGCACCACCGCCGCGAAGGAAGGCACCCTCGCCAACCTGCTGGTGCACGACGCGCTCGAAGAGATGCGGCTGTCGGCCAACAGCCGCGAGAAAGAAGGCATCAAGGAACGCGTGAGTTTCCGCCTGGAGCGCCTGGTTGCCGCCTGCGGTCGCAACATGAGCAGCGGCACCGGCGTGCTCGCCACCATCGGTTCCACCGCCCCCTTCGTCGGCCTGTTCGGCACCGTGTGGGGCATCATGAACAGCTTCATCGGCATCGCCAAGACCCAGACCACCAACCTCGCCGTCGTCGCCCCAGGCATCGCCGAAGCCCTGCTGGCAACGGCCCTGGGCCTGGTCGCGGCCATTCCAGCCGTGGTGATCTACAACGTCTTCGCCCGCTCCATTGCCGGCTACAAGGCCCAGGTCTCCGACGCTTCGGCGCAAGTCCTGCTGCTGGTCAGCCGTGACCTCGATCACCTGCCGTCCGAGCGCAGCTCGCAACCGCACATGGTGAAAGTGGGGTAATCGGCCATGGGCCTGCATTTGAAAGAAGGCGCAGACGACGATCTGGCCGAGAACCACGAAATCAACGTCACGCCGTTCATCGACGTGATGCTGGTGCTGTTGATCATCTTCATGGTGGCCGCCCCGCTGGCCACCGTGGACATCAAGGTCGACCTGCCTGCGTCGACGGCAAAGCCTTCGCCGCGGCCGGAAAAACCGGTGTTCCTCAGCGTCAAGGCCGACCAACGCCTGTTCCTGGGTGAAGACGAGGTCAAGGCCGACACCCTCGGCGCGACCCTCGACGCCAAGACCCAGGGCAAGAAAGACACGACGATCTTCTTCCAGGCCGATAAAGGCGTGGACTACGGCGACCTGATGAGCGTGATGGACGCGCTGCGAAGCGCCGGCTACCTGAAGGTCGGCCTGGTCGGACTCGAGACGGCGCCCAAGAAATGATCACGACGCGCCAAAAGCTGACGCGTTACAGCGGTAGCCTGGTGGTGGTATTGGGCGTGCATGCGCTCGCCATCGCCCTGGCACTGAACTGGACCTCGCGCGCGCCCATCGAATTGCCGCCCCAGGCGATGATGGTCGAACTGGCGCCAGTGCCTGCCCCGCCACCGCCGGCACCGCCAAAAATCGTCACACCGCCGCAACCGCCCGAGCCGGTCGAAGAGCTGCCGCTGCCCAAGCTTGCCGAAGCGCCGAAGCCGGAAATCGCCGTGCCCAAGCCGGTCAAGCCCAAGCCCAAGCCTCAACCGCCCAAACCCAAGCCCGTGGTCGAGAAAAAGCCGGAGCCGCCGAAGGAACAGCCGTCGGAGCAGAAACCGAACGACACTCAGCCGACCCAGGCACCGACCGAGAAGTCCGCGCAACCGGCGCCCGGCCCGTCACCTGCGCAAACGGCCGCCAAGGCCAATTGGCAGGGCACGCTGCTGGCGCACTTGGGCAAGTACAAGAAGTACCCGCCCAGGGCTCAGCAAATGAACAAGGAAGGCACCAACCGCTTGCGTTTCGTGGTGGATGCCGACGGCAACGTGCTGTCATTCGAATTGGTGGGCAGTTCCGGCACGGAGTTGCTGGACCGGGCCACACTGGAAATGATCCGCCGCGCCCAACCGCTGCCCAAGCCACCGGCGGAGTTGCTGACCAACGGCACCATCGAACTGACGGCACCGTTTGTGTACTCCATCGACAAGCGCCGGCGCTGATCGCAAATTTGCAAGCCCCTGTAACAGGGGCTTCTTATTTTTGTGGTGATTTATCCGGGTAGGGGCTTTATCTGTGGCGAGGGGATTTATCCCCGCTGGGGCGCGTAGCGCCCCTAAAAATAGATGACCTCATCTTCCTGACTTCCCGACGACAGTCGTGTTTTTGAGGGCTGCTGCGCAGCCCAGCGGGGATAAATCCCCTCACCACAGATAAATCCCCTCGCCACAGATAAATCCCCTCGCCACACAGACATTCGACAGTGTCACACCGCGCCCCCAGTCTGATAACGTGCGTCTATCGATTGCAGCCGGTATGCTTGGCTCGCAACTTCACGGACGCTCGCCATGACCCTCACAGAATTACGCTACATCGTGACCCTCGCCCAAGAGCAGCATTTCGGCCATGCGGCCGAGCGTTGCCACGTCAGCCAGCCGACGCTGTCGGTGGGCGTGAAAAAACTTGAAGACGAACTCGGTGTGCTGATTTTCGAGCGCAGCAAAAGCGCCGTGCGCCTGACCCCGGTGGGTGAAGGCATCGTCGCCCAGGCACAGAAAGTCCTGGAGCAGGCCCAAGGCATTCGCGAACTGGCCCAGGCCGGCAAGAACCAACTGACCGCCCCGCTGAAAGTCGGCGCGATCTACACCGTCGGCCCATACCTGTTCCCCCACCTGATTCCACAACTGCACCGGGTTGCCCCGCAGATGCCGTTGTACATCGAAGAAAACTTCACCCACGTGCTGCGCGACAAGCTGCGCAACGGCGAGCTGGACGCGATCATCATCGCCCTGCCGTTCAACGAAGCCGACGTCTTGACCCTGCCGCTCTACGACGAGCCTTTCTACGTCCTGATGCCGGCAGAGCACCCCTGGACCCAGAAAAAAACCATCGACGCGGCCCTGCTCAACGACAAGAGCCTGCTGCTGCTCGGCGAAGGCCATTGCTTCCGCGACCAGGTGCTCGAAGCCTGCCCGACCCTGACCAAGGGCAGCGAAGGGGCCAAGCACACCACGGTGGAATCCAGCTCCCTGGAAACCATTCGCCACATGGTCGCATCCGGCCTGGGCATCTCGATCCTGCCGCTGTCGGCAGTGGACAGCCATCATTACTCCCCCGGCGTGATCGAAGTCCGCCCGCTGACACCGCCCGTGCCGTTCCGTACCGTCGCCATCGCCTGGCGCGCCAGTTTCCCGCGGCCCAAGGCCATCGAAATCCTCGCCGACTCGATCCGCCTGTGCTCCGTGGCCAAGCCGCCCGCTGGCAAGTAAGCCGCGGTCATGACTGAGCTGTCGAAAGTGCCGGTCACGACACTCAAGGGTGTCGGTGAAGCCATGGCCGAGAAATTGGCCAAGGTCGGCCTGGAAAACCTCCAGGACCTGCTGTTTCACCTGCCGTTGCGTTACCAGGACCGCACCCGCGTGGTGCCCATCGGCCATCTGCGTCCGGGGCAGGATGCGGTGATCGAAGGCACCGTCAGCGGCGCCGACGTGGTCATGGGCCGCCGCCGCAGCCTGGTGGTGCGCCTGCAGGATGGCACCGGCGGGCTCAGCCTGCGCTTCTATCACTTCAGCAACGCGCAAAAGGAAGGCCTCAAGCGTGGCACCCGCGTGCGCTGCTACGGTGAGGCGCGGCCCGGGGCGTCGGGGCTGGAAATCTACCACCCGGAATACCGCAGCATCACCGGCGATGAACCGCCGCCCGTGGATGAAACCCTGACTCCGGTCTATCCGCTCACCGAAGGCCTGACCCAGCAACGCCTGCGTCAGCTCTGCCAGCAAACCCTGACGTTGCTCGGCCCCAGCAGCCTGCCCGACTGGCTGCCCACGGAACTGGCCCGGGATTACCACTTGGCGCCGCTGGCCGACGCGATCCGCTACTTGCATCATCCGCCCGCCGACGCCGACGTGGACGAACTCGCCCTCGGCCATCACTGGGCCCAGCATCGCCTGGCGTTCGAAGAGCTGCTGACCCATCAACTGTCCCAGCAACGCCTGCGCGAAAGCCTGCGTTCCCTGCGCGCGCCGGCCATGCCCAAGGCCAGGGACCTGCCGGCCCGCTACCTGGCCAACCTCGGCTTCACCCCCACAGGCGCCCAGCAACGAGTCGGCAACGAAATCGCCTACGACCTGAGCCAGCCCGAGCCAATGCTGCGGCTGATCCAGGGCGATGTCGGCGCCGGCAAGACCGTGGTCGCCGCCCTCGCCGCGCTGCAGGCCTTGGAGGCGGGTTATCAGGTGGCGCTGATGGCGCCCACCGAGATTCTCGCCGAACAACACTTCATCACCTTCCAGCGCTGGCTCGAACCGCTGGGCATCGAAGTCGCCTGGCTGGCCGGCAAGCTCAAGGGCAAGAACCGCGCCGCCGCCCTGGCGCAGATCGCCGAGGGCGCACCGATGGTGGTCGGCACCCATGCGCTGTTCCAGGACGAAGTGCAGTTCAAGAACCTGGCCCTGGTGATCATCGACGAACAGCATCGCTTCGGCGTGCAACAGCGCCTGGCCCTGCGGCAGAAAGGCGTCGGTGGGCGGATGTGCCCTCATCAACTGATCATGACCGCCACGCCGATCCCGCGGACCCTGGCGATGAGCGCCTACGCCGACCTCGACACCTCGATCCTCGACGAACTGCCTCCCGGCCGCACGCCGGTCAATACCGTGTTGGTCACCGATACCCGACGAGTGGAAGTGATCGAGCGCGTGCGCAGCGCCTGTGCCGAGGGCCGGCAGGCCTATTGGGTGTGTACGCTGATCGAAGAGTCGGAAGAACTGACCTGCCAGGCGGCCGAAACCACCTTCGAGGACCTCACCGCCGCCCTCGGCGAGTTGAAGGTCGGGTTGATCCACGGCCGCATGAAGCCCGCCGAGAAAGCCGCGGTGATGGCTGAATTCAAGGCCGGCGCCCTGCAACTGCTGGTCGCCACCACCGTGATCGAGGTGGGCGTCGACGTGCCCAATGCCAGCCTGATGATCATCGAAAACCCCGAGCGCCTGGGCCTGGCGCAGTTGCACCAGCTGCGCGGCCGAGTGGGCCGGGGCAGCGCCGCCAGCCATTGCGTCTTGCTCTATCACCCGCCGCTGTCGCAGATCGGCCGCCAGCGGCTGGGGATCATGCGCGAAACCAACGACGGTTTCGTCATCGCCGAAAAAGACCTCGAGTTGCGCGGCCCCGGTGAAATGCTCGGCACACGCCAGACAGGTCTGCTTCAATTCAAGGTAGCCGACCTGATGCGCGACGCCGATCTGCTCCCCGCCGTACGCGACGCCGCCCAGGCCCTGCTGGAACGCTGGCCCGACCACGTCAGCCCGCTGCTGGATCGCTGGCTGCGTCATGGGCAGCAATACGGCCAAGTGTGAGCACGCGCTCAGTTTTCCAGACCCGCGTGCAGGACAAGCTGGTTATACTGACCAACTTGTAGGAAAACGGATACAGACCATGACAGAAGCTGCCCTCGTCCCCGAAGCCCCGCACGCTCCGTCTGTTATTCGGCTGTTGCTCGAGAAATTGGGCATCGGCTATGACGAAGTACTCGAACGACCCGGCCTGAACCCTGCCCGCAAAGTGCAGGCGGTGTTGCTGCACGATGCCGTTGGCGCGCTCATGGTGCTGTTTCCGCAAAGCCAGCTGCTGGACCTCAACCGCCTGGCCGAACTCACCGGGCGCAAGCTCACGGCAGTGCCGACCGAACGCCTGGAGCGCATGCTCGGCAAACACAGCCTGAGCCTGCTGCCCGGCCTGCCGGCGCTGACCAGCTCACCGTGCCTGTATGAAGAAAGCCTGCTGCGCGAACCGAAGCTGCTGATCAACTCCGGCGAGCCGGGGCTGCTGCTGGAAGTGACCAGCGAAGCGTTCAAGACCATGCTCACCAAGGCCAGCGCCGCGACGTTCGGCGAAGCCGTGAGCAACATCACCCCCAACCTGGACCGCCCCCACGACGACCGCGCGGAAATCACCCAGGCTGTGCAGGCGTTCACCGCCCGGCGTATCCAGCAACGGCTGGAAGAAACCATCGAGATCCCACCGCTGGCTGAAACCGCGCAAAAAATCATCAAGCTGCGGGTCGACCCCGACGCCACCATCGACGACATCACCGGCGTGGTGGAAACCGACCCGGCCCTGGCCGCGCAAGTGGTGAGCTGGGCCGCCTCGCCCTACTACGCGTCGCCGGGCAAGATTCGTTCAGTGGAAGACGCCATCGTGCGGGTACTGGGCTTCGACCTGGTGATCAACCTGGCACTGGGCCTGGCCCTGGGCAAGACCCTGAGCTTGCCCAAAGACCACCCGCAACACACCACGCCGTACTGGCACCAGTCGATCTACACCGCCGCCGTCATCGAAGGCCTGACCCGCGCCATGCCGCGCGCCCAGCGTCCCGAGGGTGGCCTGACCTACCTGTCCGGCCTGCTGCACAACTTCGGTTACCTGCTGCTGGCCCACGTGTTCCCACCGCACTTCTCGCTGATCTGCCGACACCTGGAGGTCAACCCGCACCTGTGCCACAGCTACGTGGAACAGCACCTGCTGGGCATCAGTCGCGAACAGATCGGCTCATGGCTGATGCGCTACTGGGACATGCCCGACGAACTGGCCACCGCCCTGCGCTTCCAGCACGACCCGCACTACGACGGCGAATACGCCGCCTACCCGAACCTGGTGTGCCTGGCCGTGCGCCTGCTGCGCTCGCGAGGGATCGGCTCCGGTCCGGACGAGGAGATTCCCGATGCTCTGCTCGAGCGCATAGGGCTGTCTCGGGACAAGGTCAATGACGTGGTCAGTAAAGTGCTTGAAGCCGAAGCGCTACTGCGCGAACTGGCTTCGCAGTTCAGCCATGGCTGAATAGATTCACCTGCCTTGTGCAAGTGAGTGAAGCTCTTGTGGCGAGGGGATTTATCCCCGCTGGGCTGCGAAGCGGCCCTAAAACCAACCTCCCCAGTCATGCAGGCTAAACACAGTCAACCTTTTTGGGCCTGCTGCGCAGTCCAGCGGGGATAAATCCCCTCGCCACAAGTATCCGCAGCGCCTCAGATCTTCGCTTTCGCCTTCCTCGGCTTCAAGTACTTGGTCAGCCCCTGAAACCAGATCACCAGCGCCGGGTTGCCCTTGATCTGGATCGACTTGTCCTGAATCCCCATCATGAATGCCAGTTGCTTGTTCCTGGCCTGCATCGTGGCGAAGCCATAGGCGGCGTCCTTGAAGGCGATGGCGAAGGCCGGGGTCGGATAAACGCCGGACTGGCTGGTGATGCGCTGGTTTTTCACGGTGAAATGCCGGGCGACCTTGCCGTCCAGGGTCTGCAGCTGGAACACCAGCTCCTTGTCGCCCAACTGCTGCTGGAACGCCGGATTGGTCCGGCTGGCCTTGCCCATCAACAACCCCAGCATCCACAGCAGAAAACGAAATTTCATGGGCACAGCCTCGTGAGAAAAGATCAATGCTGGCAGTTTAGCGATTCTTCGGCATAACGCCATCATCGGATCGCTTTGTCGGAAGATAAGCTGGTTTTCGCGAAAGATGACTACCAAGTCACAAAACCTAAAATCAAAAGATCGCAGCCTTCGGCAGCTCCTACATCGGTTTCTGTAGGAGCTGCCGAAGGCTGCGATTTTTTGATCCCTTTCCCCTGCCCAACCCTCGGACATTTCCTTCAACACGCCGGGCTGTTCGTGAACTAGGCAGGGCTCTGGGGCACCGCTAACCTTTGTTCGTCATCGCAAAAAACGGTGACACGGACGTGCAAGTCCGGTACATATCGGCGCGCAACTGCTACGCCAAACGGCTCATGCTCGTATTGGTGTGTTTATGGCGGCTGCGTGCGGGAGACTCTCGAGGTCTGCCGGGGTCCGATATGCCCGGTCTTGCACACCCGCGCGTAGCTGCCACCTCTTTCGGTGCAACGAAAGGTGTCAGCCTTCATTCAATTACATATCGGGTAATGCATTTATGTTCAAGGTCACTCCAAATCCGCCACAAAACGGCCACAAATCCCGCGTCGAAGCGCAAGAAGAAAAAAAGCTCGAAGACGCCGCCACCCGCGCCCTCGATTACTACCTCAAACCCAAACCCTCTGACCCACCCGAAATCGATAAAAGCCAGCTTTTCATCGTCGCTCCCCACATCGACACCGAAACCCTGCTCGCCAACGCCTCCGAAGACCTGCTGTCCATCAGCACCATCGCCGCCGACCTGGCTGACGACGTGGATGACTCACGCCGCTGCATCGCCCTGGCAATCAGCCGCATGGCCGATGGGGTGCAGTTGTTGGTCGAGCGGGCGTTGGATCATCTGGAAACCAGGGAGATAGCGGCGCCTGATGCCAAGGGATAGCGCTTGCATTGATGCAGGCTGAGCCGACGCCATCGCGAGCAAGCTCGCTCCCACAATTGGATCGGGTGCAACCG
>NZ_FOVS01000039.1:0-52431 GCF_900115235.1 Pseudomonas sp. NFACC24-1
CCTGGAAGCAATGGCTGCGCCATGCGCATGAAAGCGAAATACCAGCTCTGATCCAGTTCGCCAAACGGCTAAAGGGTTACTGGCGGGGCATCGTGAGCCGGGTTCGCTGGCCGATGCACACCGGTCAGTTGGAAGGAATAAACAATCGAATAAAGGTCATCAAGCGGATGGCGTACGGTTACCGGGATAGCGAATTCTTTTTCATGAAGATCAAGAGCGTCTTTCCCGGTAATCCGTGAAGAACCTTTTTTTGGTGCGCCAGGCATGGCGCGTTGCGCGCAAGCGCAACCAGCTTGGCTGTGGTGGCCACGCTGGTGACTTGGAGGTGAAAGTCCTCTACACACCCGGCAAGGGGAAGTGTTAGCCAGAGGCAAGGGTGTCGCGGGTGACTGCGAATCTGAAGGAAGCCCAAAATTGCCAAAGCCCAATACTTGCACGGAACGCTGTGACGTAGATCCGACAGGCATAAGCAGGAAGGTCGCGCGAATTACCCTGGGAGATCTGCCCGTTTGCCAATGTGCTACCGAGCGTCGAGAGGCGACGGGATGAACGTGTAGAAGTCAGCCGAAGCCGTAGTAAGTGGCGGTTAACCGCGTCACCAAGGGCCGAACAGGTTGTGCCGCCGGTAGGCGTCAGAGTCTCGTTGAATACCGAAATGCAGAAATTTCTCCCAGAGAAGACTGTGACTCCGAGTCCCGGACAGAATCCGAGGATGACGGCTGACAGCGCACAGGTATCAACGGCGTTTGTGACGTGGACGAACGCGGAGCCGGACACGCTGATGGAGCGAGTGCTTGCACCCGCCAACCTCAGACGTGCGTATCAACGTGTGGTCAGCAACAAGGGCGCACCGGGTGCCGATGGCATGACGGTCGACCAATTGGCGGATTACGTGAAACAGTATTGGCCTATCGTCAAGGCTCGGTTGCTGGCCGGTGAGTATCACCCGCAAGGTGCACGCGCCGTCGAAATCCCCAAACCCAAAGGCGGAACCCGTCAGTTGGGTATCCCCAATGTGATGGATCGCCTGATCCAACAAGCTCTGCTGCAACAGCTCACGCCGATCTTCGATCCTCTGTTCTCGGACTACAGCTATGGCTTTCGTCCAGGTAGAAGCGCTCACCAAGCTATCGAAACCGCCCGTGCCCATGTGGTTGCGGGTCACCGCTGGTGCGTGGAACTCGATCTGGAGAAGTTCTTTGATCGGGTCAACCACGATGTATTGATGGCCTGTGTAGAGCGTCAAATCGAAGACAAACGGGTGCTGAGGCTAATCCGCCGTTACCTCGAAGCCGGTGTAATGGTGGGCGGGATCGTCAGCCAACGGCGAGAGGGCACGCCGCAAGGCGGCCCGCTCTCGCCACTGCTGTCGAACATCCTGCTCAACGAATTCGACCGCGAACTGGAACGGCGGGGCCATCGCTTCGTGCGTTATGCCGACGACGCCAACATTTATGTACGTAGTCGTCGTGCAGGCGAGCGAGTGATAGCCGGTGTCGAGCGCTTCCTGAGTCTGCGGCTGAAACTGACGCTGAATCGGGAAAAGAGCCGGGTAGCAGGATCTTGGGTCTGTGATTACTTGGGGTATGGGATGAGCTGGCATCAACAGCCAAGGCTTAGAGTGGCAACGATAAGCCTGGGTCGCTTGCGCGACCGGCTCACAGACCTGTTGCGCGGAGCGCGGGGGCACAAGATGGCGAATGTCATCGAGCGGATAAACCCCGTGCTGCGCGGTTGGGCGGGCTACTTCAAGTTAACTCAAGGCAAGCGAGCGATGGAGAAGCTTGATGGCTGGGTACGTCACAAACTTCGCTGCATGGTATGGCGTCAATGGAAGCAACCCTCGACGAGGGCTCGCAACCTGATACGTCTGGGAATCGGCGAAGGGCGCGCCTGCGCATCAGCCTCTAATGGGCGAGGCCCATGGTGGAACTCGGGGGCACCACACATGAATCAGGCGCTACCGAAGAAGCTATGGGATCGACTGGGTCTGGTCTCGATACTGGATACTGGATACGATAAACCGGCTTAACCGCACAGTCTGAACCGCCGTATACGGAACCGTACGTACGGTGGTGTGAGAGGACGGCGGATGTAAATACGCCTCCTACTCGATCCTGTAAAATGCCTAAACGTTTGATGCGCTGTGCTAAACGTCGGACCGCTCCTTCTTGGGATCATCCTATGCTGAGCGATAAACAGAGACAATTACACCTCATTACAAGAAGTTCGAGCCCTACGGGGCCGAATGAGCAGCGGGCGAATGAGATCGGGCAGCTGGCCAAGGCCAGTGTTGAGTTAACTCACAGTAAAGGACAGATAATGCTTATCGTATTCAGCGGTCTTCCTGGCACCGGAAAAACCACTATTGCCAAAGGGCTGGTCGATACGATAGGCGCTCTCTACCTGCGGATCGATACTATTGAGCAAGCGATACGAAATTCCGGTGCACTTGCTCAAGATGTAGGGCGTAGTGGTTACATGGTCGCTAATGAACTTGCGCTGAGTAATCTTGATCTAGGACGTACCGTCATCGTTGACTGTGTAAATCCAGTGATCGAAAGCCGATTGGCCTGGAGCGAAATCGCCTCAAGGGCTGGTGTTCGGTTGATGAATATTGAAGTGATTTGTTCGGACAAAAATGAACATCAGCGTCGTGTAGAGACAAGGCTGGGTGATATTTCGGGGCTGACTCCACCAACCTAGCAATCTGTGTTGGATCACGAATATGAAGCGTGGGCTGAAGCACCGTTTACGATAGACACGGCCCTGACTTCGCCGATTCAAGCCGTATCGATGCTCGCCAAACGCTTACTGGCCGGTGCGTAGCGTCCGCTAAGTGCAATGCGGCAAGGCGTAATACCCGTTCACTTACCCCTGTCCCGCCATACGCACCAACGGAGTTTTTTGTGGGCGAGCGTTGCCTCACTCAGCGCTTAACGCTAGAGTCTGGTCTTAGGCGTTCGCTGCGCCCGCGGTCCGCGCGAAGGGGCAACCCAGGCTCGTTTTACTTATTTTCTTTTTCCAACTCCCGGCTTGCGGGCGGACCGAGCCAGACAAGGAGTTGGCATGCCCGCCATTAATACTTCCCGCCATCACGGCCGCCTCGATCTACCCACCTTGCGTAAACGCGCCAAGCGCTTGTTGACGGCGTTGAAAGATAACCAGGCCAGCGAAGCTCGCGCACAGCTTTGCGCGCTCGGCTTGCCTGGTCCCGCTTACTGTCTCGCTGACACCCAGTGGCTGGTGGCCCGCGAGGCCGGCTTCGCCAGCTGGCCCAAGCTCAGAGCCCACGCCGATGCAGTGGCCTTCGCCGCGCGCCATCCGGGTTTCGTTGCCGATGACGAGACCGCAGTACAGCATTGGCGGTGCGGCAACGATATCGAGCACAGCTTGCGCACTGCTGGCTTCCAAGGCGCGTTTCACATGTTCGACGACCCGATGGTGATGGGGCCAGTCCCCACACTGCCGGAACCTGAGTACTGGCAGGTACGCAGCGCCTATGCGCAACAGGCGTTCGGCCTTGCCGCCAGTGATATCGCACAGCGCCAGGCCACACAGAGGTTGGCATTGGCGCAACTTCATGCCGATAGCGAAGTGGTACTTTGGTGCGAAGCCGACGCCTATGACCAGTTGTTCCTGATCCGTCTGCTGGCAAGCCTCTCCAGCCGACCGCGCCGACTCGAACTGATCGAAATTGCCCAGGTGCCGGGAGTTGAACGGTTTATTGGTATCGGTCAGTTGGCGCCAGATCTGCTCGCCTGGCTCTGGCCACAACGCCGCTCGCTAGGGGACGACGCGCTGGCGCTGGCGCGCCAGACGTGGGCCGCGTATACCGCGCCGGATCCGCGCCAGTGGGCGCAGTTGGCGGGCCAGCAGCATCCGGTCTTGCCGCTGCTGGGCCCCGCCCTGGCACGGCAACTACAGGAGCTTCCGGGCGTAGACGACGGCCTGAGTCTGACCGAGCGTCTGGTGCTACGCATCCTGGGAGAGCATGGCGAGCTGCCCGCAGGTCGGGTGTTCGCCCAATTAATGCAGCACGATGAGCCGCTACCGTACTTGGGCGACTTGATGTTCCATGCATTGCTGCGGCCATTGATCGATGCGCCCCAGCCGCTATTGCGCGAAGGGCAGGGAAACACCTGGCCGCAACGACTTCTACAGTTGACGGAGCTGGGTGTCAGGGTTCTCACCGGACAGGCGCATTGGCTCGACCAACAGCCGCCGGAGCGTTGGGTGGGTGGGGTGCATTTGGCTGCCGGCAAGACGCCCTGGGTGGTCAGCGCGGAGGGGCAGGTATGGCGGCGCTGAATGATTGCAAGCCTTCTTGGACGACCTGGGATTTGAACGGCTTTGAGTTCCGTTGATGCATGGCGATCCTGCTTGCATGAGCTAAAAATGGTGTCCACTTAAATAGGTAGACATCAAGCGTCACTGGTGTGCCAGGCATGGCGCGTTGCGCGTAAGCGCAACCAGTTTGGCTGTGGTGGCCACGCTGGTGACTTGGAGGTGAAAGTCCTCTACCGAGCGTTTAGGAGGGACGGGACTGAATGCGCAGAAGTCAGCTGAAGCCGTAGTAGGTGGCGGTTAACCGCGCCATCAAGGGCTGAACAGATTGTGCCGCCAGCCCATCAGGTTTGGGTATTCTCCGATGTCACAATCTGCAGCGGAATATGCACCCGGTGACGCACAGGATCGAACTGCTCCGCGGTCTGCAATTCCACCAGTAGATCCACCAGCGCCGTTGCAGTCTGGCGCGGCTGAGAGTCGATCACCACGTCGACCAAACCCTGGGCAAGGGCTTGGCGTGACAGCTCGGTGGACTCCTGCAAAATGCAGCACAGCGTCGGGCGCTTGGGCAGTTGCGCCAACGCGTTGATAATCCCGTCGCCACCGCCGCCTACCACGCATAGCCCGCGCAAATCGTCATGCCGAACCAGCAGGTCGAGGGTTGCTTCCTCGGTGATGTCGCAGTTGTCCAGATTGATCAGCGGCTCCAGCGGGCGCAGCCCAGGTGCGTGTTCGGCCAAGTAACTGTGCAAGCCTTCGACCCGCGCCTGGTGGCCAAGAAAGCGATGACCTCCGAGCAGAATGCCGATGCTGCCTTTGCGCGCGCCACAGGTGCGGGCCAGCAGCCACCCCATCGTGCGCCCGACGACCTGATTGTCTTGGCCGACATAGGGCTCGGTCGCCGCCTCATGAATGCCCGACAGCAGTGCCACCACGGGCACGCCAGCCTCGCGAATCTGGGCAAGGGCGGCGTTGATCTGCGGGTGGGCGAAGCTGACCACCGCCAGGCCGTCGCACTGCACCGCCAACTGTTCGATCTGGGCGATGATGGCGCTGGGGGTGCGATCAAAAACGTATTCGAATTGGCAGGTCAGGTTGGCCCCGACCTGGCGTTGCGCGGCCTCGGTGATGGCTTGGGCCAGGTTGGCGTAGAACGCCTGGGCGGTGCCCAGCAGCAGGATGCCGAAACGGTACGTGGGGCGACGTTCGAGAATACGTTGGCCGATCAGCCGTGCGGCAAAATAGCCCACGGCTTCTGCGGCCTGAAGCACCTGTTCGGCTGTGGCTGGATTAACCGGGGCGCGAGCGTTGAGCACGCGGTCGACGGTGGCGACACTTAAGCCTGCGTGTTTGGCGACCGTGGCGATGGTGGGGCGTTTATTGTTATTCATGATGGACCTTCAAAGCGTCTTGATAGAAAACTATCAAGCCCTGCAGTAGCTGGATGATAGCTTGATAGGGAATGTATTCAAGACCTTGAGAGGGCCTTTCACGCTCTCTATATTTTCTTACGCAAAGCACCTGACATCTCACGCTTGCGGAGAACAATAACAATGTCTCAAGACAACACAGCCTCTACTCGCGACTATCGCCTGACCGGCCCTGAAGCTGCCCGCGCGGCTGAAAAAGGCCTTGTATCGGCCAGTTGGTACCAGTCGCCCATCTCCCGTCAACGTATGAAGCAACTGATGCAGCGCCGCGACGGCCCGGCCTTGCTCGACACCGCCATCTGGCTGCTGGCCCTGCTGATCACCGGCTTCGGCGGCTACTGGTTCTGGGGCACTTGGGCTTGTGTGCCGTTTTTTCTTGCGTATGGCGTTCTGTACGCCACCGCCTCCAACCCGCGCTGGCATGAAAGCGGTCACGGCACGGCTTTCAAGACTCGCTGGATGAATGATGCGCTCTACCAGGTGGCGAGCTTCATGTGCATGTTCGAGCCCCACGTGTGGCGCTGGAGCCATGCCCGGCACCATACAGACACCATCGTCGTCGGCCGCGATCCGGAAATCGTCGAACCGCGTCCACCGAGCTTGTTCATGATGCTGCTGAGCCTGTTCCAGATCCCGTTGCTGCTGAAGACGATGGGGGGCGTGTGCCGGCACGCGGTTGGCAAAATGAATGCCCAGGAACAGACGTTCATCCCTGAGTCCGAGTGGCCCAAGGTGTTCCTGGCGGCCCGTATCTGGCTCGTGATTTACGCCGTTATCTTTGGCGCGGCGCTTTACCTGCACAGCTGGTTGCCGCTGATGTATATCGGCCTGCCCATCCTGTATGGCGGCTGGTTGTCCTACCTGTTTGGCCTCACCCAACATGTAGGCCTGGCGGAAGATGTGCTGGACCACCGTAGCAACTGCCGCACCATCTATATGAACCGGGTACTGCGCTTTCTGTACATGAACATGAATTATCACCTTGAGCACCACATGTATCCGATGGTGCCGTACCACGCCCTGGCGCAACTCCATGAAGAGATCCGCCACGACTGCCCGCCGCCTTACGCCAACATAGGTGAGGCCTTCAAGGAAATCATTCCGACCCTCTTGAAGCAGCGCAAGGACCCGACGTATTTCGTGCGCCGCCCCGTCGGTAGCTCAAGGCCTGCCACCGACGCTCATCCACAGGCTGAAGCCACCCTGGGCTGACACCTTCCGGCTGTATCCCGAACAAGAGAAAACGCCATGAACGATCAATGGATCGATGTATGCGCCGTGGGCGAAATCAATGAAGAAGACGTCATTCGCTTCGACCACGGTCCGCATACCTATGCCATCTACCGCTCTGCTGACAACGAGTTTTTTGCCACTGCCGGCCTGTGTACTCACGAGTCGATTCACCTGGCTGACGGCCTGGTGATGGACCACGTCATCGAGTGCCCCAAGCACAATGGGCGCTTTGACTATCGCACCGGCAAAGCCTTGGGGGCGCCAGTGTGCGTCAACCTCAAGACCTATCCGGTACGGGTCGACGCGGGACGGGTTCTGCTCGCCATTTCGGCTTGACCGCCAGGAGTGCACGCCATGAATGCTCCACTGATTATCGTCGGCGCCGGCCATGCCGGTGGCCGCGCGGCGTTGACCTTGCGCGAGCAGGGTTATACCGGTCGGCTGATCCTGATCGGCGATGAACTCCATTTGCCGTACGAACGTCCTCCGCTGTCCAAGGGCTTGCTGCAGGGCACGATGGACCTGGACGATTGCAGCCTGTGGAGCGATAGCCGGCTCACTGAATTGAACATCGAACACCTGGCGGGCAACCCGGTCAAAAGCCTGGATCCGCAGCACCACCGCCTGCAATTGACCGACGGACGTTGGTTGCCTTACAGCCGATTACTGTTGGCAACCGGGGGCAGAGCGCGTCGCTTGTCCCTGGTGCCTGAACCTCTGGCCAACGTGCTTTACCTGCGCACGCATGACGAAGCCCTGGCCCTGCGCAGCGCATTGATGCCCGGCACGCGCCTGGTGATCATCGGCGGTGGCTTTATCGGCCTCGAAGTCGCGGCAACGGCCCGAACCTTAGGCTGTCAGGTGACGTTGCTGGAAGCCGGGCCACGACTGGCCGGGCGAGTCTTGCCTGAAGCCGTATCCCAGTCCTTGTTGGAGTTGCATCGGCAACAGGGCGTGGACGTGCGGCTGAACGTAGCGCTTGAAAGGGTACAAGGCATCGAACGCGCTGAGGCGGTGCAACTGGTGGACGGCCAGGTGTTGCCCTGTGACTGGGTGGTAGTCGGTATCGGCATGCAACCCAACATCGAATTGGCCGCGGCGGCGGGGCTTGAGGTGGGCCAGGGAATTCGAGTCGATGCCCAGTTGCGCACCAGCGCGCCGGACATCTTTGCTGCCGGCGATGTGTGTGAGTTTCGCCTGCACGCCGACGCGTTATTCCAGCGCCAGGAGACCTGGCGCAATGCCGAGACCCAGGGC
Source organism: Pseudomonas sp. NFACC24-1 (assembly GCF_900115235.1). Taxonomy (NCBI): domain Bacteria; kingdom Pseudomonadati; phylum Pseudomonadota; class Gammaproteobacteria; order Pseudomonadales; family Pseudomonadaceae; genus Pseudomonas; species Pseudomonas sp. NFACC24-1. The sequence continues at coordinate 8,211 of NZ_FOVS01000039.1, forward strand.
CGTCACGCGGCATTGAATCTGTTGGGCGGCGAGCTGCCGTTCGAAGGTGTTCCCGGCTTCTGGTCTGATCAGTACGACTGGGGTTTACAGACGGTGGGCGTGATCTCACCGGCGCCACTTTCCGCCGCTCGCACCTTGGCAGGCGGTGGTCTGCTGCTGTTCTACCTGGACACCGAGCAACGTTTGCAAGGCGCCTGCGGCTGGGGGCAGGGCAACAGCGTTGCCAAGGACATCAAGTTGTGTGAACGGCTGATTGCCAACCTGACCCCACTCTCTGTGGACGCGTTGGCCGATGCCGATGTGCCTCTCAAACATCTACTAAGGCCCTGACATGCGTGAGTTCCTGGTATTTCAGTCCCTGTGGGCCATGCAAGATCACCGTGGTCAATGCGATCTTTCCCTGGAGGCGCAGGTGGAGAAGATTGCCGCTGCTGGCTTCGATGGGATCACCGACCATTTCTGGATCGCGCCACAGGCCGAGCGCCTGCATGCCGCTGCCAAGGCGCAAGGCCTGCAAATCGAAGGTCAACTGTTTCCTCGCACCGTGAGTGACTTGGCGCAAGCGCTTGAGGTTGCCTCCCGCTACGGCTGCCACCACCTCACGCTGCAAGCCGATGTCCGGCCGCGCACGCTGGCACAAGCGATCACTCTGGTCGAAGGCTGGCAGCGTCTGGCCGAGCAGGTGGACTTTCCGATCCTGCTGGAAACCCACCGCTATCGTCTCACCAGTGACCTGTTGTTCACCCTCGACTTGCTCGCGCAGATGCCCGACCTCAAGTTGTTGGCTGACTTGTCTCATTACGTCGTGGGCCGCGAGTTGCCTGAGTCGGCCGCGGCCGAAGACGACGAACAGATTCACACCATCCTACGACACAGTTGGGGTTTTCACGGGCGGGTCGCTAATAGTGAGCAGGTCCAGGTGCCCTTGACCTTCGCCAAGCATCGCCTCTGGTTGGACTGGTTTCTGGGCTGGTGGCGTTACGGGATCAAGGATTGGCTCGCGCGACCGAACACACCCGCGAGCCTGTCCTTCACCTGTGAACTTGGCCCGCCACCCTATGCGATCACAGGGAGTGATGGGCGCGACATAACGGATCGCTGGCGCGAGGCGCTGACGCTGAAGGAACTGATGCGGGGTGTTTGGGATGAATGTCAGGCGGGGCGCTGATCTAAGGCATGACGGGTTATGACGGTTTGTATCGATGGTGTCTCTGGAACCATCATTTGCCTGCCGAGCCTCGAACCAGTCAACCATGCGAATCAAATGCGGTGTCCAATCTCGATTGAGATCCACGGTGGCCAATGCGGCAGCACCCCACCCGAACTTGCACAACTGAACAGAGGGCAGATCCTCGAACTGTTCCGGTGTGCCATGCTGCCGGGCTATTCGGAGCACAGCGCCTTCACTCGCGTCTTCAAGGAGTGGAGCGAAGGTCGCCGCATGAGGCCAGGCAACTGAATTCGGAGCCTCACTGAGCAGGAGTGGAGTTAAGGACGCTCCAGGGAGCGGGCCTGTCTCTGGTCGGCTTCGGGACATCAAGCCCTATATGAGTGGTCGCAAGTGGTCCAGAGTGTATGAATGCACTGAGGCACTATCGGCGAGCAGCGGGGGGACCAAAGTACAGACCTCCTCAGGCCGACGGCGACTTTATTAAGCCGCAGGTAACGAGAGCTTTCATAACCCGCTTTAAGTTGTAGTCGAGGATGTTCAGGTTGATCTTCGCACTTACTTTGTTCAGTTCTCGTGCCAGGAAATGCGTGGCGCCCATTCGTTGTTTGAGTGCCTCGAATGGACACTCAACCTTCTGTTTGCGTAACAGCATCATCTCCGGCGTGTTGCTCAGCCTATTCTGCATTTCATCCACTACGGCCTCATGCTCACGGCGTCTAATCTACCATTTCGTGCTCGGTGTGCACCGCGTTTTCATTGCGCCGCCCGGCATTTCGAATTCCAGTGACGATGCAGCGTCGGGCCGTTTTCAACGTTGGGATAGCGCCAGGTCAACGCCTCTCCAGTGGGGCAAATTTCTTGGTTTTTTGCCGCCTCAGATACAGGCATCGTTATTGAAATGCTCGTCCGCTTTGGCTCCAGAAGTCATCGGCTTGGGCACGTAGTCAGTGATGCTTGCATCATGGCAAGCCACGATATCTTCGCTTTTGAAGTAACTTCAATCGGCTACTATCGACACAGTTTCTGACGCCGTAGCTTCAAGGGCCTGCTTGGCCGTCGAGCTGAGTTGATCTCGGTCGGAACCGACGTTAGTAAATTCATGGCAATGATCAAATGGTGCCTATCGACCCCTGTCTATACGTTGTAAACAACGATTGCGGTGCCGTACATCATCATGAAGCGACTGTTTGAACCGGTCATTGAGACCTATTTATTCTCGATGCATTAAGCTGGATTTTGATCGTTTGAAGCTCTTTCATTTGCGTTTTGAGCTTGGCGACTTTTTCTTCCAGCCGTACGGCGCTCAGCTCGGAAGCTGTGGCTCTTGCTGATCGGCAGCATCGAGTGCTGTCTGGTAACGATTGAAGCTCGATTCAATTCACTTCGTTCGTCGCTCAGTTTTGCGCAGGTGAAATGGCGGTCGCGGTTGTTGATTTTTTTAAATTTACTACCCTGATGGTGACCAGATTTTCCAAGCATTTCCAACTAATGACAGAGCACAACTAATTGGCGACACCTATGTGAATGTACTTTTTGTAACCCTTGAGGCTGTTCCCTACATTTCTGCGGTTTGTAGAACCAGCAGCAAAAAATAGAAAGGCCTTGCTATCTAATGGAAGGTGATTTCGCCAAGTCAAGTCGTGCTGAATTGGCCGTTCGCAATTTCTCAGGGCGTAAAAATGATTAAGCACATCGTTATGTGGAAGGTTGTGGGGGATGATGAGGCGAAACGCTGCGCTGCAGCACATCTGGTTAAACAATCTTTTGAGGCGTTACGCGGGCGTATTCCAGGCATGCTGCACATTGAAATCGGCATTGACTACTGCCATTTCGAACACAGCTGCGACGTGGTGCTTTACTCCGAGTTTGAGTCAAAGGCTGCATTGAATGCTTACGCCATGCACCCGGAGCATCTGCGTGTACGTGATCTCTTGATAGGGGTGCGTATTACTCGTCACCAAGTCGACTATCAGTCCGAGTAAGACTGGCTGAATGGGCGTCTCTAAATCAGGATTGCTGCTATTGCGGCGAAACGCTTCCTCGCAATTTTCTCTCTGCATGAGACGGTAATTCTGTAGCGTTGTCCTGATTTTTTTGCTTGCGTTACTACGCCCGTCCCCCTCAATTGGTTCGTTTTTTTTGCATAGGGGCAGCTCAATACCACTTTGCATTAATGCGTCATTAACCTATCGAACAAACGTCGCGACGGCGGGGCGCCTATCTTTCGAGAGGCGATTTGCAGGCGAAGATGGCGGGAACATGGAGTCACCATAATAAAAGGAGAACCCCATGTCTCAAGCCATCTCTCTTGACGAGCGCATAGCTGCCGAATGGGCATGTGAGCGCCTAATCAAGCAATTCGCTCAATTGAACGATGCACAGGATCATGACGGTATTGCCGAACTATTCGTTGAGGACGCCCGCTTTTCGCGACCTTTGGCCCCGGATGTTTACTTTCAAGGTCGTGAAGCTATCCGCTCCATGTTCCGTGACCGGCCAACACGGTTAGCACTGCACATCATGGCTACCATTCTGATTGAGCAGACATCAGCGTCGACCGCGCGTGGTCGCTGCTACCTGATTTACGTGTCGAATGGAGATGCTTCATCTGCGCATCCTGCCCCCCTTGAAGGTGCACCAATGTATGGCCAATTCGATGACGAATTTGTCCTGACGAATGATGGATGGCGGTTCTCACATCGTCGTGGCAGCTTGGTACTTAAGGGCTGAGGATCTAGCCATGGCAGCTCAAAAATTCCGCTGTTGGCAGGTAGGTGACGTACTCATCACCCGCATTGTTGAAACCGCGCCCGTCGTTTCTCCCGTTTCCCTAATGTTTCCCGAGGATGATGATGCGCTCATTGCTCCTCACCTCGACTGGCTCAAGCCTCACTTCCTTGATTCTGATGGCCAGATGCTCGTCGCTTGGCAGTGTTTTATCATCGAAACACCGGATCGCCGAATCATGGTCGATACATGTATCGGCAACGATCGTAAGCGTTACTTTGATATTTTCAACGACATGCATAACCCTTTCTTGGAGGATCTGCGCAGCGCAGGTTATCCGCCAGAAAGTATTGATACTGTTCTTTGCACCCATCTTCACTACGACCATGTTGGTTGGAATACCCGATTGGTTAATGGCAAATGGATTCCGACATTCCCGAATGCTCGGTACCTGTTTGGGCAGGTGGAGTGGGAATATATGCTCGGTCTTGCTGAGTCGGGAGATTGGCATCATGCCGGGCACGTTCCTGACTGTCTGCTGCCAATCATGGAATTCGGTTTGGCAGACCTTATTGATACGGATTTCGAGGTTTGTGCGCAAGTCCGTCTGCTTCCCACTCCCGGGCACACCCCAGGGCATGTGAGTGTACATATCGAATCTCAAGGACAAGTCGCGGTAATCACCGGTGACATCATGCACCACCCGGTTCAGATGGCGATTCCTGATAAACATTGCGCGTTCGATCATGACAAGGCTCAAGCCTGTTGTACCCGTCGTACTTTCCTGGCTCGTTACCAAGACAGTGATGCATTGGTGATCGGTAGTCATTTCCCCGAGCCCACCGCTGGCCATGTTCTTAGTGACCAATCGGCATGGCGTTTTGAAGGGAAAGTTAACGATATAAAAATAACCGAAAGAGGGGGACTGAACTTGACTAAGGCTACCAACGCGAATGAACAATTGGTGATCGATTTCTTCACGACGTTGAGCACGGGTGATCTTGTAAAACTCGGTGCTTTCATTGATGCCGATACAACTTGGACACCGATGATTGAAAATGTCCCAGGTGCCGGAACACACACCGGAAAGGCGATTTGTGAAGCGTTCCTTGCTCCAGTTCGTGGCCTCTTCACTGATGGTGACCCGAAGGTGCTCGTCGACAGCGTTGTCTCCAGTGGTGACAAGGTGATGTGTGAAACCCGAGGAGTTGGAAAGTTGCGTGATGGGCGCCCTTACAACAACCGGTATGCGTGGGCATTTGTCATCTGCGATGGCCGTATCAAAGTGATTCGGGAATACATGGATAGCCACTACGTTATGGTCAATCTCATGGATGGGCAGTCATGACTCACGACTTCTCTCGTTTCAATATCTTCATTTCCGGCGCGGGAAGGGGGTTAGGGCATTCCACGGCGCAATATATGGCTAGCCTCGGTGCGACCATCGGTGTCGCTGATATTGATGCAGCCGGATGCGAAGAGACGGTGAAAAAAATTCGAGAGGCTGGTGGGAAGGCGTATGGCTATGTAGCCGACTTGGCCTCTCGTAGTGAATTTCTTCGGGTTGCTTCGGAGTTTTCTGCTGAAGTAGGAACACTCAACGCCGTACTCAACAATGCTTCAATCCTTCGTTATGCACCGATTGAATCCGTCGACGAGCAGACAATCGACCTGATGGTAGGCGCTGGCCTGAAAACAGTGTTCTGGGGTGCTCAAGCTCTCCTCGCAAACATGGATGCCAAGCAGGGCGGCATGATCATTAATTATGCCTCGCCAGTTTCCCATCGTGGGTTCGCGAATGCTTCTGCCTACACCGCCGTTAAAGGCGCAGTGCACGCATTAACTCGTTCGATGGCCGCTGAACTTGGTCCTCGCGGTGTGCGAGTGAATGCCATTTCTCCAGGTTCCGTACCAACGCCTGGAGCCGTCGCACATGTCTCTCAGGAGGAATACGCCAAGCGAGCTGCCAAGATTCCTTTGCGTCGATTGGGTGAGGACGCAGACATCGCTCAGGCGATTGCATTTCTTCTTAGTCCAGGCGCCGCATTTGTACATGGTTCCGTCTTTTGTGTTGACGGCGGCATCGTGGCAGCAGGCTAACGGCCATTTAGATTATTTGAGGTGCACATGGGTGCAAGTAATGTAGGGCGGCATTTTAATGAGGAGCGCCTTCAGGAGCTCCGTGCAGTGATTGAGCGTGACATTGCTAGAGGTGACTATCATGGCGCTGTGATTCGAGTTTCATTGGGGGGAAAGGTTGGTCTGGATACTGCGATTGGAAGTGCCGACGCAGATCAGACTATGCCCCTGTCTGTGAACTCTGTCTTTAGCATTTTCTCTCTGACCAAAGCCCTCACAAACGTGTTGGCGTTACGCTCGGTAGAGCTCGGACGGTTAGCGCTAACGACTCGTGTTGTTGACATTATTCCTGAGTTCAAAGGTGTACCACGTGAGCAGGTAACCTTGTTCCATCTGCTTACCCATACCACCGGCATGCCAGGCGTATGGATCCCTAAAGTAGATATGTACCAGGATCGTCTTGATGAACTTGTGCAAGCAGTTTGCGAGAACGTACATGGAAGCGTTCCGCCTGGAGAGCGCTGTGATTATTCACCTGTAGCCAATCAAGTTTTGATTGGCGAAATGTTGCGTCGTACAGACCCAGAAGAACGCAGCTTCAGTGATTTGATTCGCGAGGATCTTTTTGAACCGCTTGGTATGCATGACACCCACATGGGAGTGCGTTCAGATTTGCGAGCGCGCAAGGTCGTGCCTGACATGCGGGGCGTCATTCCGATCAAGTGCCTTGGACGGACTCAGCCTGGGCCCTTCAGTCTGTTTGAGGAAGAGGTATGTGAGGCGCCACACGTAGGGGCCGTATCGACTACACGAGACATCTGGCGGTTTGCAGAAATGCTTTGCCGTGGTGGTGAACTTGACGGGGCTCGTATTCTTTCTGCTCGAATGATTGAGGTGGCACGACGCAATCACACGGGCGATCTCTACAACGAGCTGTATCGAGCGGTTGCACTGCGCGCGGGATGGTTTACTCCGCCGCCTGCGTACATTGGACTTGGATTTAGCGTACGCGGTGAAAAAATCGTGCATCACCAGTTTGGTACCCTCACCTCGACAGAGACATTCGGTAACTACGGCGCAGGTACGACTATGTTCTGGATTGATCCGACCCTAGACCTGGTTTTCTCCTGCCTCACCGCCGGTGTCATGACTCAGGCTGCCAATATTCAGCGCTTCCAGCGATTGTCCGATCTTGCCGTTTGTGCGGTGGTGTGAGCTGACCTATGAACGATATTTTCGACTATGTGATCGTAGGTGGTGGGTCGGCTGGTTGCGTTCTAGCCAATCGTTTATCAGCGGACGGCCGCATCACCGTGGCGCTCATTGAGGCAGGCCCCAAAGACGATCATTGGGTGCTGACGATTCCAACTGGGGTGGCAGCAGCCTTGAGCAAACCGCAATTTAGCTGGGGTTACGAAAGTACACCTCAGCTTGGCCTGGGATCTCGTCCGTTCCCGATTCCACGCGGTAAGGTCTTGGGGGGATCAAGTTCAGTCAACGGCATGGTCTATTTCCGTGGGCACCCTGCGGATTTTGACGATTGGGCAAACAACGAAGGTGCCACAGGATGGAGCTATAGGGAGGTACTTCCATACTTCATACGCTCCGAGGATAACCCTTCGTTTGCGGAATCCCCTTACCATGGCAACAAAGGAGAAATGCGTGTTTCCAGCCCACCTCGTCCAAACAAGCTTGTGCATAGCTTTTTAGACGCCAGCAGCGATATGGGCCTGCCCAAATGTGAGGACTTCAACGCCGCCGATCCTGAGGGGCTTGGGCTACGCCAGGCTACGATACGAAAAGGCCGCCGTGAATCAATGTCGACGGCTTTTTTACGTCCAGCGCTTGATCGGAAAAACCTCACTGTCATTACAGATGCGTTAGTCGACAAAGTGTTGCTCGATAATGGCCAGGCCACAGGAGTGAGTTTTCTGCTCAAAGGCGAACAATGCAGCATTCGTGCTCGTTTGGAAGTGATTCTATCTGCCGGAGCATATGGCTCGCCTGCGGTGCTTTTACGTTCTGGGGTCGGTGATGCCAAGGAGATACAGCGACATGGCATTGCTTTGCAGCATCATTTACCCAGCGTAGGGGTAGGGCTGCGCGATCACCCAAGCGCTGCTGTGCAGATGTATACCGACAAGGACTACACCTCATACGGTGTTTCGGCACGCTCGATGTTGCGTAATATCGGCAACGTTGCTGAGTACTTACTCTGGCGTCGTGGTCCGATCGGAGGCAACGTTTTTGAAGCAACGGGTTTCCTGCGTACCACGCCAGATTTAGACCGCCCTGACTTGCAACTCGTTTTCATGCCGGCGCATCGTGGGCCAAAGCCGACCTTGCTGCCCATAGGACATGGTTATGGCGTATTATCAATTGCAGCTCGCCCGAAGAGTTATGGTCGAGTGACGTTAGCCGACAGCAATCCGTCGTCCAAGCCACTGATCGATCCGAATTTTTACGCTGATGAAGACGATCTTGGAGTTGTACGTCATGGTCTGAAGCTAGCGCGTCAAATTCTCGATCATGCTGCATTTTCTCGCTATCAAGCCCGGGAGATTTTGCCTGGCATGAATGTCCAGCACGAGAGCGAGTGGGACGATTACATCCGCCGAACTACTGTGACTGTTCACCATCCTGGATGCACCTGCAGAATGGGTAGTGATCCAGCAACGACTGTGGTGGATCCTCAACTCAAGGTGCGTGGAATTCGTGGGCTACGAGTAGTCGATGCATCGGTATTCCCGACACTGATCGCCGGTAATACAAACGCGGCTGTGGTTATGATTGCAGAGAAAGCTGCTGACATGATTCTGGGTAAGCGGGCTCCCGCCCCCATTGATGTGCCGTACGCCAAATAAGCCAATTGTCCAGGAGCACTGCTCATGGTGCTCCTGTGCTGATCTTGTGTTGACCTGCTAGCAGCATCCTGAAGGTATTTCCGATCGCTGTGTAGAGCCCTGCGAAGGGCTACTACTTGTGTCCAACAGCCCATTGCCTGGTTTTCGGCCCAATTGCTATCTATGAGTACGGCCCCGCACCGAGGTAGCGCGACAGCGCTGCCTAGCGTTTCAAACTATAGTCGAGTGATTCACTGTATGAATTTCTAGCGAGTGCACAATGAAAATCCCGGCAGTGTGGCCGGGATTTTCAGTTCCTTGACGTGTTACGCAATGAGCCGGCTCAACTCTGAGTGATTACTCAATCTCACTGGTGTGGCTCAACGTACTGGTTGTGCCACCGACTAAAGCTTTCTGCTTTTCGGCTTCACTTCGCTCTTGATCCTGCTTAATCACAGCCTCTCGCCAATCAGATTGATATGGACGACTTTCCAAGCCGAAGACCGACATCAGTGCACCGCGTAGAATTTCATGGTTGCCAGTCATGCCAAGGAAGTTACGCTCATCTTCGGCACGTTTTTCAGGATCGGCCTCTTGGGTTCTACGCTTGAATTCAATGGCGGTTGGATTAGCAACTTCGAGGAAAATACGGCGGCGCTCATAGGCATACCAATCAAGCACATCGTCACCTGCCTGCCCTTTGAATAGCTTCTCAAAAGTATCAATGAGCGTTATGGCATCCTGAATGCCCGAGGTGAAGCCCATGCCGCCGATAGGGTTGGTAGCATGCGCAGCATCGCCGGCAAGCAGTACCCGTCCTGCACGGAATGTTGAGGCCGCTCGTTGGTGCACTCGATAAGAGTTGGCTCGTTCCAAACGGTACTCAGCCCCTTTCGGTAGCCAATGGCGCAGCCGCTGATCGACTCGAGCCATGCGTTCTTCATCACTTGAACTGCTGTCTTCACCGTAGGCTACGCGCCACAGATTATCGTTGTTCACCCGTGCGATAACTGCCCAATTTACCGGGTCAGAAACCATGTTGGAGGCAGCATATCCATGCTTGCTGAAGTCGAAGAATATGTTAGTGGCCATGAATGTGTCTGGCCAGGTAAAGCCGTCAAAGCTTGCACCTATCAGTTTGCGCACCGTACTACGTGCCCCATCAGCACCGATCAGCCAATCTGCTTCGAGCTGATGCTTACCACTGCTATCACTGATGTTTGCAACCACACAATCATCATGCTGCTCAATACTGTCCAGCGTTGTGTTCCAGAGCACCTGACTACCAGGAAAAGTAACGAGTCGTCGGAGTATCATTTTGGCAAGCACATCCTGACCAAAATGCAGGACGTAATGATAAGGCGTAAGGTCTTCTACAAGGCGATGATCCATTCGTCCCACGTTGCCAGACTGGGCAAAGTAGCATTGATAGTCGTAACTTTCCGGCCCGAGTTTTTTGGCCGCTTCGAGTAGTCCAATTCTATCCAGGGCTTTGACTGTCGAAGGCAGGTAAACCATCGCTCTAGGTGAGTCAACCACTTGTGGTTCGCGGTCAATGACGGTGACTTGCGCCCCTCGTTGAGCCAAACCAAATGCAGTAACAAGGCCAGCAGGCCCGGCCCCAATAATGATGATGCGTTTACCTGCAGTCATCGCGTATTCCTCTTGTTGTTTTTCGAGTACTTGGATCAGGGTTTGAAAGCTTCTATTGCGGGAGCGGTATCGGTGAACTCTTTCAGTTTCTGCAACAGCCCATTCCGAACGATGAACAGGAAGTGATAGCGATTGTTGTAGATGCGCTCGTTGTTCAACTCAGCTCGTCCATCTACCTCGACAGCAATACGCTCTCCGTCTTCGGTTATGCCGCGAATGGTAAATTTCATTGAGCGAATAGCCGGCAATACAGAGCCTAGGAAGTTCGCGAAGGTGGCCTTGTCTATCTCGCCAGTGTTCGGTAACCAAATCACGGCATCATCGCTGACCAGTTCCAAGGCATTCGTTAGGTCGCCGGCTTCAATGAGCGTCAGATATTCAAGTGCGATTAAGCGATTCGAAGAGGTTTGCATGGAGCTCGCACCTCATCGTCTTAGCAGCATGCTGATCAGGAACAGGGTGAGTTTTGCGCTTAGAAGTCGGAAGCCGCCGCGCAGCTCCTCGGGGCGCAGCTGTGCAGATATCGGCATTGCTCCAAACGCGGTTCCCTTCAGAATCAGTCGATTTCCATCGCGCTCTAAGGCATCGATTTTCATCAGTTCGCTACCGTCGGGGGAATAAAGTCTCATTGCATTACGCCTTATTAAATTGGCTGAAGTTCATTTTTAGGTCGTCGAATACACGCATTGCGGCAGCGCGGCCGGCACCGAAAACACCGCCGCCCGGGTGTTGGAATGGGCCTACCAGATACAGCCGGTCGACGCCTGGAACAGTGTTTCGGCCAAGATCTGGAGTTGGTCGGTGAGCACCGAATTGGTGCTGGTGTCCTGCGATCCCATGAAGGTCGCCACGCTGGAAGCTTGGAGATGTGCGCTGCATATCGAGAGGTGTGTCGACATGGCGGCCAATGATCAGATTGCTGCTCAAGTTATGGAAGTAGGGTGACATGCGCTCCAGCAGTCTGTCGGCATAGGCTTCCTTGATCTCGTCCCAATACGCAGCAGGGCGACCGTCAACTTCGAATGGAACGTAAGCCCAAGCGTGCATGGTGGCTTTGCCCATCGGAGCGCGACTGGGGTCAATGTTTGTCGGGGATGCGAGGGCAAGAAGCGGATCTTTTGGCAGCTCGCCATATCGAACATCATCAAATGAGCGACGGAAGCGAGCAATACTGACCGGCAGCAGTTCGATAAAGGCTGCTTTGTCGACATGGTTCCCAGCTTTGAACTGGAGTTTTTCTTGCAGTGATGCATGGATAGTGATGCAGGCACAAGGCGAAGTAGTCGTTCGTTCTGCTCGTTCAAAAACATGAGGCGCTACGCCGGCCTCATGCAAATACCCGCGTAGGAGGTGTGGGTGGATACCTCCAATGACTGCATCTTTAGCTTCGAAGCGTCTACCGTCATGCGTTAGCACAGCCGAAGCCCGGCCAGCTTTGGTCTCAATTATCGAGACGTCTACTTCGGAAATGACCTCGCCGCCATGATCTTCGATGCAACGAATCAATGCAGCGGTGAGTGCACCGCTGCCTCCGACTGGAATACCAATTCCGTATTTTTCCATAAAGCCAAGGAACATGAACAAGCTAATACCGGAGCCAAGCTCCTCCGGACTAGCAAGGTTTTCGCCAACCATGCGCGCGAAGTGCAGGCGCGTTTTTTCATGTTCAAACCAGTCGGTAATGATTTCCCAACTGCTCTTCATCATGGTGGCAAACATCTCTCGACCTTCTGGGCTTTGATCCATCATGGCGAACTGAGCACCCATTGGAACTGGTGCTGAGTAGAGTGTGCCGATCAGCATAGGCAGATAGTGAGCGGCGATCTCAGAGAATTTCAGGTATGCCTCAGCGTCTCTCTGGGAGAATTTTGCAAGCTCCTGGTAATTGCGTTGGCGATCACGGTAGAGGCTCAGAGTCGTTCCATCATCGAACACTGAGATTAGAGGTACCTCGGGGTAGATGTACTTCAGTCCATACTTACTGATGAGACCCAACTCATCGTTGCGTATTAGCGGGTTCGCCTGGATGAAGATATGACCAACGCTGTGCTGGTCATGCTTGAACCCTTGAACCGTGAGTTCGCGCGTGACAACGCCGCCACCAAACCAGGCGTTACGCTCAAGTACCAGAACTTTTCTGCCGGCTGCTGCTAGATACGCAGCGGCTACCAAGCCGTTATGGCCGGAGCCAATGGCTACCACATCGTAAGCCATGGACATGTTTGGTTCCTCTTGTTTTTATCGAATCGAATGACTTCACGATGCGACAAGCAATCAGACCAAGCACCTATCCATGGATAGCGTAAAGTGAGAGTAGAGCCGCAAGGCAGAGCTTGCAGCTCTAGTTATCGGAGGATGCCAAGTTGGCGAGCCCTCTCCGCAGCTTGAGAACGCCGGCGAATGCCGATCTTGTCGTAGATCTGCTGGAGGTACCACTTGATGGAGCCTTCGGTCATTCCGAGTTTGATACCTATCTCCCGATTCAGCATGCCAATGCTGACCATCTTCAAAATATCTAATTCTCTGCTGTTTAGAGCGCCGAAAATGGCGCTGCCTTGCTCATGGGGCGCTGCTTTTGGCGTGGGAGTGGCGGGAACACTACCATCCACTCTTTCCAATAGGTTGCTTGCGAATGCGTCCGCTGGTTCCCCCTCGAGTGTTGCCGCCCGCAGTTGATCGCGTAGTAACCGCACTAGCCATTCACCTTCATCCAGGAACACGCGAATGAATCCACAAGGTGCTGCCTGGAACAATGCTCTACGCAGAGCACGTTGCGCAGCTCGCTCATCACCGGTAAGCAGTGATAGATGCGCGATGATGACATTCCAGCGAAGCGCGCTACGAACTGCGTTGGCTGCTTCAAGATGACGATTCCACAGCTTCGCCAGGTTGAGAGCTTCGACAAGCCGGTCTTCGGCTTGAGCGACCCTTACCCAACAAAGGGCACGCGCCTCATCGCGAGTACTCACATTTCGATGAGGAGTTACATCGCTTACTGGCCCTCGTAGTTTGTTTTTCCGACCAAGACGAATGACCTCGTCTACTTCACCTTGGCGCAGTAACCATTTTATTCGCTCGGCCATGCTGAAAAGGCGGAGTCGTTCGAAGCCATGCTCGTTGGCGAACACATCTGCTTCATCTAGCATTTGAAAGGCGTTAGCCTTGTCACCATCAATCATGGCTATGCGTGCACGCGTCAGCCAACCAGCAATTGCCTGATCGACGAAACCAAGGTAACTCGCATGCTGGAGGTACTGCTCAAGCAGCGTACGAGCTTGCTGCAGTTCGTCCCGCTCGTAGTGCACTTTAGCCAAATGAACCGCAATCATTGCCGCCAAAGGTGAGCCATGGCCTGTGATTTTTATTGCAGAGCGCAAGGCTGAGCTGAGTGACTGAATAGCTGCATGGGTGCGACCTGCAACGAGCCTTGCGGGTGCTAAAACTGCATTGTGGAAGACTTGTGCCGCTTCGCTGGGTAAGCGCTTGAAGTTTTCCATGCATATGGTATTCAAACGCTCCACTTCATCGAGCTGATAGTGCTCACGAAGCGCATATAGTTCTGCAGTGTAGAAACTGCCTTTCACTAAGGGGGGAGCGTCTTGGTAATTTTGCTGTAGGTACTGGGCTTGCGCCTGGACGGCGGAGGGGTTGTCGCCGAGCATACCGAGCATCAGCTCTCGGTGGAGCCATTCATAACGAAGAGTCTGAATGCGATTTTTGGGAAGAAGATTGTCTCGTTCGATCTGATTAAGGCGTACTTGAGCCTTTTCGAGCAGCGTCTTGCAGATTTCAAATTGCCAACGAACCTCCAACTGCCAAATTTGGTTAAGGATAATGGCGGGAAATCGCATTGCAACTTCCTCAGGCAACATGTCCACGAGCGCCCACGCATGAACGTTAGACGAGAAGATTTCGACGTTGTAGGTATCCATAATTTCAGCTGAGCGGAGATAGTCTTTTGTAGCTATCGCTTGATTGAAGGCACCCACGTAATCTCCGGCCTGAATCAACCATTCACTGGCCAACATGTGAAGCTGAAGCATGTGCTTCTCGTTTATCTGACGAAGTTCTCGCCTCAGGAACTCTGCAAAAAGTGGATGGTATCGGTAGCTTTTTTGCTCCTCGTCCATTGCCATTAGGAACAGCCCTCGACTCTCGCATTCGCGGAGCATGGCTTGGCTATCCTGTTGTCCAGTGAGCGCATTGCAAACGTCCGCATCGAGACGCTCCAAGATAGACGTGTGCAGCAGAAAGTCGCGAATTTCCTGCGGTTGACGGAACAGTACGTCTTGCAGAAAGAACTCTGAAAACTGACGTCTCTCACCAGAAAAATTGGCCAAGTTATACACTTGATCAGGATCGTGCCGCAGCAAAAGTGCGGCTAAAACCAAGCCGCCGGCCCATCCTTCAAGACGGATCTCAAGCTGACTTAATTGCTCTTCAGGAAGAGATTCCACCCTTAGAAAGCGAAGGAGAGAGACGGCTTCCTCATGATTTAAGCGCAGATCTCGCACATTTATATCTGAAACCAATCCTTGCATTCGCTGCCTGGCTACAGATAGACAAGGCTCACCTCTGAAGCTGAGGATAAAGTGCAGATGTGGTGGTGCTCGTTCCGTCAGCATGGAAAGGCAGCGAACCGCGTCACTACCTGCAAGATGGTGAACATCATCGATGAATAGATAAATCGGCGTCTGATCACCTTGCAGAAGCTCTAAGAGGGCCGTGAGTGATTTGCCTAGACTGGTCTCTCCAACCCTGGTAAGCAGCCCGTTTACGGGGATCGGTTGGTCAACAAGCTCCAGGGCTGCTTTGAGGTAGGCACTGAACGTGGCTAAGTCTCCATCTCCGTCTTCAAGCGAGAGCCAGGCAGTCTTGGCGCCGTCTCGCTTCAACTGTTGGTAATGCTGCTTCAATAGTCCAGTTTTGCCATATCCAGGGGGAGCTTGAACGAGTGTTAACGGAGTATTGGACGAGGCCATCATGCGCTTGAGCAAGCGCGGAAACGGAACCAGATTAACACAGGCAGTGATCGGACACAGTTTTGAGGCTATCAGCGATAACTGCAGGGGGGCATGCAGGGTTTGGAACATGCTATTGGTATGACTACGCATGGGGCAGTCTCCGCGGCTAGGGCCGATTTTTCGGCCTCTTGTTACTATTGAGCCCCTACAGAGGGGCGATGCATCTCTAATCTCTTATTGATAGCCCCTTGTCTACGTGTCTTCGGGGGATAGATGTAGAGCAACGATGTCGTTCATTGGGTCGTCGTGAAACGGGTAGATTTCTCGTACGCGTGGATCATGGCCGGGGACTATGTGATCCGCGGAGCAGGCTAGCGAACGCAGCTTTCGATAGCCATCGAGCATTGCCCCAACATCTAAAACAACAGGGAAGGGCGAGTCGTCTTCCATATTTGCGTAATAGTGGCTTGCGTCAGATGCGAGCACGACCCAACCTCGTGCTGTGTGCACTCGCACAGCCTGTAATCCAAGTGTATGGCCACCGACATGAATGAGCTCTACACCTGGGGCTAACTGCACATCACCCTCGTGGAAAACTACACGTTGCTGATACACGCCTCGGACCAGATTGACGACATCTTCGACGTTGAAGGACTGACGCAGTGGTTGATACAGCATGTACCTTCCGGTGGCGAAGCGCATTTCAGACTCTTGCAGGTGGAAGCGAGCATGGGGGAGTAGATCCACGTTCCCTGCATGGTCGTAATGCATGTGGGTGATAATCACCTCATTGATATCGGCTGGCGTTACTCCTAGTGCTTCAAGCGCGCGAATAGGGCAGCGAAGGAGCTTGCGACCACGAGCGTCTGCTGCTGATTGATTGAAGCCGGTGTCGACCAGGAAAACGTGTTCATCACTACGGATTAGCCAGACGAAATAGTCCATCGGCATCGGTATGTCATGCGCGTCGTGACTGTCGATGAAGTTGTCTCGACGGAGGCGATTAACGCAGGCATATCGAATCGCGAATACCTCGTAGTCGGGCAGTGCGTTCATGGAGCCTCCAAATTGCGTTCGGGCCGCCGACCAAAGGTCGGCGGCTGAAGATCAGGCATGCTCGGCTTCCCACGCTTTTATCGCCTCGCTGGCAACTCGGAATGCGGCCAGGGCAGCAGGTACCCCGCAGTAAATAGCGGCCTGCATCAGTACCGCACGGATCTCTTCCTTGGTGACGCCATTAGTGAGCGCGCCTTTGACATGCACACCTAGTTCGTGATGCTGGTTCATGGCAGTCAGAGCGGAGAGATTGACGATGCTGCGTGTTTTGAAGGAGAGGGTGTCATCCCCCCAAATAGCACCCCAGCAATACTCCGTGACGAGTTCCTGCATTGGACGATTGAAATCATCAGCCGCAGACCAGGACTTTTCGACATGCGCAGCACCCAGCACGGCCTTACGGTTGGCAAATCCTTTATCAAAGAGCTCTTTGCTCATTTCGAGATCCTATTTTTCAGTTGGCATTAAGTGGGCGGGTAGGTAGTTCGATGCCTGCCCATTGCTCCATCAAGCAGGTGATGCGAGTGAAGTCAGCGTCATCGCCGAAGGCTGCGCGGGTCATGTTGAGCACTTGGCGAACGCTACTGCCTACCGGCATGGGAACGCCCATAGCCTCAGCCTCATCGAGGCAGAGACGGGTATCCTTCAGAGACAGCGCTGTGGTGAATCCGAAATCGAATGTACGAGGTAGTACCGCGCGAGGCAGCTTGTCTGCGGTAGCACTGTTGCGCGCGCTGCCAGCGTTGAATACATCGAGCATGACTTGAGGATCCAGCCCTGCTTTCACACCCATGACCAGCGCTTCACAGGAGACCGCCAATGCCGTAACGGAAACCAGGTTATTCACCAGTTTCATGGTCTGGCCAAGCCCTGGTGCCTCACCACAGAACAGCGGTTTCCCAATGTTCTTCAGAATAGGGAAGAGCTCCTCATAGGTGGCATCAGGGCACGCCACCATCAAGGCGAGCGTGCCTTTCTCGGCCCCCGCTGCTCCGCCGCTGACGGGGCAATCAACGGCCACTACATTTTTCGCTAACAGAGCATTTGCAACTGTTTTGGCCGTACGGGGACCTGTGGTCGACAGATCAATGAAGACACGGACTTGCGCTCCCTGGATCACGCCACCCTCGCCAATCGCTACCTTTTGGACAATGTCCGGAGTGGGCAAACTGGCGAAGACTATTTGCGCGTTATCTGCAACTGTCTTGGGATCGGCTGCGCGTGTGGCGCCAAGTGTTTGCAGGCGTTCGACGGCAGCTTCGTTGAGATCGAACACCGTCAGTGCGAAGCCAGCCTGAACCAAGCGACGAGCCATTGGCTCACCCATGGTACCCAGGCCAATGAATCCGAGTGTTGGAATTGCCATCTAAATATGGTCTCCCGCCATGTGCCATTCAGGCATTAATTTTTTGGGGCGCAAGTAAGCGTTGCAGCAGTGAGCGTACCGAATCGATCTCTTCATCCGATACCAAATGGGGTCGATCGGGAAATACGTTCAGTTGAACGTTGCTGGCCCGCATCTCTTTGAATACCGCTGAAGTCTCGACTGTACGTTGCAATGGAACCCATTCATCTTGGTCGCCGTTGCTCATCAAAACAGGAGTGCCTGACAAGTCGGCAGCGGTTGACCACGTCATTCCTTCAGGGCCGATGAGCCCCCCGGTCAACGAGACCAGCCCGCCGTATGCGCTTGCATGTCGATAAACATATTCACACGCCAGGCACGCACCTTGAGAAAACCCCAGGAGGACAATTTTTTCTCGCTTGATCGACATCTTCTCCAGGGTGGTCAGGACGGAAGTAATGCTGTCGAGGGCGAAATCAAGCCAAGGACTATTGTCCGCAACGGGGGCCATAAATCGATTGGGGTACCAGGTTTTGTCGGCCGCTTCCAAGGCGATGTACGGCATGTCATCTAAGCCAATGCGCTCGGCCATAGCGAACATGTCTGAGGGTTGTTGATTGCGACCGTGTATCAATATGGTGGCCACGCCGACTTTCTTGGGCGAAGGCCCGAGGAAGTGCACTGGCATTGATAGATGTGGGTTGTTGGTCATGAGCCACCTCAGAACTTAAGTGGCTCAAGGTATGCGGCGATCTCTTGAGCGCGAGCGCCCAGTTGAGGAGGGATCTGGATTGTTTTGCCGAGGTC
Organism: Pseudomonas sp. NFACC24-1; assembly: GCF_900115235.1. Classification (NCBI taxonomy): domain Bacteria; kingdom Pseudomonadati; phylum Pseudomonadota; class Gammaproteobacteria; order Pseudomonadales; family Pseudomonadaceae; genus Pseudomonas; species Pseudomonas sp. NFACC24-1. Next base: position 26,856 of record NZ_FOVS01000039.1, read on the forward strand.
TTCGAAGGGTTCGTCCACCAAAAATCCTTCAGGCTTGGAGACCGTCGCTTCGAACAGTGCTCCACCTGGGGTTCGGACATAGACCGAGTCGAAGTAGCCGCGATCTTTGCGCTCTGACACGTCGGTGTAACCCATACCTTCCAGGTGGAGTTTCACGTTACGTTGCACATCAAGGTCGGTTACTTCAAACGCGCAGTGGTGCACGGTACCTTCGCCATAGGCCCACGAACCTTGGGGCAAGTTTGGCTCCAGTTGGAAGTCAATAATCGTGCCCGAACCACCATTGCCTACTTGGTAGCGAACGAAAGCACCATCTCTTGTGAGTAGCTTGCCTGTCCAGCCGTAATGCATAAATTCGGCAGAGTTTTCCATGTCGCGTACCGATACCGTAATACCGTGAGTGCCGCGGATACCGAACTCAGACGGAACGACACCATTGGAGTAGGGCTTACGATTATCGTCGTTGATGCCTACAAGTTCGTACTCGATTCCACACGGGTGGCTGAAGTGCAGCAGGCGCTCGCCAAATCTTTCCAGAAAAACAGGTGTGAATCCGTGACTGCTCAAGTGACGAGCCCAAAACGACAGCGAAGACTCTGGTACCGAGAGCGCCAAAGTCTTAACTTGGCCGCTTCCCCGGCGTGCTTTTCGTCCCGACTGCCGCATTGGAAAGCAGGTGATCAGCGTGCTTTCTTCCCCAATGTCGTTACCGTAGTAAAAGTGGTAAATCGGCTCGGAACCATCATACAGACCTGTTTTTTTGATGCTTTTCAATCCAAGTACTTTGGTATGAAAATCGTAGTCTTCTTGTGCACCACCCACATTGAGGGTGATGTGGTGATGGCGAAGGATATGCGGGTTGAGTTCCATGATGTTCTCCAAAGGCTGTCATTCAACAAGTGCCAATCAAGGGCGGCGGCCGAAAAATGCGTTATCGAGCAGATGCTTAATGCCTTGTGCCTCAATCGGCCGTGGATTCCAGTACGGAGAGGAACAGGCAATTTCCACGGCGCGCGGTAGGTCTTGCTCGCGCAGACCTATTTGTTCGAGCCGAGTAGGTGCGCCGAGGCTGGATGCCAAGTCATAGAGGCCTCCAGCAGCATCACTACTGACGCCTCCCAACGCGCGACAAATACGAGCCATGGCATCGGGGGCGGCGGCTGCGTTGTACGCCGTCGCATGCGGAAGGACGATGCTGTGTGTTTCGGCGTGAGGCAGATTGAAGCTGCCACCCAACGTATGGCAGAGTTTGTGATGGATCGACATTCCCACCGCACCCAAGCAGACACCGCACGCCCAGGCTCCGAACAGCGCGTCGGAACGAGCGTCGAGGTCTCCAGGGTTTTTATGGATCCGGGGGAGGGCGCTCGCCAAGGCAGCAATACCTTGTTCGGCAAGTTGCGTGATGAGGGGGTTGGCATCTTTGGAGTACAACGCTTCCACTGCGTGGGCAATTGCATTGAGCCCACTTGTAATACTGATTTCCGGCGCCAGGGTGATTGTCAGATCAACGTCGTAAAGAACAACCTCCGGCAGCACTTTCAACGTGCGCTGTGTGGTCTTCAGCCCATTCTCTGTTTGGCCAATAATCGGTGTCGCTTCGGAACCGGCATAGGTCGTAGGAATGACTATCTGCGGTAGATCTGTATTGAGTGCAATGGCTTTACCAAGACCGATGGTTGAACCACCGCCCAATGCCACGACGCAATCAGCATTGTTGCTGGCAACGAACTTCAGAGCGTCTTTCGTCACCTCGATCGGCGTATGCATGGTCGCGTTTGCATAAAGACCGACGGCCAGGTCTCCTAACTGCTCACAAAGACGCTCCCCATCGCTCTTTTGCTGCTTGGTCGTTAATACAAGCGCTCGGGACGCACCCAGAGCCCTGATTTCGTCAGCCAGCTGCGTGATCGTGCCCGAGCCGAAAATCACTCGGCTAGGAAGGGCGTTGTAGACAAAAGGTTGCATTGAAGCTCCTGGTCGTTGGGCAGTTTCAGATGAGTTTTGTTATTGCCGAGGCCGGGGGCACCTGCCGAAAGATAGTGCGCAGGCTGGTCTCGCGGCCTCCTCAGTCCAGAAAATCCAATACGGCCTGGCGTGCTTCTGCCGACTCATCAAGTGGAAGATGGCCGATGTTTTCGAATACCTTGACCTTGGCGCCGGCAATATTGTTTTTCCAATGCTCGGCTTGGCCAACTGGAAGCATTCGGTCTAAGCGACCCCAAAGAATCAAGGTCGGAGCGGAGATACGTTTCAAAAGCTCTGGCATATTCGGGTTGTCCAGGCCCGTCTGACCTAAAAGGCGCATGACCGCACTACCTTCTCTGACCCGCATGTTCATAAATTCTTCGTCCGGCCCGTGCGGAAGGAAGGGGAGAAGGACTTGCATATCGTTCACGAGATATGAAGGGAAGTCCTGAGGCGAAACTTTCGACAGATCGGGCAGAGGGTGTTCGGGAACGGCAAGGCCGGCGGGTGCAGCAAGTACAAGTTTGCTCACTCGATGTGGATATCGGGCAGTGAACTCGGCAGCGATACGGCCACCTAACGAGCTACCAACCAGATGGACGCGTTGGAGCTCGAGTGTGTCGAAAACGCTTTCGTAGTGCTCGACGCAATCTGCAATAGAGTCGACCTGGGAGTTGTCTTCGGATAAGCCAAAACCTGGATGGTGAGGCAGGTAGACTTTGAAGCGATCCGTCAGACCAGAGGTGAAACCCAGTCCGTGCCAGGTTCCACCACCATGGAGATAAACAACAGGCGTACCTTCGCCGGCGCTATGGACTGCAACCACGGCGCCATTGATTTGATAATACTGACGATTCCAGCTTGAAAAATCGACACGAGAATCCCCCGTAGGAAGCATGCTCATAAATACCTTCTTTCTATGATTGTGATATTTGGATAATGCGAGATTGCTGTCGGTGGTACTGCCCTGCACCTATCTATGGATAGGAAGGGCGGTTAAGGGCATTGGAGACTTGGTTGAAAGCCACCAGCTTGAAGCGCACTTGAAAGCGCTTGTTGGCGGCCGCGCGATGACTATGCTCGAACTCAATCAGGAGATCGCCAGTTTCAGGCGCGTGTCGTAGGTCTATCGGGTCGTCTATCACGGCAAGCTGGAAGATCATTTTTCTCCATGTCAGTCGATCAGTTTTAACTGGCCCTTCATCAAGACCGAGTGGCCCGGGAAGGAGCAGAAAAAAGTGTAGCTTTCGTCAGGCGATAGCTCGCTAACGTTGAAGATGACATCGGCGCTTTCACCTCCGCCTATTAATCGAGTGTGAGCTATGATTCGGCTGTCCCCAGTCTTCAGGAAACTATTTGCACTACCGGCAGTGATTCCGTCGGTGGCGATACCGTGAACATCACTGGTTTTGCTCAGCACCCAGTTATGCCCCATTGCTGCGGCAGGCATTCGTCCCGTGTGCTGAAGCGTCACGGTGAACTGTTTGCAACTTCGGCTCACGGAAATATGATCTTGCAAGTATGTCATTTGATCGGTGGAAACAATGGTGACTTCACATTTCTGAGCGAATGCTGGTGAAGCCACTGCGAATAGAGCAGCGAGTAAAAGCCGATCTAACTTAATGCATCCTCTACTGATCATGGTTTGGTTGGCTGTTTGGTAAGAAATTTCGTAATCGCACTCAGCTCCGTGTCGGAAATCTCAGTCTTGCGGAAGAAAGGCATGATGGTGACCCCGTTCCGGACGAAGTACTTGATCATCTCGGGATTAAGATCTGTGCGGTGTTCCAACGCATCGGGAAGTGCTCCCTTGTACTTGGCTCTTAAAGCCAGAGTGCCTGGATATAGATCACCGGGGGCGTGGCACGGAGCGCACCATTTTTGATACACCTGCTTTCCAAGATCCGGATTATTATCGGCAGCGAAGCTATTGAAGGCGGCTACCGCCAAAAAGGTCATAATGATTGAGCGCTTCATACTGAGTCGCCTCCTTTGTAGCGATGCTTATCTCGAAGGTGCTTCGGCCAGATGCCATATCGGCCTGGTGACAAGATTCCTTTAGGGTCAATGGCGTCCTTGATCGACTCGTGAAAGCGCAACAGAGCATGATCGCCAAACGAATAGGTATCCATTACATCGGCCTGGAACGTAGGGGCGGTTCGATACTCCCCCCAGCCATGATCGGCAGCCACTCTGATGAGATGCCTGAATGCGTCGCGGCTCCTCTTGTTCTGTGCAGGATCATCGCTGATGAACAGAGGGATGATGAACGTGAAACTTCGCTCCCATGATGGAACAGGTACGATCATCGCGAATATCAGCGGAATGCCGAGTCGACGAGCCTCTGCTCCGATGACTTCATTGATCTTGAGAATCTCCGCGCCATCACGAGGAATAACCGGAGAGAACCAGGCATGCCCATGGCTTGGTGGAGCTGAATTCCAAGTCGAACGCGCGCCGATTGCGAATGTGCGTAGATTGGGGATACCGAATTGGGCGGGGTATTCAACTTTCTCTGCTTGCTCAGGCGAAAGTGGAAGATTGTAGAACTCGCGTTCTTCAAATTTCACCCCAGGTATGGCTTTGCTGAAACGTTCCTGTGCATATTCCCATTGGGCTCGAATGACTTTTTCCGGGCCATAGAACGTCAGTGCGCAGCTCCAAAAAGGGATTCCCTTTTTGCTTGCGTATGCCTCGTACTCTTTTGGTTTAGCTCCGCGCCCAATGAGGGCCATGAATTCTGGGTCTAGTTCCTTAGGGCCATGTGCGAGAAATTCGTGCAGGCCCGCTAGACTCGGCGTACCCATGGCTGGGCTATTAATGTCGGGGTAGCCAGTGAAGATTTTAGAGTTTTCCAGCTCTGTCATCAATTGGACCAGAGGAATCAGATCTTCATACCGCGAGAGGTGGACGCGACCTTTTAGGAACGCTTCAGGCTCTGGCATAAGCCAAAAACCCATCTTCGTTACAATGCCAAAATTTGACTGGCTAAAGATGCCGTCGATTGCTGGGCCGAAGCCGGTCTTATACATTCCCCAGGTTTTAGAGCTTGGCATTGCGCCCATTCCAGTACGCATAATCTCGCCGCTGGCCAGTACCACTTCCATTCCGCAGTGAGCATCGAAATGATTGCGGAATTGGGAGGCGGTATAACCGGCACCGCGATCCATAGCATTCCCCACCATACTTCCCCAGCCTGGGTCTGGTACGTCAATCCACAGCGCGCTTTTCTTCTCTTGCAGATAGCGGTACATGTCGAAGTAGCTGACACCAGGCTCGACGATGCAGTAAGCCTGTTTCTCGTTGACCTCAATGATGCGATTCATACGCTTGAGGTCTAACACCACGCTGCCGCTATAGGTGGGGGCGGAGCCTCCATAGCCAAGGTTCTTGCCGGTAGAAATTGTGTACAACGGAATGCCGTACTTATTAGCGATCCGCGCAATTTCTTGTACCTGTTCAGAAGAGTCCGGAGCTACGGCAGCTGAAGCGACGCGCTCTTCAGGCTCGCCCAGGTAGGGCGAGTAGGCGTCGCGATAGAGTTTCAGATCATCTTCGCTGGTGAAGACCCATTCTTTGCCGACCACGTTCTCGAAAGCGCTTATTGCCTTTTGAAAAGTCGCGGAATCGATGCCAGGAGGCAGCATTGGAACTCTCCTATTTATAGTTATGAATGTCTGACCGGTCGGGGCGGTTTCAGGCGGATCGAGTTGATGGGGCTATTACCCAGGTCACGAGTTGCTCATTGAGGCAGCCCTTGCTCATCACCTGTCGACTGAAGCAACTGCCGCTAAGCAGCGAAGACGAGCAGGAACTTAGAAGAACTCCCAGATCAGTGGGCCAAAAATGTTCGTTCTGGACTGCCAGTGTGGTTTTTTCTATCAGACGTGGTGGAGCTATGATCGAGTGCGCTATTCGTCCCTCACCTACAGCGTTGTGTTCTATGCGCATTAGAACTTTCATGCCACGATCCCAAGCCAGGCGCTCAAGGCAGAAAAGCTGTTCTTGGGTGGTTAAGCCCATGACAAAGGCACTACCTTGCTTCCATATAGGATCAAGATGCTTTAGCCAAACCTTTGTTATATCTCCATTGCTGACGAGGAGAGGTACACCCAGTGTTTTGGCATGCGAGCCAAAAGAGTTACTGGCTGCAAAGCGAGTATCGGAAACGATGGCCGTCAATTTGACTTTCGATTCGAAATCGAGAGCTTTAGCGATACCGTTGAAGCCTATTAGCGGAAGCAGGCTGGAGGCCAGGCCAGCCTTAAGTACACTGCGCCGGTTCATTGGATTCTGTCCAACGCATGGCGGGAATCGAAGAAAGACTCTAGCATTGCGGCGAGCTCCGATGATTTTGTGGTTATCGGGATCCGTCCTGGATCACTTTCATCGGAATATTTACGCAAAGCGTGTTAGGGCAACACCTACCCAAAGATAGTCGCTATGTTTTCTGTGGAGTCTCTGCGTGGTGTTTTCTGTAGTCGCACGGTGGCATTCCAAAATGGCGAATGAAAAATTCTCTAAAGGCTCGCTCGGGTTTGTATCCGACGGCCTCCGTTATCCGTGAACGCTCTGGTGACGCTGGAGAACGAGTTCAGCGGCCACTTGCCATCCTGCGTTCAATAAAATATTCGATTGGGGTCTGTCCGGTACGCTTGGTGAAAAGTCACCCGAAGCTGAATCGCGACATTCCGGTTTGTTGGGTAAATCGCTTCAGCACCCATGGTTTCTGGGAGTGACAATGTATCGCTACAGGCGCTTGCTGATGCGTGGGGCATTGATTCCACTGAGCCAACTGTTATTTCAAGCTGGTGCATTGAGAACGTAAGCTCGAACCAGGCTCGGGAAAATCAACTCCGCCAAGTGTGAGGCTGTGGCCGTGTATCACGGCGTGGTCACGCTCTGTTCGGTCGTAATGAAGTTCAAGCAACTATGGCATCCAAGGAAGCTGTCCTCGGGCGCTGCTTTTCAGGGTGATCAAATCAGGAAGAGTGCGTAGGAGATGATTGCCGGTAGCGTCATCCGATGATGACGCCCATCGTCAGTATGCGGTCATTGCGGGGGGGGCTGATGCTTTTAAACCGCACGGGGGTGGCAGGGAGGGGGAGCCTATCTCTTCTATCTTTGGATAGGTGCTCCTACGGTGGGGCATCTCTAATTTGGACGCTATGGATCCGTGCCTGATCCACTTGTAACAACTTCTTAGGGGAATCCAACTCGGGCACTTTGTGTAGACATGCACCACAACCGGAGAATAAAAATAATGAAGAAAATGACTCTGCCTGCTAGCCTCGCGCTTGAACCACCTCTAACGCTTTCTGCATTATTGGGTGGTGTTCTGTTGGCATCTAGCACCACAGCTATGGCGGTTGAATTCGAGTACGGTGACATCAAGGGCAACTGGGATAATACCATTAAGTACTCGCTTGGATCGCGAATCAGCAATCCAAGTGATACCAATCTCAAAAGCGTCAACGCTGATGATCCTGAACACAACTTTGATCGTGGCTCGTTGATGATGAACCGTTTCGACTGGCTTACAGAGTTGAATGCGCGCTATAAAAATTTCGGTCTGAGTCTCAGTGCCGCGGCTTGGTACGATGACGTATACAACCACCGCAATGACAACGACTCACCAGGTACCTTTAACCCTTCCTCGGTTTCAAATAATGATTTCACAGATCAAACGCGCAAGTGGGCGGGTAATAAAGTTGAGTTGATGAATGCTTTCGTTTCTGGTCAGTTCACGCCTTTTGACGTTCCGGTAAGTGTTCGATTGGGGCAGCACACGCTTCTGTGGGGAGAGAGCTTGTTTTTCACCGACAATGGAATTGCTGCAGCCATGGCTCCTGTCGATGTCTATAAAGCACTTAGCGTCCCTAACACCAAGGCGCAAGAGCTTTTTCTACCGACCAAACAGATATCAGCGAGCGCAATGTTCGATGGCGGTTGGACGATCGAAGGTTTCTATCAATTCCAGTGGGAAAAATCCCGGATACCACCGGCTGGCAGTTTCTTATCCTCTGTGGACATTCTCGATGAGGGCGGGGAGCGTATCATCGCGGGACCTGGCGCATTTTTCTATCGCGGCAGCGACAAAGAGCCAGATGCACCTCAGTTCGGTGTGTCTCTACGGTGGCGTCCAGAATCACTGAATCTTGATCTCGGTCTCTATGCGATTGAATACAACGAAAAAACCCCTCAAGTTGTAATTAGTCCCTCCGGTGGCTTTGATCCCACAAATGGCTCAATCGGTACTTACTCTTTGCGGTATCAAGAGCGGGTCAAGCTCTACGGCATCAGTGCGAACACTACGGTCGGACAGTTGAATATTGGTGGTGAGATTTCCTACCGAAAAGATGCATCGTTACGCGCCAGCGGTGATGTTCTGGATCCCCAAGTTCTGGGGGATACTGTACATGCGCAAATCAATGCTATTTATGTAGGTAACGCGGGTGTTTTTTGGGATGGATACTCTCTCGCAGGTGAACTCGCAGGTCACCACCTGACAAGCATTACAAAAAATAAAGCGGAGTTTGATAGTAGTCTGGATGATACCTCGTATGGCGTTCGAGGCGTGGCTACCCTTAATTACTATCAAGTCTTTCCAGGTTTGGATATCGACGTGCCTCTCGGGCTGGGGTACAACTTTAAAGGCGAGTCTCCCATTTCAGTGGCGTTTAATAACTACGGCTCTGACCACGGTGGTGACGTGAACGTTGGTGTGGTTGGCACCTATCAGCAGGATTGGAAGCTGGGTCTGAATGTGACTCACTTCTTTGGTAGCGAAGATAATAACTACTACCGTGGACGAGATTTTGTCATGGCATCGCTGACTCACACATTCTAATCGTGTATCTGTAATCAGCGTTTGATTTTAATTCTGCCTTTTCTGAAAGATTGTCAGCGGCGTTAAAATGTTTTTTAGATGTCCGTCCTTAATGGCCGGCGAGTGAGCTTTATAACTGATCTTCGGAGAGCTGTATGTCAAAAGAAATCATTAACTTCATGCGCAATACTACCCCGCCGTATTCTCCGGGCTGGGGGGGGCCAGAATTTACATCTTGGCAGGATGAGCAGCTGTCTTGGAAGAGCACATGCTATATCGGAGATTGGTCATTTCTATGGGATGTTGAGTTCGAAGGCCCAGAGGCATTGAGGCTGTTTCGCGATATTAGCGTTAACAGCTTTGAAAACTTTTCCATAGGCCAAGCTAAGCATGTGGTTCAGTGTGATAGTAACGGTAAGGTAGTGGGCGAAGGCGTTTTGATGCGTTTGGGCGAAAATAGATTTTCTTCCCAAGCTGGCAGTGCCTTTTGGTCTGCCTTTCAGTTGACAAAGCGTGGTTATGACGCAACGTGGAAAGAGTGCCAGACGTTTCAACTGCAGGTTTCTGGGCCAACAGCTCTTGCGGTCTGCCAAGAGGTTACCGGTGACGATCTATTGGACATTAAGTTCATGCACTTTCGTGAAGTTACCATTTCCGGGTGCACCGTCAAGGCCCTTCGTCAAGGTATGGCAGGCGAAATCGGCTTCGAGTTTCATGGTGATCTGAAGGATAAGGACGCGGTATATAATGCCATTATCGCGGCAGGTCAGCGTTTTGGTATACGTCGTCTTGGCCGGCGAACGGCAATGATCAACCACTTGGAAGCTGCGTTCCCAACCACGTTTTGGCATTTCCTACCATCATCCTTCGGACCAGAGAGCGAAGGTCAACTTGAATTTATTTACGAGCACTTCGATCTTAAAGGCATCGTTCCGGTATTGCAGGGTAGTTTCCAGGGAGAGTCAATCGACGACTATCTGCTTAGCCCATATGAACTTGGCTGGGGACGTAACGTTAAGTTTGACCACGATTTCACTGGGCGGGCCGCATTGGAGGAAGAGGCGAAAAATCCTCGTAAAGCGCGAGTAACGTTGGAGTTTAATAACGATGACGTTATCGCTCTCTATGCTTCTCTTTTTGGCGAGAAAACACCGTACGACTTTCTCGATATTCCACACCCGCACCGGTGGATGACCTGGGCTGATGCAGTTCTGAAAGATGGGAAGACGGTAGGGTTTTCATCCTCTCCAGGCTACAGCCTTTACTTCAGAAAAGTTCTAACCTTGGCTTTTATCGATGCTTCGCTGAGTGAGCCTGGAACCGAAGTTGAGGTGTTGTGGGGTAACCCAGGTACCGAACAGACTCGGATTCGTGCGACCGTGGCTCCCGCGCCATATAAACAAGATAAACGGCGAGACGTATTGAGCTAACGCTCAGAGTCTGTTTGATGGCGCAAAATTTATTGCGCCATTTTTCTTTCGAGGTATTAGTTGGGGCTGCTATGAGAAATAAATGGTTTCCGATTACTTTGATTTATTTATATGGCTTAGTTGGAACATCTGCCTTAGGCATGATGGGCCCTTTAAGCACTGATATCAGTCGCACATTTGGGGTCACAGCTTCTGCGGTCGGAATGGCAATAGCTGGTCAGCTGATTCCATTAGCTTTCGCAGGGCTGCTGATGGGATGGTTGATAGATCGTATAGGGCCAAGACCGCTCTTACTTATTGGTCTTCTCGCCATGGGAGCGTCCAGTTTTGCGAATTCATGGTTGGAAACATTCGATGCACTGCGTATTACACTGCTGATCGAAGGTGTAGCTTTAGTCTCGCTGCTCACTTCTGGGCAGGGCCTGTTGATGATGTTTACTACGGGTAAGCAGCAAGTGCAATCGCTCACGCTCTGGTCAACAGTGATGCCAGTGGGGTATTCCATCGGCCTGTTGCTGGTTTCACCGTATGCCGGTGGTGACACATGGCGTGAAGCTTTTCTATGTCATGCCATTATTGCGGGATGTTTGTGTTTTGTCTTCCTCGGCATTCCGGGCTTGAGAATCGTTTCCAAGGGGAACGGTTTGACTGAAGTGCTTTGCAATAAGAGGGTACTGCGCTTCGGCTTTAGCTTGAGTCTTTCCGCATTGGCAGGCATCGGTAGCAGCGCAGTAGGTGCGATCTATCTCAGCAAAATTCATGGGATGGAAATGGGACTCGCTGCTCAGTCGATGGCTGTGGCAAGTCTGTGTGGGATCTTGGGTAGTATTATCATTGGTGGACTACTGGCAAAGGGCTGGAGTGCTGCTTTGCTTGCCATGCTTATTCTTGCCAGCGCGACTATAGGCAGCTTCATATTTTATTGGCCAAGCGGAGTGCTTCCCTTCGTTGTTGGTGGAGCCATGCTTCTTCAATTGTGCGTAGGTGGATTTATCGCTTTTGTATTTTCCTTGCTTCCAAGAGTGCTGTCGGAACCTGGTCAATCTGGAGCTGCTGCTGGCCTGGTCGGACAGATCACTGGCATAGGTGCAGCGCTTTCCGCTCCGTTGTACTTCACGACTTTACAAATGGGGCACTGGTATTACTTCGTCGTGATTACCGTTCTCGCTTGGGGGGCCAGTTATCTCCTTCTACCCATGCGCAGTAGAAGCGTCAGTGCGACTGCACGCTTCGAGTAAACGAGAAGCTAGATTTGGTCACTGGCTCTAATTCATTGGTAATGACGCTGCTGGCACATCCAGCTCTTTGATGTGAGGTAATCACGTGCTCCTAGTCAAGGGGTCGTGCTGGTCATGGAGTCGATATGTGGAACGCTTTTGATAATTTTTCGGTGAATAACAAACTGCTTTGGGGGTTTGGAGTTACGGTGTTATTGGCGCTCGGTGTCGCCGGTGCCGGCTTTTATGGAATATTTGCACTCTTCGAGCGAGGTGATTTGATGACCGGCGTCTCGGAGAGTCAAATCCTTCTTCTCAAGGCCGAGGTTGCGCAACAGAATTATCGTATCGATGGTGCTTTAGATGCGGCACAGAGTGCGAAGGAATCACTCGAAGCCGTCAAGTCAAAACTTGACGCGCTAATCGAAAAGTACCCTGATAGCGATCAGCGGCCAGTCCTCGATGAAATGCGGCGCGCGGCTGTCGAATATCGAACGCTTTTCGAAGAAATCAGAAAGAAACAGGAGAGCGAGGCTGCTACTCCGGCAGAAGTTGAAGCATTGGGGCGGCAAGCTAAAAATCTCATAGAAAAGGGCGACTCCGCCTATTGGGCGCAAGGTCAAAGCATGATCGTTGTTAGCCAGCGTGTGCTAATGATGTTAGGACTTAGTAGTTTCTTACTCATCATTGTCGCGACATTCTCCACAGTTCTATTGCGTTATCAGATCGTGAACCCATTGCACCGCTCGGTTAGCGCACTACGCGCCATTGCAAATGGTGATTTGCGAGCGGAGTTTGACCACCAGCGTAAAGATGAACTAGGGGAACTTCTCGGCTCCATGCAGGCAATGACCCTCGGACTACGTGGAATGGTAGAGCGCGTTGTTAAAGTGGTTGAGCAATTGGGTAAGGTCGCGTCAGACTTCCAAGACGTTAGCAGCAATGCGGGTCATGCGGCACAGCGGCAAACTGAAGAGTCCGAGAAAAGTGCTTCGGCTATGATCGAGATGGCTGCCAGTGTCCGTGATGTCGCGGGGCACACTCAACGTGCCTCTGAAGCGGTACGGCAAGCAGAGCACCAGGCTCGTTCGGGGGCCAAACTTGTGGCCGACGCCGTTGAAAGTATTGATAGCCTCGCAGAAGGGGTGACAGCAACTCGGGCTAGCATGGTTGACCTCACACTGGAAAGTGATCGTATTGGCGGTATTCTTGATGTTATTAGATCCGTAGCAGAGCAGACAAACTTATTAGCTTTGAATGCTGCCATTGAGGCCGCCAGGGCGGGCGAGCAGGGAAGGGGGTTCGCAGTGGTGGCGGACGAGGTGCGCGCATTGGCTAAACGCAGCCAAGGCGCCACCATGGAGATTGCTTTAACGATCGAGTCGCTGCAGGCGCTCACGCGACAGGCGCTATCCCATAGTGAGAACTGTCTTGGCCAAGCTCGTCAGGCTGTCGATCAGGCAGGACTCGCTGATACAGCGCTTCGTGCCATTACCGAATCTGCCTCATTGATAGGTGAAATGAGTGAACAGATTGCTACGACTGCCGTCCAGCAAAGCAATGTTGCGGAGCAGGTTAGTCGAAGTGTGCTGCGCGTTCGTGATGAGGCGCAGGTGGGGGCGTTGAGCGCGCGTGAAAGCGGTCATTACAGTAAGGTACTGAAGAACCTTAGCGTTGAATTGAGTCAGTGGGTCCGGCGGTTTCAGATCTGATCACATCATGCAAAAAGGGGCACCGAGTGGTGCCCAAACCCCGACGGTAATCGGTAAGAACAAGAGTTACTGAATGTGTATCTTGGACACGTCAGCACCCACTCTGCAGGCATCAGCTGTTCCTTTTGCCAATTTGAAGTCATAGCGAATCGAAGAGAGCCCAGAAAGTGGATCCATCTCGTCCCGGCTCGGCGTGACAATGAGCTTTGAAGTGGTAACGCCGAACACGGTGTCAGACTGGAGATACGGGTCCCCCTCGAGATACAAGGCCGTCACAAGTTCTTTATAGCCTGGTGCGCTAATAAGGAAGTGGATATGTGCCGGTCGATATCCGTGTCGTTCCTGGACTGTGAGCATGCGCCTCACTGGACCGTCTTCGGGTAGTGGATAACTCTTCGGTAACACGCTGCGTGCTCGATACCAGCCATCCGAGTCACTGGTGAAGCTGCCCCTCATATCCATTACCTCCTGGCCGTGAAGCTGGATGTCGTACCGGCCCTCTGAGTCAGTCTGCCAAATCTGTATGTTTGCGTCGGCTATCGGAGTGTCGTCGGTATCGGTTATCTGTCCATAGTAGGAGACTGCGACACCTTCATTGCCGGGTTTGGCAATGGATTCCCCATGGCCGAGCGACGGAGCGTTCTCCCGAAAGAAGGGGCCAAGCACGCTGCTTTCTGTCGCTTGGGAAAGACCATCTTGGTCGTGCAGCAAATTTACAAGGCTTGAAAGGCCGAGGGTGTCCGAAAGCAAGATGAATTCTTGTCGGTTGGCGTTACACATTTGACCGGTTTCTGTGAGAAATGAAATACCTGCTATCCATTCTTCCGGTGTCAGTTGAACCTCGTTAGCGAATGCGTGAAGGTGGCGTACGGCGCTTTCCATGATTTCTCGCAAACGTAGCGAGGGCGTGCCAGCCATCTGTTTTATAACGTCGTTGGTGAGGCCAGTAATCTTATCGCTCATAAAGGATCCTAGATTGACACTTTTCTATGCGATGTCGTGGTGAAAATTCATCTTTCCATTTTTATTTTGGAATCACTGACGCGTTTCTGCTCCTACCTAAAGATAGCTAAGCGTTTCATGACGGCCCTCTATCTTTCGATAGGTGTGCGTACGCGGCGGCGGAAATAGGTTTAGTCATCGGTCTGTCCGTAAGAAAGCGTTAAGCGGCCTAAATGCTTCTTGGCCGATATCACAGGAGCAATATCGCGCCTGCGGATTTAGCGGCTTGGAATGGAAAGGTCGGTCAAGTCTAAAGCGTCGCATGCATTGCGGCTGCCATTTTCGCGACGGTGCCGGAACCAGCCTCTGTAATAACAACAAGAGAACCATACGCATGAACAAGAATAAGATGGCTTTGCTGCTGCTATTTCCGCTTTGTATGGCCAGCGGTGCTTATGCTGCTGTCAGCCCCGAGCAAGCTAAGCAACTGGGTACCACGTTGACACCCGTTGGCGCAGAGATGGCAGGAAATGCTGACGGTACCATCCCTAAGTGGACCGGTGGATACCAGCAAAAGCCAGCTGGACACCAGCCAGGGTCGTTCTCCCCGCTTCCATTTCCAGATGAAAAGTTAAAATTTCAGATCACTGCTGCTAATGCCGATCAGTACAAGCCGAAGCTTTCCGACAGCGTGTACTACATGCTTAAGAATTATCCTGGCTATCAAGTAGATGTTTACGACACACACCGTACGGCGTCTGCTCCTCAGTGGTTCTACGACTACGCGGCGAAAAACGCTGTTAGCGCGAGCTCGGCTAAAGATGGATTGGCCATCGAGAACGCGTACGGCGGCACTCCATTCCCGATCCCAAAGACGGGTAGTGAAGTGCTATGGAACCACTTTCTTTCCTGGAAGGGGACCGCGGTAGATACCGTCTACCGGCTCTACATGGCCGATGGCAGTGGCCGTCGCTCTTTGACATCCGTAATCGACATCAACGAGTTCTACCGTTACTCATTGCCTGGTGGTGAGAAAGATTTTGATGGTTGGTGGTGGTGGCATCGTGCAAAAACTACTGCCCCAGGACGTAGCGCTGGTGAAGCTTTGATTGGCCTCTTTCCAAGCGACTACGAAGCCCACCAGCCAGGTTCTTGGCAGTACATGCCAGGCCAACGACGCGTTCGTAAACTTCCGAACGTGCAGTTTGACACGCCAAACTTCTATATTTCAGGTCTCGCGCAGTTTGATGAGTCATACGGCTTTTTCGGGTCACCTGAGCAGTACAATTGGAAGCTGGTAACCAAGCGTGAAATGTACATTCCATACAACACCAACGCATTGCTCGCTTCCGATCCGGAGAAAACGTTGGGCGCTAACTTTGTGGATCCGTCTGTCGTTCGCTGGGAACTGCATCGGGTATGGGAAGTGGAAGGCATTCTTAAGGACGGAAAGCGCAATGCTGCACCTAAGCGCAAGGTCTATATGGATGAGGACAGCTGGAACATCGTAGCCTCTGACCTTTACGATGCTCAGGGTAAGCTGTGGCGCGGTGGCATTGGTTACACTGCGGTAAGTTACGATCTGCCGGGTGTAGTGACTCTTCCATACCAAAGCCTGGACTTCCAGCAACGCGCCTACACGGTTGCTGGTTACGTCAAAAACTATACCCCTGTCGAGCCTCGTCCACGTTCTTATTTCACCGCTGAAGCATTAACTCAGGACGCTCTTCGTTAAGAAGAAGGTTTGAGTTGGAGGGCAGCGGCGCTCCGCGTCGCTGCTTTGCAGTTACTTTCTCATCGGTGAATTGTATGGTTGAGAAAAAAGCAGGACGAATCGCGACAGCATTCTTGCTGAGTGGTTTGGGATATTTCGCACACGCAGATGTGCTCTCGTTGCCCGAAGTGTTGAAGCAGCCAAGTGTTGTAGTCAATCATCCGGAAAATGGATACCTGCTCAGCGTAGTAAGAGCGGGCGATCGTCTTGTCGCTGTGGGTGAAAATGGGCGAGTGATTCTTTCCGACGACATCGGTAAGACCTGGCGCCAAGCTGAAGTCCCTGTAAACGTTCTTCTTACCCAAGTTCGGTTTGCTACTGCCAAGGAAGGTTGGGTTATCGGTCACCTCGGCGTGGTTTTGCACACTGCAGACGGCGGCGAGAATTGGGAGGTTCAGCTCGATGGCATGAGGGTTGCCCAGTTGTTTCTGGAGCAGGCCCAGCGCGAAGTCTCACTAAAAGGCGATCAAGATGAGCGTGCTTTAAAATTCCTTCATCAAGCTGAGTTGCTGGTACAGGACGGCCCAGACAAACCCTTTCTTACTATGCAGGTGGAGGATACCCAGCGGATCACCATTTTTGGTGCTTTTGGCATTGCATTACGTAGCCTCGATGGAGGTAAAACTTGGTTGCCATTACAAACCGAGGATTTCAACCCGGGTTCGCTCCATTACTACAGCAGCACGTCGCTAAGAGGGCAAGATCTGGTGGTAGGTGAGCAAGGCCTGCTGCTTCGCCGCCTCGGTAACGGGGCTTATCAAGCTATCGATCAGCCATATTCCGGTACCCTATTTGGGGTCGTTATGGGTGATAGCGCCTCGGTGGCGTTTGGTCTGCGGGGGAGTGCCATTCGATCCTTTGATCGGGGCGAAAGCTGGCAGCAGTTTGAAACAGGGACTTCCGCATCTATTCAGGGCGGCTTGGTTCTGAAAGATGGGCGCATTCTTCTCCTGGCTGAAAATGGTCAGGTTGTCATGGGAAATCAGCGCTCCGATGATTTTCGTGCCCTAAATAAACAGCTTGCGCCAGCTGCCGAAGCAATCCAAGTAAACGACGATCAATTGTTGTTAGTTGGCCCGAGTGGGGTGCAGACCCTAAGTCTGTCTGCAGGGGAGTCCGCACAATGAAAGTTGAAATTCAAAACTCAAATGAGCCTTTTGACCCCGCAGCAGGGACTTTTCTGGAGCGGGTACTATTTAGTCGCCGCGGTTTGATAGTGCTTCTGTGCCTATTGGTAACATTATTTCTCGCTTTCCAGACGCGACATCTGGAACTCAACGCAAGTTTCAAGGCAGTGATCCCAAATGATCACCCGTACATTCAAAACTATCTTTCCCATGAGGATGATCTCAAAGGGTTGGGCAATAGTCTGAGAGTCATCGTTGCCACCGACAATGGAAGTGTTCTCGACCCGAAATATCTGGACACTCTGCAGAAGGTCAATGATGAGCTGATTCTTCTGCCGGGCGTAGAGCGCTCGTATGTCCAATCTCTTTGGACGCGTGGCGTTCGTTGGATGGCCGTAACGGAAGAGGGGATTGACGGCGGCCCCGTCATGCCTGACTCCTTCGATGGATCTAAGTCCAGCATGGAAGAACTACGGACTAATATCATGCGATCCGCAATTGTCGGGCGGCTTGTTGCCTCAGATTTCCGTTCTAGCACGATTGTTGTTCCGCTGTTGGACTACGATGCTCAGGCCGAACAAGCACTCAATTACGGAGTGCTTTCCCAGCGTCTTGAGGCTATCCGTGCCAAGTACCAGAAAGACGGAATAAGTATCCACATCGTCGGATTTGCCAAGGTCATGGGTGACCTGATAGATGGCCTGCTGCAAATCCTTATTTTCTTCGGTATCGCGGTGGCCATCGCTACGGCAATGGTGTTTTGGTTTACCCGTTGCCTGCGTAGTACTGCGATTGTCGTAGCCTGCTCATTGATCGCCGTGGTATGGCAGCTTGGACTGCTGCCAATGATTGGTTTTCGGCTGGACCCCTATTCGATATTGGTGCCTTTCCTCATCTTCGCCATCGGTATGAGCCACGGTGCGCAGAAGATGAATGGAGTGATGCAGGATATCGGTCGTGGCATGCACCGCGTGGATGCAGCCCGTAATACGTTTCGCCGTTTGTTTATGGCGGGGTTTACCGCCCTCGTTTGTGATGCTGTCGGTTTCGCGGTCCTGATGTTGGTGAACATTGAGGCAATTCGCCAACTGGCGATCACGGCGAGTATCGGCGTAGCGATTCTAATTTTTACCAATCTGATTTTGCTGCCAATTCTTCTGACTTACACCGGCGTGAATAAACGGGCGGCTACCCGAGCGTTGGCCCAGGAGCAAGCTGCATCGGGGGCGCCCAGCGGATTCTGGCGTTTCCTTGACCTTTTCACCCAACGTCGTTGGGCGGCGTATGCGATAGCTGTCGCAATTGCACTGGCTGTTGGTGGAGCAGCCATTTCCACTCACCTTCAAATTGGTGATCTGGATGCGGGGGCACCAGAGCTACGTGCCGACTCTACTTACAATCGTGACAATGACTATCTGACCAGGAATTACGCGACAAGTAGCGACCTGTTGGCGGTCATGATTACTACGCCCACTGACAAGTGCGCTGATTACGGGACCTTGGTGAAAATGCGTGCGCTGCAGCAGCGGTTGGAGCAGCAGCCAGGTGTGGTGCTCAGCAACTCTTTCGCCGACCTGGCGAAGCAGTTGGGTTCCGCCTTCAACGAGGGCAGCTTTAAATGGGCAGAAATCGTACCTAATCAGCGTGTGCTCAACTCCATTGTTACGCAGGCCCCTAGGGGCTTATTCAACGAAGACTGCAATTTGCTCTCTTTGTATGTTTATTTGGCGGATCACCGAGCTGCCACATTGCAGGGTGTCGTTTCAGAGATCGAACGTTTTGCACAGGAGCACAACACCGACGATGTGAGGTTTCTCTTGGCTGCTGGAACTGCCGGCATTGAAGCCGCAACCAATCAGGTGGTCAAGCACAACAACTACCTGATGTTGTTTGGTGTGTATACGGCAGTGGTTCTACTCAGTTTGCTCGCATTCCGCTCATGGCGTGCGGTACTTGTTGCCGTACTACCTCTACTGTTGACCAGTATTTTGGCTGAAGCACTGATGGTGGTCCTAGGTATCGGGCTCAAGGTTGCGACATTGCCAGTAACGGCTTTGGGTGTGGGTATCGGTATCGACTATGCACTTTATATTCTCAGCGTCACATTAGCTTGTCAGCGCGCCGGAGCTACGCTTTCCGAGGCGTATGCCAGATCGCTGCTGTTTGTTGGGCGGGTGGTCATGCTGACTGGCCTGACCTTGGCTGCGGGTGTAGCTACCTGGATGTTTTCACCGATCAAGTTCCAAGCAGATATGGGCTTGCTGCTAGCGTTCATGTTCTTGGTCAATATGTTTGGGGCCCTGATTCTGCTCCCCAGTTTGGCGGCGTTCCTCCTGCCAGGCGCGAAAAATAAAGATGAGGTTTTTCAGCCAGCGCGCAAACAGGAGGCTGACAAGCCAAGTCGTCACTTACTGAAGGAGCAAGTATGAGCAACATAACGTTCGACTTCTCCGGCAAGGTGGTGCTGGTGATTGGTGGCACCTCAGGTATTGGGCTGGCAACCGTGGAGCTTTTTGCAGGAGCTGGGGCTCGAGTAATGATGGCAGGCATCGATGAAGAGCAGGGTAACCAAGTTTTATCGGAACTCATTGGCGATATCGCATTCCTGGTAGTTGATGTTCGAGATGAGACCGCAATCGAAATGCTCATTCGAGCGACGGTTGAGCGCTGGGGCCGAATCGACATTGCGATTAACAACGCCGGAATCGAGGGGCCTTTTGGCCCCGTTGAAACACTTTCTGCGCAAGATTGCCAGCGTATTATGGACATCAATCTGAAGGGGGTCTGGCATGGCATGAAGTACCAGATTCTGCATATGCATACACAGGGAGGGGGCATCATTGTCAATACAGGCTCCAGTGCGGGCCTTCGCGCTATCTCCAACGTTGCGATGTACAGCGCGAGCAAACATGCCATCGCAGGGTTAACCAAAGCAGCAGCAGTCGAGCAGGGAAGATGCGGCATCCGCATTAACGCGGTTGCCCCTGGTCCGGTGCGCACTGGTCTGTTGGACAGGATGGTGGGTGGGCATATCGCACTTGATGATATTGCCAACATGGTGCCAATGGGGAGGATTGCTCATTCATCGGAGGTTGCTACTGCGATCGCGTGGCTGGCTTCAGATGGTGCTTCCTTCGTCACTGGCCATGTTCTCGCAGTGGATGGCGGTCTTACGGTCGCCTAGCCATATCCGGCGCCAATGAAAAGCAAACCTCGACAAGTAAACGGTGCTCCGATCCGGCCGCCAGATCGGTTGGATCTTGAGTGGTTGGTGTTTCCCTTGGCGTTTGTCCAAGGACGGACGTTCTGGATCCGCTGTTATCCTCATGGATAAAGCCTACTTCTCATCAGTATCCAGCCTTGTTCAGGAGAGAGTCTTGGTAGCTCGCCTTTCGAAAGATAGGTTCAAACCTGCCTCAGAAAGGATCAAATAAAGACTGAGATTCTTCTCTGGTGGAGCGGTGAGATGAAAATAACAAAAAAGATCGTCGTAGTGTTCTTTGTCACTTTTTTCGTTCTTGGATCGGTAGGTATTTTGCTAACCCGAAAAGAACCTGTCTCTAGAGGTGCGGAGTGCCTGAACCCCCACTACCCATGTGTAAGCCTGCCACTGGGTTTTACGGGGTGGCCGAACTTTCCGTAACTAATGTTTATGTCGGTTTTTAATGCTTGATAATGATTTTTTATGGGTGTGCCGCGTTGATTGAGTTTGTCTGATCGACGATTTGCATGTTTGCAAATTAGAAGATCGGCTCAAGGGTGCGCTTTCGTAGTTTTATTTATAGGTTGGTGATTTGGAGGTGCCAAATTGAATGGCGAAAAATATATTATGTTGCTCTCTTGTCCGAACAAGGCGGGCATTGTTGCTGCTGTTTCTAGCTATTTGTTTGAGCAGCGTTGCAACATTCTTGATGCGCAACAGTTCGATGATATCGACACCAATCGTTTTTTTATGCGAGTGGTTTTCGACGCCCTGGACCCTCAGGTTGTCCTCTCGCTTTCTGAAATCAAGGAAGGTTTCGCCCCCATTGCTGATCGCAACAACATGGATTGGTCATTGCGTGCTCAGACAGAGCGCAAGCGCGTGATGCTGCTGGTTTCCGGTTTTGACCATTGTTTACGAGACCTACTTTATCGGAGCCGGATTGGCGAGTTGCCAATGGAGATCTCCGCAGTAGTGGCGAATCACCCTCAGGAGCGGTATCGCGGAGTAGATTTGCAGGGCATCACATTTTATTACCTGCCTGTCACACCGGAGACAAAGGTCGACCAAGAGACAAAGCTCTGGGAACTCGTTCAATCGACCAAAACTGATCTCGTTGTACTGGCTCGTTACATGCAAATTCTCTCCGACGACCTATCGAGAAAGCTTGAAGGGCGTTGTATCAACATTCATCACAGCTTCCTCCCCGGCTTCAAAGGCGCCAGGCCATATCACCAGGCTCATGAACGGGGCGTGAAACTCATTGGTGCAACGTCCCACTTCGTCACTGCGGACCTTGATGAGGGGCCGATCATTGAGCAAGACGTAGAGCGTATTTCTCATCGCGACTCTGCAGATGATTTGGTGCGTAAGGGCAGAGATATTGAGCGCCGTGTATTGGCTCGTGCTGTCCGCGCATATCTTGAAGATCGCGTAATCCCTAATGGGCGTAAAACGATCATTTTTGAAGGTTAAATCCTTAAGAAAAATCGTAGTACAAGGAGAAGCAACGTGCTGCCGAAGAATTTCAGAAAAACCCCAGAAGGTTACTTTACTTCTCGATGGGGAATGCCGGAGTACACCGACTGGCTGGATGAAAGTATGTCTTGGAAAAACAATTGCTATATCGGCGATTGGTCTTTCCTTTGGCAGCGACGTTATCGTGGGCCCGATGTGCTGAGGTTGTTTTCCGATACATCAATTAATAGCTTCGCTAAATTCGACGTCATGCAGTCAAAGCATGTGACCCATTGCAATCAAGACGGTAAGGTAATCCACGAAGGTATTTTAAGTCGTTGGGGGGAAGACGATTATATGCTTTTCGGTCGTGGTGGATTCCTTATGGATTTCCACTTGCGCAAGGGTAATTATCGAGTTACTTCGGAAGTAGTGAACGGCTTCAATTTTCAGATTGCCGGCCCACATGCGGCGGCTGTGATTGCTAGGCTCACAGGCGTCTCTCTGCATGAGATCAAATTCATGCATTCGCAAGTAGTCAATATCGCCGGGCACGACGTGTATGCGTTGCGTCAGGGCATGTCGGGAGAGCCTGGTGTTGAGCTTCAAGGTCCGGCCGAATATGCAGACGAAGTGTATGAGGCCGTTTGGCAGGCAGGCCAAGAGTTCGATATGCGTAAGTTAGGCGGCCGAGCGGCATTCATTAACCATCTGGAAGCGTGTTTTCCAACCATCATCACCGATTATTTGCCAGCCATCTTCAGTGAGGACATGGCTGAGTATCGCGCGGAGTTTGAGGCCAACCTGCCGGCTTTCGCGTCAACCTTTAATGTCGCTGGTAGCTTCGAAGCAGACGATGTGAGTGCTTGGTACCGCAGCCCCGTAGAGCTAGGTTGGGGCCGCAACGTGAAGTTTGACCATGACTTCATTGGCCGCCATGCCTTGGAAGCCGAAGTCGCAAATCCACGCCGTGTAATTCGGACCTTGCTTTGGAATCCGGATGACGTCCTCCAAGTGTTCGCCTCTCTGTTCAAAAAAGGTGACCCCTACGCATTCATGGAGCTGCCACGTGATCAGCGAGGATTCATGTACGCCGATAAGGTTCTGCTTAACGGGCGTGAAGTGGGAGTATCGACTTCGCGGGGTTACAGCTACTTCTTCCGCGAAATGCTTTCTCTTTGTGTCATTGATGTCGCATCAGCAGCCGTTGGAACAGAGGTCATCGTTGTTTGGGGGAACCCAGGCGAGCCGCAGCTTCCGATTCGTGCCACTATCGCACCGGCGCCTTACAAGACCGACAACCGCCGTACTTGAACGGCTCCAGTGACAACGGGTGGAATGACAATATATGTCAGCTCAATTGATTGATGGAAAGGCTGCGGCGTTGCGATTGCGTGAGCAGGTTGCACTCGGCGTACGTGATTTCGCAGATCAATACGGTTACGCACCTGGTTTAGCCGTTGTTCTCGTAGGTGGCGATCCGGCGAGCGAAGTATATGTCCGGAACAAGGTAATCGCGACCGAGGCTGTGGGTATGCACTCTTTCGAATTTCGTTTGCCTGCTGATGTAACAGAAGAGGAGTTGCTGGGTCGTATTGATAATCTCAATGACGACGAGTCTGTGCATGGAATCCTCGTGCAGTTACCTTTGCCTAAAGGGATTGATGTGAATCGAGTAATCGAACGGATCAACCCCAATAAGGACGTTGACGGTTTCACTGTTACCAACACGGGTCGATTGGCTGCTGGCTTGGAGTCGATTGTGCCTTGCACGCCCGCGGGCGTGATGCTGCTTATCAAACATGTTCGGACCGAGCTTGCGGGATTGAATGCTCTGGTTGTAGGAGCCTCCAATATCGTAGGCAAGCCAATGGCTCGGCTCCTATTGAAGGAACGCTGTACGGTGACGATTGCTCACAGCAAGACTATAGATCTACGAGAGCGGTGTCGTGAGGCGGATATCTTGGTTGTGGCAACCGGGGTGCCGCAGATGATCTCAGGCAGTTGGATCAAGTCAGGTGCCACAGTCGTCGATGTCGGGATCTCTAGAATCGCTCTCGAGGACGGCCGTACCCGGTTGGTCGGCGACGTAGATTTCGATGGTGCATGTGAACGCGCTGGCGCCATCACTCCTGTGCCAGGTGGGGTTGGGCCTATGACCATCGCTTGTTTGCTTGAGAACACGCTTGTAGCTGCCAAGCGCCAGATCGATTGTAAGAGCTCCATAAACCCCACCTAGTCAAAAGTGGGCGACGCGTTTAGCTGTGGGCTCGAGGCTTGCAGTTCCACGGCCACAGGGCTTCGTAATCTTCGACCGAGGATGCCTGTGGCAGGAGTTCGAGTGCGTGGTGCAGCCACGCATAAGACTCTTGGCCGTTGGCTTTGGCGGTCTCGACCAGGCTGTAGAGGTGAGCACTCGCCATCGCGCCTTTGGGCGTATCGCTGAACAACCAGTTCTTCCTTCCGATGACGAAGGGCCGGATCGTACGCTCGGCGGTGTTATTTGTAGTGGACAACTAATCCCGGACACGACGTTAAGGTTTTTTCTCGTACTGAGCGGGTGCCAGTCCATCATTGAACTGGTGTGGCGGAATCCAGTTGTAACGATGCATCAGATAATGACTGAAATCCCGCTGAGCCTCTTGGGCCGTCATGTAGCCCACGGTCGGTATCCACTCAGTTTTCAAACTGCGGAATACACACTCCATCGGCGAGTTGTCGTAGCAATTACCTCGGCGACTCATGCTCTGGCGTATGCGGTATCACCAAAGCCGCTGGCGAAACTGTCGGCTCCCATATTGGGCGCCCAGATCGAAGTGAAACAGCAGGCCCTGAGGCTTGCCGCGTTGCTCATAAGCGATGTCCAGCGCCTTGATCACCAAGTCCGTATCCGCCTTGTTCGAAAACGCCCAACCCACAATCCGACGCGCATAAAGATCCATAACCACTGCCAGGTAATGCCATTTCCTTGCGCCCAGACGTAGGTGATGTCGCCACACCAGACCTGATTGGGTGCGGGTACATCGAACTCTCGATTCAAAATATTCGGAATATCAGGCCGCGCCCCTGTTGCCTTTTTATAAGCATGCAAGCCCGGTTGCTTGCTGATTAATCCCAGCTCCCGTATCAGGCCACGCACCTTGAACCGACCGATTTGCTCGTCATCCTCCTGCATCATCGACACGATACTGCAGCTGCCGGCTGCGCCTCGACTTTGCCCGAACAGTTCATTGACCCGGCTGCGTAGACGAATCCGCTCAGCGTTTGGGGCTCGGCGTTGCAGGCAATGGTCGTAATAGCACGAGCGAGGTATCTCGAACACTTCGCACAGCAACTCGATCGGCTCATGGGCATTGAGCTGATCAATCAGCGCATGCGCTCGTACTCTTCTGACATCAAGAGCGCGGTAGCCTTTTTTAAAATGGATTTCTCCCGCTCAAGACGGGCGATCCGGGCTTCCAGCCCCTGGATTTTCTGCTGCTCGGGCGTCAGGGCGTTGCTCTGAGGCGTTACGCCATTGCGCTCCTGCTGGAGCTGGCTCACCCAGCGACGCAGCGCAGACTCGACCACCTCAATGGGGGCGGTCCGAAACGCTGGAGTATTTTTTTCCATAGGCGGTTTCGCGTGCCCTGTAAGTCAAATCTTGTAGTGCTCGCCTTGTCTGCCGTTGTCTTTTCGGCGCAGGCTCAATCTGATCGTCAAGTGGTCGAGGACATGGTGACTCGCTCGGCCAATGTCTGCCCCGGCCACAGCACCGAGCGCACCACGCCCACGGTGAAGGCGGTGCCTGTCGGCGCGTTGCGGGTTATGCTTGACCGCGGCCTGGTCATGTGTCCCGACCGGCGCCTCGACGCCAACGCGCCGGCTGTGTTCTACGGCAGAGTTGGCGTATTCGAATGGAACCCCGAAGTGCCTGC
>NZ_FOVS01000060.1:0-14600 GCF_900115235.1 Pseudomonas sp. NFACC24-1
TGAGCCGAACGCCCGGATGTACAAGACCGGCGACCTGGGTCGCTGGCTGGCGGACGGCAGCATCGAATACCTGGGGCGTAACGACGACCAGGTGAAGATCCGTGGCTTCCGCATCGAACTGGGCGAGATCGAGGCCGCGCTGGCGGCTTGCGAAGGGGTCAGAGAGGCGGTGGTCATCGCCCGTGAGGACGAGCCGGGGGACAAGCGCCTGGTGGCTTATGTCATCGCCGAGGAAGACGCGCGGCCAGCGGCTGCCGAGCTGCGCACGCAGTTGCTGGGCTCGCTGGCGGACTACATGGTGCCAAGTGCCTTCGTGATGCTCGAAGCCTTCCCGTTGACCACCAATGGCAAGCTGGATCGCAAGGCGTTGCCGGCACCGGATCAATCGGCGGTCGCAACGCGTGAATATGAGGCGCCACAAGGCGAGATCGAAGCCATTCTCGCCACGCTCTGGCGAGAATTGTTGGACCTTGAGCAGGTCGGACGCCACGACCACTTCTTCGAGCTGGGCGGTCATTCGCTGCTGGCGGTCAAGTTGATCGAGCGCATGCGCAACGCCGGGCTGAGTGCCGATGTGCGGGTGCTGTTCGGCCAACCGACCCTGGCGGCCCTGGCGGCGGCAGTGGGGAACGATTTGGAAGTCGTGGTGCCGGCCAATGGTATTCCGGACGGTTGCGCGTACATTACCCCGGACATGCTGCCCCTGGTCGACCTGGACCAGGACGTCATCGACCGTATCGTGGCGACAGTGCCGGGCGGCGTGGCCAATGTGCAGGACATCTACCCGTTGGCGCCGTTGCAGGAGGGGATCGTTTACCACCACCTCGCCGCAGAGCAGGGTGACCCCTACCTTCAATACATGATGTTCGCGTTCGACAGCGCCACGCGCCTGGACGGGTTTGTCCAGGCGTTCCAGGCGGTCATTGCCCGGCATGACATCCTGCGCACGGGTGTGCTCTGGGAAGGTCTGGCCGAGCCTGTCCAGGTGGTCTGGCGTGACGCACGGCTGGAGGTGGAGTCGGTGCAGCTGGATCCGGCAGCCGGGGATATTGCCGGACAATTGCATCAACGTTTCGACCCGCGGCACTACCGCCTGGACATTCGCCAGGCACCGCTGATGCGGCTGGCCTATGCGCGGGATCCGGACAATCAGCGCTGGGTCGGTATCCTGCTGTTCCATCACTTGGTGGACGATGCCACGTCCCTGGCAGTACTGGCGGCCGAAATCGAGGCGTACATGCTCGGCCAGGCACAGCGCCTGCCCGCGTCGGTGCCGTACCGCAACTACGTGGCGCAAGCCCGGTTGGGTGTCAATCGCGAAGCCCACGAAGGGTTCTTCCGCGAGATGCTCGGCGATGTCGACGAGCCGACGCTGCCATTCGGCTTGCTGGATGTGCAAGGTGACGGCAGTGCAATCGAGGAAGTGCGCCAGGACGTCGCGCTTGACCTGAGCCGCCGCGTGCGTACCCAGGCCCGTCAGCTGGGGGTGAGCGCGGCGAGCTTGTATCACCTGGCCTGGGCGCAGGTGCTGGGCGTGGTGTCGGGCAAGGAGGACGTGGTATTCGGTACGGTGCTGGTGGGCCGGATGCAGGGCGGCGAGGGTGCCGACCGGGCGTTGGGCATGTTCATCAATACCCTGCCGTTGCGGGTCCGCCTGGGGCAGACCAGCGTTCGTGACGGCGTGAAGGCGACCCATGGAAGCCTGACGGCCTTGCTGGCCCACGAGCATGCCGCGCTGGCACTGGCGCAACGTTGCAGCGGCGTGGAAGCGCCAATGCCGCTGTTCAGTGCCTTGCTCAACTACCGTCACACCACGACGACCGCTTCGGCGCAGACATTGGCAGCCTGGGACGGTATCGAGTTGCTGGGCGGTGAGGAACGGACCAACTATCCGCTGACCTTGTCGGTGGACGACCAGGGCGATGCCTTCAGCTTCAGCATCATGACTCCGGCGCGGATCGGCGCGCAGCGCCTGTGCGGTTATGTCCACCAGGCGTTGCATCACTTGGTGGAGATGCTCGAACGGACACCCGAGGCACTCCTGCATCAGTTGTCGATCCTGCCAGCAAGCGAGCATGAGCAGTTGCTCGAAGGGTTCAACGCCACGCAAGTCGACTATCCGCTGGAGCAGACCATTCACAGCCTGTTCGAAGCCCAGGCGTGGCGTACCCCGGATTCCCTGGCCGTGCTGCACGGCGAGCAGGACCTGAGCTACCGTGAATTGAACGAGCGGGCCAACCGGTTGGCGCATTATCTGCGCGGACGGGGTGTGACGCCGGATTCGCGGGTGGCGATCTGTGTCGAGCGGAGCCTGGACATGGTGGTGGGGCTGCTGGCGATACTCAAGGCGGGCGGTGCCTATGTGCCGCTGGATCCCGCCTATCCGCTGGACCGCATTGCCTACATGCTCGAAGACAGCGCACCGCTTGCGGTCATTGCGCAGACCGGTACGTGCGGGTTGCTGGCTGGCTCTGCGGTTCCGGTCATCGATCTGGACAGCGACGCCTGGCGGGACCTGTCCAGCGCCAACCCACCTGCGCAGGGCCTGACGTCGGCACATCTGGCCTACGTCCTCTACACCTCGGGGTCGACCGGAAAGCCCAAAGGTGTGATGGTCGAGCACCGCAGTGTGGTCAACCTGTTGTGTGCCATGGGCGATACCCTGGGCATGATGTCGTCCGATCGGATGCTGGCGCTGACAACTCTGGGCTTCGACATTGCCGGCCTGGAGTTGTACCTGCCGCTGTTGCGCGGCGCGAGCATGGTTGTGGCCACTCGCGACCAAGGGCGCGACGGTCAATCACTGGCGCACCTGATCGCGGCCAGTGGTGTCACCGTTGCCCAGGCCACCCCGGCGAGCTGGCGCATGCTGCTCGAATCCGGCTGGCAGGGCGCGTCGGGACTGACCGCGTTGTGCGGGGGTGAAGCGTTGCCCGCCGACCTTGCTGCGCGCGTGGCGGCGCGGGTCAAGACGCTGTTCAACGTCTATGGTCCGACCGAAACGACGATCTGGTCGTCGTCGACGCGGGTCAGTGGCCAGGAAACGAGCGACAGTTCGGTCAGTATCGGCCGGCCGATCGCCAACACCCGGTTCTACCTGCTCGACAGCCATCGCCATCCCGTTCCGGTCGGGGTGGCCGGGGAACTCTACATTGGCGGTGCCGGTGTGGCTCGGGGCTACCTGAATCGCGATGACCTGACGGCTGAACGTTTCCTCAAGGATCCGTTCAGCCGTGAACCGAATGCCCGGATGTACAAGACCGGCGACCTGGGCCGCTACCTCCCGGACGGTAACATCGAATATCTGGGCCGCAATGATGATCAGGTGAAACTGCGTGGTTTCCGGATCGAATTGGGCGAAATCGAAACCAGGCTCGCCCAGCACGCGGCCGTGAAGGAAGCCGTGGCGCTGGTGCGCGAAGACGCACCGGGGGAGAAACGCCTGGTCGCCTATTTCACCGGATATTGGCCAGATGAAACGGCCGACATCGAGGACCTGCGGATACACCTGCAAACCCTGTTGCCGGCCTACATGGTGCCCACGGCCTATGTGCGTCTCGACGCCTTGCCGCTGACGCCCAACGGCAAGCTCGACCGCAAGGCTCTGCCGGTGCCGGATCTGGCCTGCATCATCAGCCGTGGCTACGAAGCGCCCGTGGGCGAGACCGAAATCACCCTGGCGCAACTGTGGGCCGAGGTGCTGAACGTGGAGCGCGTCGGTCGTCACGATCACTTCTTTGAATTGGGCGGGCATTCCCTGCTGGCCGTCAGCCTGATGGAGCGGATGCGCCAGGAAGGTATGGAAGCGGATGTGCGCGCGCTGTTCGAGCAACCCACGCTCGCGGAGTACGCGGCAATGACAGAAAAAATGGAGATTGTCCTGTGAGTGTGATCGAACTGTTGGCGACCCTGAAAGAAAAAGACGTTCAGCTTTCCATCAAGGGCGATCAGCTCGTGGTCCGAGGCCGCAAGCAGTCGTTGAGCGAGCCTGCGGTCCTGGCGTTGTTGCGCGAGCATAAAGCCACATTGATCGACCTGATCAAGACCGGGCAGTACGATGCGGCCAATGCCGGCGAACCGGAGGTACCCGCCAACCTTATCCCCGAGGGTTGCGTATGCATCACACCGCAGATGTTGCCGTTGGTGACGCTGGACCAGCCGGCCATTGATCGTATCGTCGCCAACGTGCCGGGCGGGGCGGCCAACGTCCAGGATATTTATCCCTTGGCACCGTTGCAGGAGGGCATCCTGTATCACCACCTGACGGCCGCCCAAGGCGATTCCTATGTCTTGCAGGCGCGCTTCGCCTTCAGCCATCGTGGGCGCCTGGCGGATTTTATCGATGCCCTGCAGAGCGTGATCGATCGGCACGACATCCTGCGCACGGCCATCGTTCGCGAAGGCCTGGCAGAGCCGGTCCAGGTGGTCTGGCGGCGGGCCCGGCTGGGTGTAGAGGACGTCAGTGCCGAGCTCGCCGTGGGCGATGTCATGACGCAACTGCAGGCGCGATTCGATCCAAGGCACCATCGACTGGACATCAGCCAGGCGCCGCTATTGCTGATGGTCTGCGCCCACGACCCGGTCAATCAGCGCTGGGTTGCCATGCTGCTGTTCCATCACATGGTCCTGGACCATGCGGGACTGGCGGTGGTGCAGCACGAGATGCAGGCCTGGCTGACAGGGCAGGGCGATCAACTGGGGCCCGCCGGCCGTTATCGCAACTATGTAGCACGCACACGACAGGCCAGTCAGCGTCAGGCCGATGAGGCGTTCTTCAGCAAGATGCTGGGCGATGTCGACGAGCCGACCCTGCCCTTCGGCCAACAGGATGTGCTGGGCGACGGCAGTGACGTCGAAGAGCATCACCTGGCGGTGATGCCGGCGCTCGGCCTTCGCCTGCGTGGACAAGCCCGTCAGTTGGGCGTCAGCGCGGCGAGCATCATCCACCTTGCCTGGGCCCAGGTACTGGGCGCCGTATCCGGTCGTGAAGACGTTGTATTCGGCACGGTGATGCTGGGGCGCATGCAGGCTGGTGAAAGCATGAGCCGCTCCCTGGGCATGTTTATCAATACCTTGCCGCTGCGGGTGGATGTGGGCGCCCAGGACGTTCTCGACGGGGTGAAAAACACCCACCGCTGGCTGAGCGCGTTGCTCGGTCACGAATACGCGTCCCTGGCCCTGGCGCAGCGTTGCAGCGGGGTGGCCGCGCCGGCGCCGCTTTTCAGTGCGTTGCTCAATTACCGCCACAGCGTTGGCGCGGCGACCCAGGTGTTGCCGGAGCAAGCCCTTCTCGCCTGGGAGGGGATCGAGAGCCTGAGCGCGCAAGAGCGCACCAATTATCCGCTGGTGCTGTCGGTGGATGATTACTCCGACGCGTTCGCCCTGACAGTGCAGGCCACCCCGGGAATCGATGCGCAACGTATCTGCGAGTACATGCACGCCGCCATCGAGGGCTTGGTCACGGCATTGGAGAATGCCCCCCAAACGCGGATCAACAGTCTGTCGATCTTGCCGCCGACCGAGCGCCAGCGCGTGTTGCAAGCGTTCAACGCCACAGACCGCGCCTATCCGCGGGAACAGTTGATCCATGCCTTGTTCGAAGCCCGGGTCGAGGCCTGCCCGGATGCGCTGGCGGCGGTGCAATCGGGACAGAGCCTGACGTATCGGGAGCTGAACACAAAGGCCGACGCCCTGGCGGGGCATCTGCTCGGCCTTGGCGTCCAACCGGGCGACACCGTGGCGATCCTGCTGCCACGCTCCCTTGACCTGCTGATCAGCCAGTTGGCGATTCTCAAGTGCGCGGCGCGCTACCTGCCGCTGGACATCAACGCCCCTGCCGAGCGTCAGCAGTACATGCTCCAGGACAGCGGCGCCGTGCGGGTGTTGACCCGCGCCGCCGAAGCCCTGGACGCAGGCGTGCGGCGGGTGGACCTGGACACCCTCGACCTGCCTGGACAGCCGGCCTTTGACAGGCCGCCGGCGTTCTCGAGCGAAGCCGTGGCCTACATCATGTACACCTCGGGCTCCACCGGCACGCCAAAGGGGGTGCTGGTGCCGCACCGGGCCATCAGCCGGCTGGTGCTCAACAACGGCTATGCCAACTTCAACGGGCAGGACCGGGTGGCGTTCGCCTCGAACCCGGCATTCGATGCCAGCACCCTCGAAGTCTGGGCACCATTGCTCAATGGTGGCTGCGTGGTGGTGGTCGAACAGGATGTCCTGCTGTCCCAGGCGCGTCTTGCCGGATGGCTGACCGAACAATCGGTGAGCGTGTTGTGGCTCACCGCGGGCCTGTTCCACCAGTACGCGGCGGGCCTGATGCCGGTATTCAGGCAACTGCGCTACCTGATTGTCGGCGGCGATGTGCTCGATCCGGCCGTTATCGCGCGGGTCCTGAAAGAAGGCGCGCCGCAACATCTGCTCAACGGCTACGGCCCGACGGAGGCGACAACCTTTTCCACCACTTACCGGATCGAGGCAGCCGGCGAGGGCAGCATTCCCATTGGTCGCCCCTTGGGCAATACGCGGGTCTACCTGCTGGATTCGCAGCGTCGACCCGTGCCCCATGGCGTGGCCGGTGAGCTGTACATCGGCGGCACCGGGGTCGCCAAAGGCTATCTGAACCGACCGGACCTGACCGCGGAAAAATTCCTGTCCGACCCGTTCAGCCAGCAGCCGCAGGCCCTGATGTACCGCACCGGTGACCTGGGGCGGTTCCTGCCAGACGGCAATATCGAATACCTGGGACGCAACGATGGCCAGGTGAAGATCCGTGGTTTCCGCATCGAGCCGGGAGAGGTCGAGGCCCGGTTGACCCAACATGGTGCGGTGAAAGAAGCGGCGGTGCTGGTTCGCGAAGAGATGCCGGGAGAAAAGCGTCTGGTTGCCTATTTCACCCTGCACCGGCCTGATGACACAGTGGATGTCGAGGCGCTGCGCGCTCACCTGCAACGCCACCTGCCGGACTACATGGTGCCCGCCGCCTATGTGCGGCTGGATGCCTTGCCGTTGACGCCCAACGGCAAGCTCGACCGCAAGTCATTGCCGGTACCGGACCAGGCGTCGTTCCTGGCACGCGGTTATGAGGCACCGGTGGGTGAGACCGAAATTGTCCTCGCCAGGTTATGGAGCCAGGTGCTCAATGTCGAACGCGTCGGGCGTCATGATCATTTTTTTGAGCTGGGCGGTCACTCGCTGCTGGCCGTCAACCTGATCGAGCAGATGCGCCAGGTTGGCCTGAGCGCCGACGTGCGTGTGCTGTTTGGCCAACCGACCCTGGCGGCTCTGGCCGCGGCGGTGGGCGGCGGCAAGGAAATCCGTGTGCCGGCTAACGCCATCGCCGCGGGCTGCGAGCGAATCACTCCAGACCTGCTGCCGCTGGCCACGCTGGACCAGGCGGCTATCGAGCGCATTGTCGCCACGGTGCCGGGCGGTGCGACCAACGTGCAGGACATCTACCCGCTGGCGCCGTTGCAGGAGGGCATTCTCTACCACCACATCTCGGCGCAGCAGGGCGACCCCTACGTGCTCCAGGCCTTGTTCGCCTTCCACAGCAAGGCGCGTCTCGAGGCGTTCGTGCAAGCCTTGCAGGGCGTCGTCGATCGCCACGATATCCTGCGCACCGCGGTGTTGTGGGAAGGGCTGGAGCAGCCGATGCAGGTGGTCTGGCGCCAGGCGCCGCTGAGCGTCGAAGAACTGACCCTGGAAGACCCCGACGATGACGCGGTGACCCGGCTGCACACACGTTTCGATTCTCGCCATCATCGTCTCGATATCCGCCAGGCCCCGCTGATGTGCCTGCGGTTCGCCCATGAACCGGCCAATCAACGCTGGGTAGCGATGCTGCTGTTCCATCACATTGCCCTGGACCATACCGCACTGGAAGTGGTGCAGCAGGAAATGCAGATGCACCTGCTCGGCCAACAGGACCAACTGGCCGTGGCCATGCCGTACCGCAACTATGTGGCGCAGGCGCGCCTGGGTGTCAGCCAGGAAGAACACGAAGCATTCTTCCGCGAAATGCTTGGCGATGTCGACGAACCGACGTTACCGCTGGGTTTGCAACAGGTCCAGGGTGACGGCAGTGGTATCGAAGAAGCCAGACTCGATCTCGACGCCGACCTGAGTCGACGCTTGCGGGCCCACGCGCGTCAGCTGGGCGTAAGTGCCGCCAGCCTGCATCACTTGGCGTGGGCGCAGGTGCTCGGGCGGTTGTCAGGGCGCGAGGACGTGGTCTTCGGCACCGTGCTGATGGGCCGGATGCAGGGCGGCGAGGGCGCCGACCGCGCCCTGGGGATGTTCATCAATACCTTGCCGTTGCGAGTGAAACTCGATGAGCAAAGCGTGCAGGCCGGGATCACCGCCACCCATGAGCGACTGACTGCGTTGCTTGTCCACGAACATGCCTCGCTGGCCCTGGC
The DNA here is from genome assembly GCF_900115235.1 of Pseudomonas sp. NFACC24-1. Lineage (NCBI taxonomy): Bacteria > Pseudomonadati > Pseudomonadota > Gammaproteobacteria > Pseudomonadales > Pseudomonadaceae > Pseudomonas > Pseudomonas sp. NFACC24-1. Next base: position 8,421 of record NZ_FOVS01000060.1, read on the forward strand.
GCAACGTTGCAGCCGCGTGACGGCCCCGGCCCCGTTGTTCAGTGCGCTGCTGAATTACCGACACAGCGCCAGTGCCGGCGTCTCGGCCGAGGCCACGACAGCCTGGCAGGGTATCCAGACCCTGAGCAGCGAAGAGCGTTCGAACTATCCGCTGACCTTGTCGGTGGACGACCTGGGTGAGGGTTTCACACTTAGCGCCCTGGTGTTGAAAGGCGTGGGGGCGGCACGCATCTGCGGGTACATGCACACCGCGCTCGAAAGCCTGGTGCAGGCGCTGGAGCAGTCCGCGCATACGCCGCTCACCCGTGTGGAGGTCCTGCCACAGAGCGAACGCCGGCGGTTGCTGGTCGATTTCAACGCCACCCGACGCGCCTACCCCGAGGAGCAAACCGTGCTGGCGCTGTTCGAAGCCCGGGTCACCCAGGCCCCGGACGCGATTGCTGTCGCCCACGGGCCCCGGCAAATCAGCTACCAGACACTGAACGAGCAGGCGAACCGCCTGGCCCATCATCTGATCGGGCTCGGCGTACAGCCGGACGACTGTGTCGCGATCCTGCTGCCGCGCTCGATCGACTTGCTGGTCAGTCAGGTGGCAATCCTCAAGTGCGCGGCAGCCTATGTGCCACTGGACCGCAATGCGACCCAGGAGCGCCAGCGCTTCATGCTCCAGGATTGCCGTGCGTCTTGCCTGCTGACCCTCAGCAGCGAGCCGGTGCCTGCGGGCGCGTGTCGCGTCGACCTGGACCGGCTGCAGGAGCAGGGACCGGTTCACAACCCGGGGTTTGCGCAGTCCAGCGAGGCGATTGCCTACATCATGTACACCTCGGGCTCGACAGGGCAGCCCAAGGGCGTGCTGGTACCGCACCGGGCAATCAACCGGCTGGTAATCAACAACGGTTATGCCGATTTCAACGAGCACGACCGGATCGCCTTTGCCTCCAATCCGGCGTTCGATGCCAGCACCATGGACGTGTGGGGTGCGCTGCTCAACGGCGGGCAGGTGGTGGTGATCGACCATGAGACCCTGCTCGAGCCTGCATGTTTTGCCCAGGTATTGAAAACCTCGGGGGCCACCGTGCTGTTCGTGACCACGGCGATCTTCAACCAGTACGTGCAACTGATTCCGGAGGCCATCGGCGGTCTGCGCATCCTGTTGTGCGGTGGCGAGCGCGCCGATGTGGCGTCTTTCCAGCGTTTGTTGCAGTTGGCGCCGACGCTGCGGCTGGTGCACTGCTATGGTCCGACCGAGACCACCACCTATGCCACGACCCTGGAGGTCAAGGCCGTGGCCGAGGATGCGCAGAGCGTGCCCATCGGCGGACCGATTTCCAACACCCAGGTGTACGTGCTCGATGCCCATCGACGACTGGTGCCCCAGGGGGTGGCCGGTGAAATCCATATCGGAGGCAAGGGCGTGGCGAAGGGATACCTGAACCGCCCGGAGCTGACCGCGGAAAAGTTCATCGCCGATCCGTTCAGCCAGGAGCCCGGCGCGCTGCTGTACCGCACCGGCGACTTGGGTCGCTGGTTGCCGGAGGGCAGCCTGGAATGCCTGGGTCGCAACGACGACCAGGTGAAGATCCGCGGTTTCCGCATCGAGCTGGGCGAGATCGAGGCGAAACTGGTCACCTGCGACGGTGTACAGGATGCGGTGGTCATGGTGCGAGCCGATGAACCGGGCGAGAAGCGCCTGGTGGCCTACATCGTAGCGCAACCGCAGGTTACGCTGAGCGTGGCGGGGTTGCGCGAGCAACTGTCCGCGACCCTGGCCGAATACATGATCCCCGGGGCCTTTGTGATACTGCCGACCTTGCCCCTGACGCTCAACGGCAAGGTAGACCGCAAGGCATTGCCCGCGCCGCAGGCCGAAGCCTACGCGAGCCAGGCCTATGAGGCGCCGCAGGGAGAAATCGAACGGACCCTGGCGGACCTGTGGGCCGAGTTGCTGAAGGTGGCGCGGGTTGGTCGCCACGATCATTTCTTCGAACTGGGCGGTCACTCGCTGCTGGCGATGAGGCTGATCGAGCGGATGCGCCAGGTCGGCCTGGCGGTGGACGTGCGGGTCTTGTTCGCCCAGCCGACGTTGCAGGCATTGGCCGCCGCGGTGGGCGGGCATCGTGACGTCGTGGTGCCGGCCAATCTGATCGGCGACAGTTGCCAGCGGATCACGCCGGACCTGTTGCCCCTGGTTGTCCTGGATCAGGAAACCATCGACCGGATCGTGGCGAGCGTGCCGGGTGGCGCGGCCAATGTCCAGGACATCTACCCGCTGGCGCCCTTGCAACAAGGCATTCTTTATCACCATCTGGCGGCCGGAGAGGGTGACCCGTACCTGCTCCAGTCGCAATTTGCCTTTGACCATCGCGACCGTCTCGAGGCATTCACACAGGCGCTGCAGCAGGTCATTGACCGTCACGACATCCTGCGCACCTCAATCGCCTGGGAAGGGCTCGACGAGCCAGTGCAGATCGTCTGGCGCCAGGCGCCTCTGGTGCTGGAGACGGTCACGGCGGACCCGCTGGCAGGGGATGTCGCCGGGCAACTGCATGAGCGCTTCGACGCCCGGCATTACCGGCTGGACCTGCACCATGCGCCCATGCTGCGCCTGGTTTGCGCCGAAGATGCGGTGAACCGGCGCTGGGTGGCCACGCTGCTGTTCCACCACACGATCCTGGACCACACGGCGCTGGAGACGCTGGTACACGAGATGCAGGCCTTTCTGCTGGGCCGTGGTGGCGAGTTGGGCTGCGCGATGCAATACCGCAACTACGTGGCGCTGGCCCGTCTGGGCATCAGCCAGCAAGCCCATGAGGCTTTCTTCCGTGACATGCTCGGCGACATCCTGGAGCCGACGCTGCCGTTCGGCCGAGAGGATGTGCAGGGCGACGGCAACGGCGTGGAAGAGGTAAAGCGGGTGCTGGCGCTGGAGTTCTGCCGTCGTCTTCGAGGACAGGCACGCCAATCGGGTGTTAGCGCGGCGAGTCTGATGCATCTGGCATGGGCGCAGGTACTGGGCCGCATCAGCGGTCGCGACGATGTGGTCTTCGGTACCGTTCTGCTGGGACGGATGCAAGGCACGGAAGGGGCCGACCGCGCCTTGGGCATGTTCATCAATACGCTGCCCTTGCGAATAAGCCTGGGCGGGCAAACTGCACGCGAGGGCGTCAAGGCCGCGCACAAGCAGCTCACCGGGCTGCTGGGGCATGAGCACGCTCCGTTGGCGTTGGCCCAGCGCTGCAGCGGTGTGGCGCCCCCCACGCCGCTGTTCAGTGCCTTGCTCAACTATCGCCATAACGCCGTGACGGCAGCGGCTGGCGCAGAGTTGGCGTGGCAGGGCATCGATACTCTTGGCGGCGAGGAGCGTACCAATTACCCGCTCTCGCTGGCCGTGGACGACGAGGGTGAAGGTTTCAATCTGGTGGTGCAAGCGGCTTGCGGGATCGACGCGCAACGCGTCGTTGAGTACATGCAAGTCTCGATCGAAAGCCTGGTCGACGCCCTGGAGCAGGCCGCGGATACACCGCTGTCCGCGCTGCCGGGCCTGCCTGCCGCCGAGCTTCGACAGTTGCTGGAAACCTGGAATGACACCCGCGTGGCCTACCCGCTGGAGCAGACCATCCATCAACTGTTCCAGGGCCGGGTCCAGGCCTACCCCGACGCCGTGGCCGTGGTTTGCGGCGATCGCCAACTGAGTTACGTCGAACTGAACGGGCAGGCCAATCGGCTGGCTCATCACCTGCGGGCGCTGGGCGTTCGCCCGGATGATCGGGTGGCGATCTGTATGGAACGCGGTCCAGACCTGCTGGTGGGGCTGCTAGGCATCCTGAAGGCCGGAGCGGCGTATGTGCCGCTGGACCCTGCTTACCCGAGCGATCGGCTGGCCTACATGCTGCAAGACAGCAAGCCGCTGGCGTTGCTGGTGCACACCGCGACCCGTGATCTGTTGACCCATGACGGGTTGACGACCATTGACCTCGACGGTACTGCCTGGCGAGACCAGCCGACCTTCGATGTGGCCGTTGCGGGGTTGACCTCGGCGCACCTGGCCTATGTGATCTACACCTCGGGATCGACCGGCAAGCCGAAGGGGGTCATGGTCGAGCACCACAGCGTGATCAACCTGCTGTGCGCGATGCGCGACACGCTGGGCATGACCGCTGCCGACCGGATGTTGGCGTTGACGACTTTGGGGTTCGACATCGCCGGCCTTGAGCTGTACCTGCCGCTCATCTGTGGTGCCCGGGTGGTATTGGCTTCCCGTGACCAAGGGCGCGACGGTCAGGCACTTGCCGGGATGATTGCCTCCAATGGCATCACCTTCGCTCAGGCCACGCCGGCCAGTTGGCGCATGTTGCTCGAATCGGGCTGGCAGGGGGCCCAGGAGCTGATCGCGCTGTGTGGTGGCGAAGCCTTGCCCGCTGAGCTGGCCCAGCATGTGGCGCAGCGGGTCAAGACGTTGTTCAACGTTTACGGACCGACCGAAACCACAATCTGGTCATCGTTCATCCAGGTCGAGGCACGCGCGACGGATGGCAGCCAGGTCAGTATCGGCCGTCCCATTGCCAACACCCGGTTCTACCTGCTCGACGCCCATGGCAGGCCCGTGCCCGTCGGCGTCGCGGGTGAGATTCACATCGCGGGCGCCGGCGTCGCCCGGGGCTACATGAACCGCGACGACCTCACCTGCGAGCGTTTCCTGGCGGATCCATTCCGCCCCGAGACCAACGCAAGGATGTATCGCACCGGCGATATCGGCCGCTACTTGCCGGACGGTCGGATCGACTATCTGGGCCGCAACGACGGGCAGGTCAAGATCCGTGGCCTGCGCATCGAACTGGGCGAAATCGAAGCGGTGCTGGGTGCTTGCCCACAGGTGAGCGAGGCGGTGGTGATCGTGCGCGAAGACTCACCCGGCGAGAAGCGTCTGGTGGCGTACTACAGGGCCCGGGCCGATCAGGATATAACGGCCGAAGCGCTGCGGGCCCTTGTGCTGGAGCAATTGCCTGACTACATGGTGCCCGTGGCGTATGTCCCGCTGGAGACAATGCCGCAGACCCCCAATGGCAAGCTGGATCGCAAGGCCCTGCCTGCGCCTGGCTCGGCTGCGATGGCGGTGGATCGCTATGAAGCGCCGCAGGGGGATATCGAACCGGTGCTGGCGCAGATATGGCAGGAACTATTGGGTCTGGATCGGGTGGGTCGTCATGATCGGTTCTTTGAATTGGGTGGGCATTCGCTGCTGGCGATGCGGTTGATCGCCCAGGTACGTCAACGTTTGGGCGTGGAGTTGGCACTGGGCGAGCTCTTTGATCATGGGCAATTGAGCGAGCTGGCGCGGGCCGTGGCCGGTTCGGGGCGCAGCACGCTGCAGCCCGTTGTGCCGGTGTCCCGCGATGAGCCGTTGCCGCTGTCCTTCGCACAGCAGCGCTTGCTGTTCCTGACACGGGTCGAGGGGGCCAGTTCGGCCTACCATCTTCCTGTGGGGCTGCGCCTGACGGGGGATCTGGACCGCAATGCGCTGCAGCGTGCGCTGGACCGGATTGTGGCGCGTCACGAAGCGCTGCGCACCACCTTCGTATTGCAAGCGGAACAACCGGCCCGGCAAAGTATCGCGGCAGCGGACAGTGGCTTTGCCTTGCGCACCGTGGATTTGTCCGCCCACGCCGAGGCGCAGGCGCAATTGCATGCGCTGGTCGAGCAGGAAGGCGGCGAGCCCTTCGATCTCGAACACGGTCCGTTGATCCGTGGGCAACTGATTCGCCTGGCGGAGCGCGAGCATGTGTTGCTGGTGACGATGCATCACATTGTCTCGGATGGCTGGTCGATGGGCGTCCTGACCCGGGAACTGGTCACTCTCTATGAAGCGTTCCGCCAGGGCCAGGACGACCCGCTGCCGGACCTGTCGGTGCAGTACGCGGACTATGCCGTCTGGCAACGCCGCTGGCTCAGTGGCGAGGTGCTTAAGCAGCAGGGCGTCTGGTGGCAAGCCGCGTTGGCCGATGCGCCCGCGCTGTTGACGCTGCCTGCCGACCGTCCTCGTCCGGCGCAGCAGAGTCATGCCGGTGCAAGCCTTCCGGTCGTCTTCGATGAAGCGCTGACAGCCGATCTCAAGGCGCTGGGCCAGCGCCACGGTACGACTTTGTACATGACGGTGCTGGCCGGTTGGGCGGCGGTGCTTGG
>NZ_FOVS01000010.1:0-189705 GCF_900115235.1 Pseudomonas sp. NFACC24-1
CAGCCCAGCGGGGATAAATCCCCTCGCCACAAAGGGGGAGTTCCTACGAGATTTTCAGAAGGCCGGGGGAACGATCAAAATCTCCGACACCCCACAAATCCTAGTCGGCTGTCAGGCCGCCATCGCGAGCAAGCTCGCTCCCACAATTGGATCGGAGTACGACCGTGAGAGCCAGGCCGGCTGGCAGGCCGCCTCGCGGTGGACGTTGATCTCGGCGCCCCGTTAACCACGCTGGCCGAACGCAGGCATTGTGGAGTGGGCATCCCGGCATGGATGCCGGGATAGCCGCGCTGGGCCATGGATGGCCCTTCGCGGCGGGCCCACGGAGCAATGCCGGAGTGAGGGCACACCAAGCCTAGGCGAGGTGCCGAGTGGTGGGGCATAAAGCGTTTTGGTTACTTTTGCGCTTCTCAAAAGTGACCCGCCGTAAGGGCGGAACCGTAAGCCGCCGTTACCGCAGCAACGGATATACACACGATATCTCTCTATCGAAAGCCCACAATCAAGTGTTGTGATCGATATCCAACTTGCTGAACGTCACCTTCCCACCCTCGCTGGTATAGCCACTGTTGTCCTGCACATACACGCCAGCCTTGAAGTACAACGGCTTGACCTTCCATTTGGAACTGATGGTGGTGTACCAACTACGACCCGCCGCAGTAATACCCAGGTCACCCGTACGATCGAGGTGGAGCCGGTAACTGAAGGACTGAGCCAGCTTCACGCCGGTGGCGACGGTGATAACCCGACCCTCATCGTCATCGGGGCGCATGCGGACCTTGGCAACGATGTCGCCAGTCTTGCCGTCATCCTTGTACTGGTACTCCAGTTTCACCATGGGTTTGCTGCTGTCCTTGGCATGAATCTGCCCGATCACGATCTTGCCACTGCTGGGCACCTGGTTGACCACCAGGGTCGCGCTCAATTTATTGTCGGCGTCAGGGTAGACCCAGTTGCGCAAGGTGCCGTCCTTGTAGGTTTCCCGTAATTCACTGCGCGGGTAGATCGCGTTTTCAGTCTTGGTGCCGGTGACAGGCGACCAGAAGTACACCGTGCTGCCTTCTGAGTTGAAGTACTTATCCTTGAACCCATTCACCAGTCGAGGCGTTTCGATGGTTTTTGGTGGGCTGCCTTCGGGAATGCTCAGGTTCCAGGTTGCAAGATCGACCATGTTCGGATCCTTTCTGAGAAGAAGAAATGATTTACGCCACAGCCGGAGGGCTCTAAGACGCGCTTTTGCTGAGGCCAAAAGGGGGCGCGAACGCGTATTTGGCACGTTCGTACGGCAGAGGGTTGGCGTCAACAGTCCGTCAGAGTTGCGTTTGCCGGTTTGGTGCCCGAGATAGACGACCGTTAGTCGGCTAGTAGGAATTTTTCGGGAACATGGCGATATGGCATCTGTCTATGGCGCCCTGTTGTAGGGCGTCAAGCAGCGGATAGGGGGTTTTTGTCGCACGAGCCAAGCAGCGTTCCCTGCCGCTATGGCGCTACTAGAGGGCGCAATCACAGGTTGTGATCGATATCCAGCATGCTGAAGGTCACTTTCCCGCCTTCGGTGACGTAGCCGGTGTTGTCTTGCACATATACGCCGGCCTTGAAGTACAGCGGCTTGTCGCTCCAGGTGTTGCTGATGTTGGTATTCCATTGGTACCCGGCGCCGTTGATGGTCAGGACGCCGGCGGGGCTGAGGTGAATCAGGTAGGAGAACGACTGGTTCAGCTTGATGCCCGTGGCGATGGTGATGACCTGGCCCGATTCGTCATCGGGGCGTATGCGGACCTTGGCGACGATGTTGCCGGTGGAGCTGTAGGTCTTGTACTGGTACTCCAGCTTCACCATGGGGCTGGTGCTGTCCTTGGCGTGGATCTGGCCGATCACGATCTTGCCGCTGCTGGGCACCTGGCTGACGGTCAGGGTCGCGGCCAGTTTGTTGTCCGCCGCCGAATACAGCCAGTTGCGCAATGTACCGTTGCTGTAGGTCTCCCGCAGTTCGCTGCGCGGGTAGATCGCGTTTTCCGTCTTGGCGCCGGTCACCGGTGCCCAGAAGAACAGGGTCCCGGTTTCGGAGTTGAAGTATTGGTCCTTGAACCCCTGTACCAGTAGCGGGGTTGAAATGGTTGCCGGTGGGCTGCCCTCGGGGATGCTCAAGTTCCAGGTGGCGAGATCGATCATGTCCGGATCCTACGTAACGAAGCGAAAAAAGTTGGAGCCCTGGCGCGGGCTCTAACTCGCGCGTTGTGGGCGTGTTGATCACGCAGGATGGGTGTTTTTCGACAGCCGCCCGGCGGATGATTGACGTCAATTGTTCGTCGCTGGTGTCTTTGCAGTTTTTGTGCCCGAGGTGGGTGACCGTTAGTCGGCTATTTCGAGCTTTGTCTGGGTGATGGCTTGATGACACCTACTGCTTTTCAAAATCCCGGTCTAGAGTGAGGGGACAGTATTTGTCCGCTTTGCTACGTAAAAACGGACGTGGCGCCCGATAAGAGAAGCAGCATGGAATGCGCGCAACCAACGCCCGGCGAAGACAGCTCTGTCCTTTTGATTGTTGATGATTACCCTGAAAACCTGCTCAGCATGAGGGCCTTGTTGCAGCGGCAGGATTGGCAGGTGATGACCGCGTCCTCGGGGGTCGAGGCGCTTACCCTGCTGCTCGAACACGACATCGACCTGGTGCTGCTGGATGTGCAGATGCCCGACATGGACGGTTTCGAAGTGGCGCGCCTGATGCGTGGCAGCCAGCGCACGCGACTCACGCCGATCATTTTCCTGACCGCCAACGAGCAATCCCAGGACGCGGTCATCAAGGGCTACGCCAGTGGCGCCGTGGATTACCTGTTCAAGCCCTTCGATCCGCAAATCCTCAAGCCCAAGGTCCAGGCATTGCTCGAGCACCAACGCAATCGCCGGGCCTTGCAGCGCCTGAGCCAGGATCTCGAGGCGGCCAGGGCCTTCAATGCCTCGGTGCTGGACAACGCCGCCGAAGGCATCCTCGTGGTGGATGAGAATGGGTGTATCCGCTTCGCCAACCCGTCGACCTGCCGTTTGCTCAATGCCACCGCCGACCAGTTGCAGGGGATGCCGTTCCTGGATTTCCTGCAGAAACCCCATATTCCCGAATGGGCCGATTCCGATATCCATAATGCCTATCGGCGTGGTGAAACCTGGCGGTTGCATGACGCGGTGCTGCGCACGGCACCCGGCCAGCAGGTGTCGGTGGCCTTGTCCTGCGCGCCGCTGCCCTCGGAGCAGAAGGCGATGGTGGTAACGCTGCAGGACATGTCCGTGGTTCGCCACTTGCACCAGCAGCTCGAATACCAGGCCGTCACGGACCCGCTGACCGGCTTGCTCAACCGCCGGGGCTTCTACCAGACCGCGGAAAACCTGTTGATGCGCAGCGAGCGGCTGGAAAGCAACTGGGTACTGCTGTACCTGGACCTCGATGGCTTCAAGCGGGTCAATGACTCGCTGGGGCATGACGCCGGAGACCGGGTCTTGCGCTGGGTGTCGGAGCAGTTGAAGGCGTGCCTGCGCCCCTTCGATATCCTGGCGCGGCTGGGCGGTGACGAGTTCACGGCCCTGCTGGACCTGGAGTTTCCCGAACAGGCGGCCAAGATTGCGGAGAAACTCATCGAGCGTGTCGCGATCTGCCAGCAGATCGAAGGCATGGACGTGGCGCTCGGCGCCAGCATCGGCATCGCGACGTACCCGGACTGTGGCGCCAACCTCGATGGCTTGCTGCGGGCCTCCGACATCGCCATGTACGAAGCCAAGCGTGCCGGTCGCCAGCAATACCGTTTCTACGACCATGAAATGAACGGTCGAGCCCGTTCACGGCTGATGCTGGAAGAGAGCGTGCGCTCGGCCATCGAAAACCGCGACTTCAATATGGTCTACCAGCCGCAGGTGAGCATCGTCGACGGGCGGATCCGTGGGTTCGAGGCGCTGTTGCGCTGGCAGCATCCGAGTGTCGGCGATGTGCCGCCGGGCCTGTTCCTGCCGTTGCTGGAAGAGGCGCGATTGATCAGTCGGCTGGGCAGTTGGATTTATCATCGCAGCGCGGCCCAGCGCAAAGTCTGGGAGCGTTTGTTCGCTGACGACCTGGTGTTGGGGGTAAGCCTGAGCAGCACTCAGTTCGGCATGCCGAACCTGGTGACCGAGTTGCGCCAGGTGCTGGAGCGCCACGCCTTGAAGCCTCGGCAGTTGGAGGTCGAGGTGACCGAGGATGCGCTGATGCGCAATCCCGATGAAACCCAAAAGCAATTGCGGTTGCTGCGTCAGCTCGGGGTGCGCGTGGCGTTGGATGACTTCGGGTCGGGCCCGTGTTCGCTGACGCATCTGCGCGACCTTGAACTCGATACTCTCAAGCTGGATCGACACTTGATCGCCCGTCTGCCAGGGTCGCCCCGGGACGCCGCGCTGGCCGCCTCGGTCATCGACCTGTGTACGCAGTTGGGCTTGCGGGTCATCGCCGAAGGGGTGGAGACCCGCGAGCAGTATCTGTGGCTGCATGCCCACGGCTGTGAGTTCGTGCAGGGGTTCCTGGTGGCGCGTCCGTTGATGGCCGAAGACACCGATGTCTTCGCCACGCCCTTCGACTGGAGCGCGGTGCAGGCCTGAATTCGCTACACTGGCGGCCTCTTGTGACTGTGTTGCCTGCCGATGACCGCGCCCAAATACCTCCAGGCCTACCCCGCCGCCTTGCAAGCCCAAGTGCAGCAATTGATCGCCCAGGATCGTCTGGGCGATTACCTGCAACAGCGCTACCCGGGCCGGCATCCGATCCAGAGCGACAAGGCCCTGTACGGCTATGCGCTGGACCTCAAGCAGCAATACCTGCGTAACGCGCCGGCCATCGACAAAGTGTTGTTCGACAGTCGCCTGGACCTGACCCACCGAGCCCTTGGCCTGCACACCGCGGTGTCGCGGGTGCAGGGCGGCAAGCTCAAGGCCAAGAAGGAAATCCGCATCGCGGCGCTGTTCAAGGACGCGGCGCCCGAGTTCCTGAAGATGATCGTGGTGCACGAGTTGGCCCACTTCAAGGAGTCGGACCACAACAAGGCCTTCTACCAACTCTGCGAACACATGCTGCCGGGTTATCACCAACTGGAATTCGACCTGCGGGTGTACCTGACCTGGCGTGACCTGCAATCTCACAAGGACTGACCGGATGGACGTGAGCAAGACCAAGACCAGTTTCTACCGTCGCCTGTACGTGGCTTACCTGATCGACAGCGGCCTGGCCAGCAACGTCCCGGCGCTCACTGAAGTCACCGGCATGCCGCGCCGCACCGCCCAGGACACGGTCGCGGCCCTGGCTGACCTGGATATCGTGTGTGAGTTCGAACAAGAGGAGGGCGCTCGCAACCACGCCGGGCGCTATCGGATTCGCGACTGGGGGGCAATTGACCGGGGGTGGATCGAGGCGAATCTGCCGCGGATCAAAGCAGTGTTGGAATACCCGTAGGCGCTGCGTAGGAGCTGTCGAGCGAAGCGAGGCTGCGATCTTGCCCCAGACAATTGAGTCCTGAGCGAAAGATCAAGATCAAAAGATCGCAGCCTTCGGCAGCTCCTACGGCCGATGCATGCCAATGTGTGGAATCCCATCCTCCAGGTATTCCACACCCACCGCTTCAAACCCGTACCGCCCGTAATACCCCTGCAAATGCGCCTGGGCCGACAATGAGATTGACGTTCCGGGCCAATGTTTCTCGGCCTGCTTGAGGCCTTGCTCCATCAGTGTGTGACCCAGCCCCTGCCCGCGGGCCTGGGGGGCGATGATCACGCGTCCGATCACTACGTCGCTGTTCTGCGAGTGCGGGTCGAGCAAGCGCAGGTAGGCCACCAGGTGGTTGTCGTGCCAGGCCATCAGGTGGCAGGTGTCGCCCTCCAGGTCCAGCCCGTCGACATCCGGGTAGGCGCAGTTCTGCTCGACGACGAACACGTCGGAGCGCAGTTTGAGGATGGCATACAGCTGTTCCTTGCTCAGGTCACTGTGATGTTTGCAGACCCACTCGATTTCCATTTTTTGAATTTCCTGAAGAACCTGCTGCCGATATTAAGCGTGGTTGGCTCGGAAGTCTCTTGCTCGCGCGACCGGAAAATCTGTGACAAAGACCAAAATGCCATCATTCCTTTGTCGCGGTGCTGTCGTCTTTGTGTAATCTTCGTGACAGCCCTGCGCAGCGGTTTCAATGAGCTAATGTTAGGACCGGGTGTCTGAGGATGCCTGTTGAGTTTCGGCTAAAAAGAAAACCGGGCTTTGAACCCGTCAAGGACGTTTGGCATGCCGCGATTGCATCGAGCTCTTGCATTGATCGGGTTGCTGTTGCTGAGCTACGAGGCTTGCGCGCAGAAGTTGCGCCTGGTCGCCGATGCCTGGCCGCCCTTTACCGACTCCACCTTGATCAATGGCGGCCTGGCGACCGATATCGTCAGTACCGCCCTGGCGCGGGCCGGCTACGCCACGGACTTCGAACAGGTGCCCTGGGCCCGAGCGATGCTGGGCATCGGCGAGGGCCGCTATGACGTGCTGATCAACGCCTGGTACAGCGAGGAGCGCACCCATATCGGCCGGTTCTCGGCCGAATACCTGATCAACCGCGTGCGCTTCATCAAGCGCAAGGACGAGGCGATCCAGTTCGACAGCCTGCAACAGCTGCGTGCCTATCCCATCGCTGTCGTGCGCGGTTATGCCTATTCCAAGGATTTCGATGAAGACCCGCAGATGCAGAAAATCCCGGTGCATAACTTCGCCATGGCGGTGCGCATGCTGGCTGCCGACCGCGTGAAGTTGACCCTGGAAGATGAGTTCGTCGCCCGCTATTACCTGGCCCGCGAATCGCCCAAGGTGCGCAGCGCCGTGGAGTTCCTGCCCAAACCCTTGAGCGAAAACAGCCTGCACATCCTGGTCAGCCTGAAGAACCCGGAGCATGAGCAGATCGTGGCCGGATTCGATCGGGAGATCGCGGCGATGAAGGCGGATGGGAGTTATGAGCGGTTATTGAAGGCGCATGGGATGTAAGGTGTCTGGGCTGGCCCCATCGCGAGCAAGCTCGCTCCCACAGGGGTATGTCGTCCATCCACAGGGGAGGCATTCCTAATGTGGGAGCGAGCTTGCTCGCGATGAGGCCCGCTTGGACACCACACCCCTCAAGCCTCGCCAGTGTCTTTGATCAAATGCGCCGCCAGCGTGCGCAACGGCCCCAACTGTCGACAGATCAACCCCAGTTGCGTCTGCACCAGGCGCTGTCCTTCGTCGATTTCATCGGGCATCTGCTCAAGCTCGCTGGCCAGGGCTTCCTCTTCGTCGCTCTGGATCGCGATCGGCTGTTTGCTCGCCAGGCCCTGGGCGATTTCGTCGATGCTCGCTGCCAGTTTCACCCCGGCACCGTCGATCAACTGTTCGCGCACTTCGGTCGGCAGTTCGGTGCCCCGGTGGGCGCCCAGGCCGGACAAGTAACTGAGCAGGGTGTGGGACAGCACCAGGAAGCGGAACCCCACATCGGCTTCCTTGCGGAAGTGCCCCGGCTCCATCAGCATGTTGGCCAGCGTGGTGGACAGCGCGGCATCGGCGTTGTGGGCGTTGCGTCGGGCCAGGCGGTAGGCCAGGTCGTCACTTTTGCCAGCGGCGTATTGCTGCATGATCTGGCGCAGGTAAATGCTGTTGCAGGTCAGCGTGTTGGCCAGCACTTTGTTCAGCCGCCGACCTTGCCAGTCGGGCAGGAACAGGAACACCGCCAGCCCGGCGATCAGGCTGCCGAGCAAGGTATCGAACAGCCGTGGCAGCAGCAGGCCATAGCCGTCGCCCACCTGATTGAAGCAGAACAGCACCATGATGGTGATCCCCGCCGTTGCCAGGGTGTAGCGGGTGGTGCGGTTGGTAAAGAACACCACCCCGGCGGCAATGGCGAAGCACGACTGCACCAGCGGATTGGGAAACAGGTCGAACAACGCCCAGGCCACCGTCAGGCCGATGGCGGTGCCGATGATCCGCTGGCCGAGCTTGCGCCGGGTCGCGCCGTAGTTGGGTTGGCACACGAACAGCGTGGTCAGGATGATCCAATAGCCCTGGGACGGGTGGATCATGTGCACCACGGCGTAGCCCACGCTCAGGGCGAGGGGCAGGCGCAGGGCATGGCGGAACAGCAGCGAGGTGGGTGTGAGTTGGGTGCGCAAGCGCAGCCAGACATCCTTGAGGCTGCGCGGCGAGCGGTCCAGCAGGCTGCTGTCGGTGGCGTCGGCCAGGGCGTCGGGGTTGCTCGCATCGCTGAGCAGGCGATCCAGGGTGCCCAGGTTCGCCGCCAGCGCCCGTAACGAACGCAGCAAGCCACGCCAGGCCGGGTTGCTCTGGATGCGCAGGTGCTCAAGGGACGCGTGCAGGTCGTTGAGGGCCTCGGCGAAGGTGTCGTCGTAGACGAACGGCTGGCGCAGTTGGATCGACTCGGCCAGCGCCTGGCAGGCCTTGCCTTGCTGGCGTAGCAGACGCTGGCAGCGGAACAGCACGTCGCTGTGGAAGAACGCTTCGGACAGGGCGTTGTAGGGGTAGTGGGAAGAGCTGGCGCGTTCGTGGATGTCCTGGGCCAGGAAGTACAGTTTCAGGTAGCGGCTGACCTTCGAGCCCGGCCGGCCGTTGCCCACGCGGTGCAGGATGATTTCCTTCGCGCTGTTGAGTGCGGCGACCACCCGGCCATTCTGCTGGGCCAGTTCCAGGCGGCGGGCTTCGATGTCGAGTTGGCGGATCGGCTCCAGGAGCGACGATTTGAGTTTGAGGTAGCGTCCCAACTCGCGGAACAGCCGCGCCAGGCTTTGCTGCACCGGTTGGTTGGAAAACAGCGCTTGCCACAGCACCGAGAGCAGGCCGTACCACGTGGCGCCCGCCACCAGCAGCAGCGGCTCATGCCAGAAATCGGTGACCGCGCCGCCGCGCTGGTCCACACCGATCATGGTGTAGACCGAAAGAATCAGGGTGGCCGAGGCAATCGCGCCATAGCGTTCACCCAGGGCTCCGAGCATGGTCAGGCCGAAGCTCGCCAGGGCCAGGGCGATGATGAACAGCACGGGATATGGGAACAACAACTCCACCGAAAACGCCGCGACGGTGAAACACACCAGGGTTACGGCCAGGGCGTTGAGGCGGCCCTGCCAACTGTCGTCGGTTTCGGCCAGGGCACTGGCGATGATGCCCAGGAAGAGGGGAATCAGCAGGGCCATTTCGTCGAGATACCAGCACAGCCCCATGCTGCCGGTCAGGGCGATGAAGACTCGCACGCTATAACTGAACTTATCCAACGCCCAAAGGCGACGCAAAGACTGGCTAAACGAGTTCGATGACATGAAGTGCACGGGCCTGACGGGCAATGACGCTAAATTGAGGCAGTAATGACGCCGACGCAATGGCGGCGATCACATCTGACAGCAAAAAGTGTTCCGGGAGCCGCCACCAGTCCCTGTGGGAGCGAGCTTGCTCGCGAATACGGTGTGTCAGCAGTCATCGAATTGACTGACTCACCGCATTCGCGAGCAAGCCCGCTCCCACATTTGATGTGTGCTACGTCATACGTACTGCGCGGCGGCGTAACCGGAAGCCCACGCCCATTGGAAGTTGAACCCGCCCAGGTGCCCGGTGACGTCCAGCACTTCGCCGATGAAATACAGGCCAGGGCTTTTCAAC
The DNA here is from genome assembly GCF_900115235.1 of Pseudomonas sp. NFACC24-1. Classification (NCBI taxonomy): domain Bacteria; kingdom Pseudomonadati; phylum Pseudomonadota; class Gammaproteobacteria; order Pseudomonadales; family Pseudomonadaceae; genus Pseudomonas; species Pseudomonas sp. NFACC24-1. The sequence goes on from NZ_FOVS01000010.1 coordinate 9,671, forward strand.
GATTCCATGGTCTTGGACGAAACCTCCCGGGTGTCGACGCCGCCCAGGGTGACTTCGGCGGTGCGGTAGCCTTCGGTGCCGGCGGGGACGACGTTCCAGCTCGCCAGTTTCTCGGCAATGTCCGCCAACTCCCCGTGGGTGTACTGCTTCATGGGTTTGGAGACGAACCAGGTGTCGGCCAGCAGGTTGGCCATCTTCTTGGTGAACAGCTCGCCCAACAGGGTCTTGAGTTCGCTGTTGGGGCGTTCGACCTGTTGCTGTTGCAGCCATTGCGGCACGTCGTGGTCGGGCAGCAGGTTGATCTGCACCGTGTCCCCTGGTTCCCAGAACGAGGAAATCTGCAGGATCGCTGGACCGCTCAGGCCGCGATGGGTGAACAGGATGTTCTCGCGAAAACTCTGGTCGTTGCAGCTCACCAGGCAATCCACCGAGGTGCCCGACAGCTCGGTGCACAGTGCCTTGAGCTGATCGGTGATGGTGAACGGCACCAGCCCGGCGCGGGTCGGCAGCAGCGCATGGCCAAACTGTTTCGCCACCTGATAACCGAAGCCGGTCGCCCCCAGGGTCGGGATCGACAGCCCGCCCGTGGCGATCACCAGGGATTGGCAGGTGAGGGCGCCGAGGGTGGTTTGCAGCAGATAGCCGCCGTCGGTTTTTTCGATCTGGGTGATCGACGTGTCGAGGTGCAGGTTGACGCCGGCCTGGTCGCATTCATCCAGCAGCAGGCCGAGGATGTCACTGGACTTGTTATCGCAGAACAACTGGCCGAGTTTTTTCTCGTGATAGGGCACGCCGTGCTTGGCCACCAACGCGATGAAATCCCACTGGGTGTAGCGGGCCAGGGCCGACTTGCAGAAGTGCGGGTTCTGCGACAGGAAGTTGCCCGGCTCGGTGTACATGTTGGTGAAATTGCAGCGTCCACCGCCCGACATGAGGATTTTCTTGCCGGCCTTGTTGGCGTGGTCCAGCAGCATCACCTGCCGCCCGCGCGCGGCCGCGGTCAGCGCACACATCAACCCTGCGGCGCCAGCGCCAATGATCACGACTTCGGTAGAGCGCAAAGCGGTGTCCTCTCAGCTTTCTTACGATCGTTCCCACGCTCTGCGTGGGAATGCATCCTGTGACGCTCTGCGTCACGCTTGACAGAAAGGGGCGCAGAGCGTCCCGGGCGGCATTCCCACGCAGAGCGTGGGAACGATCATCGTCAGAGGATCCGCACCCGCAACGAGCGGCCCTTGATCTTGCCATCGTTCAGGCGTTGCAGCGCCTGTTTGGCGATGCCGCGTTCCACGGCCACATAGGCCTGGAAATCGAAGATCGCGATCTTGCCGACCTGGGCGCCGGGAATGCCGGCTTCGCCGGTCAAGGCGCCGAGGATGTCGCCGGGGCGGACCTTGTCTTTACGCCCGGCGCCGATGCACAGGGTGCTCATGGCCGGCAGCAGCGGGCCGCCGCCCTGGGGCTTGAGGTTGTCCAGTTGGTCCCAGCTCAGGGGCGATTTCTGCAGTTGCTCGATGGCCTGGGCGCGGTGGGCTTCGGACGGCGCCACCAGGCTGATGGCGATGCCTTTTTCACCGGCGCGACCGGTGCGGCCGACACGGTGGATGTGAATTTCCGAGTCCCGGGCCAGTTCGACGTTGATCACCATGTCCAGGGCATCGATGTCCAGGCCGCGGGCCGCCACGTCAGTCGCCACCAGCACCGAGGTGCTGCGGTTGGCGAACATCGCCAGCACCTGGTCGCGGTCGCGCTGTTCCAGGTCGCCGTGCAGGCCAACGGCAGAAATGCCCTTGGCGCTCAGGTGGTCGACGGTTTCCTGGACCTGCTGCTTGGTGAAGCAGAACGCCACGCAGGAGGCCGGACGGAAATGCGCCAACACCTTGACCACCGCGTCCATGCGCTCCTCGGGGGAGATTTCGTAGAAACGTTGTTCGATCTGCGCGTCGGAGTGAAATGCCTCGGCCTTCACTTGCTGCGGATTACGCATGAACTTGGACGACAGTTGCTTGATGCCCACCGGGTAGGTGGCGGAGAACAGCAGCGTCTGGCGGCGCTCCGGGGTCTGCTGGATGATGTCTTCGATGGCGTCGTAGAAGCCCATGTCGAGCATGCGGTCGGCTTCGTCGAGGATCAGCGTATTGAGCCCATCGAGCACCAGCGAACCCTTGCGCAGGTGCTGCTGGATACGCCCTGGCGTGCCGACGATGATGTGGGCGCCGTGTTCGAGGGAAGCGATCTGCGGGCCGAAGGACACGCCGCCGCACAGGGTCAGGACCTTGATGTTGTCTTCGGCGCGGGCCAGGCGACGGATTTCCTTGGCGACCTGGTCAGCCAGCTCGCGGGTCGGGCACATCACCAGTGCCTGGCAGCCGAAGAAACGTGGGTTGATCGGGTTCAGCAGGCCGATGCCGAAGGCGGCGGTCTTGCCGCTGCCGGTCTTGGCTTGGGCGATCAGGTCCATGCCCTTGAGGATCACCGGCAAGCTTTGCGCCTGGATCGGCGTCATCTGGGCATAACCGAGTGATTCGAGGTTAGCCAGCATGGCGGCGGACAGCGGCAAAGTATTAAAAGCGGTGGCAATGGTGGTCACGGGACTGGCCTGCAAAACAAAATGTCGCGCAGTGTAGCAGCCTCGTGCCACTTTCTTCGAAAGTTCTGGACGAGCGTGGTTTTCTCAGGACGATCACAACGGTGCTGATTGTTTGTGGCAGGGGACTTATCGTGGCGAGGGGATTTATCCCCGTTGGGCTGCGAAGCAGCTCCCAATCTGTCAGCTCGGTGAGCCAGGCTGATCGCATTCAACCTTTTTGGGGCTGCTTCGCAGCCCAGCGGGGATAAATCCCCTCGCCACAAAAGCTCACCGAAGCCATTCAAGCTCGGTTTAATGCTCGATATGCTCATCGGGACGTTTCTGTCGCCGTCCATCCTGCTTGGACAACTGGGAAAAAATCGTCGCTGCCAGCATCGCCATGATCCCCACCGTCACGAATGTCAGCTGGAACGCGCCGAGCACGGTGTCCACTCCGTCGTTGCCCACCTGGGCGGTAAAGCCGCCGAGCAGGGCGCCGGCGCAGGCCACGCCGAGGCTCAGGGACAGTTGCGCCACCACCGACAACAGGCTGTTGCCGCTGCTGGCGCTGGCGTCGTCCAGGTCGATCAGGGTCACGGTGTTCATCGCGGTGAATTGCAGCGAGTTGATCGCCCCCAGCACCGCCAGTTGCGCCAGCAGCAGCCAGTACGGCGTCTGTTCGCTGACCAGGCCCATGCTCGCCAGCATCACACCCAGGGCCACGGTATTGCCGGTCAGGACGATGCGATAGCCCAGGCGTTCGATCAACGGTCGGGCCACGGACTTGGCGACCATGGCTGCCGCCGCCAGGGGTAGCATGCTCATGCCGGCTTGGGAGGGTGAATAGCCGAGGGCGACTTGCAGCAGCAACGGCACCAGGAACGGCAAGGCGCCGCTGCCCAGGCGCGCGAACAGGTTGCCGAGGATGCCCACCGCGAAGGTGCGGGTCTTGAACAGCGACGGCGGGAACAGCGCGTTCTCGATATGTCCGGCCCGCAGCCAGTAGGCCGCCAGGCAGGCCATGCCGCCGAACAGCAGCAACATCACCCGCAGGTGCGGCAGGTGCAGTTCGCCCAGGCCCTCCATGGCGATGGTGATCAGCACCATCGCCGCGCCGAACAGCAGGAACCCCAGCCCATCGAACCGGGTGCGCTCGCTGCCACGCAGGTCAGGGATGAACTTCCACACGGCATAACAACCGATCACGCCCACCGGCAGGTTGATGATGAAGATCCAGTGCCACGTCAGGTACTCGACCATCCAGCCGCCCATGGTCGGCCCGATCAGTGGGCCCAGCAGGCCGGGGATGGTGATGAAGCCCATGATCCGCACCAGTTCCGAGCGCGGGTAAGCCCGCAGCACCACCAGCCTGCCCACCGGCAGCATCAGCGCACCGCCCAGGCCCTGGATGACCCGGGCGCCGATCAGCATGCTCAACGAATTGGACAGGGCGCACAGCAGCGAGCCGAAGCTGAACAGCAGGATCGCCCCGAAGAAGATCTTCTTGGTGCCGAAGCGGTCGGCGATCCAGCCCGAGGCCGGGATCAGCAGCGCCACGGTGAGCATGTAGGCAATGATCACGCCCTGCATGCGCAAGGGGTTTTCCGCCAGGTCGCTGGCCATGGCGGGCAGGGCGGTGTTGAGGATGGTCCCGTCCAGGGACTGCATGAAGAAGGCGATCGCCACGACCCATGGGAGCCAGCGGGCGGTGACGGCGTCGAGCGGTGCGCGGTTGGGCATGGGACCTCTTGTATGGCGTGTTGATCAGGAACAGGTGCCGCTGTTGTGGCGAGGGGATTTATCCCCGCTGGGCTGCGAAGCAGCCCCAGAACTGTCGCCTCGGTGAGTCAGGCAGGACGCATTTACCCTTTGGGGGTCGCTTCGCAACCCAGCGGGGATAAATCCCCTCGCCACAGGTCCTGTGTTTGGTTGGTTACAGCGTCAAGGTCAATCGCTTGACCAGCGCCCCCGGTAATAGCATCGAGGCCGTTGCTCGCTGGCTGTAGGTGCTGGCCGAGAGCAGAAGTTCCCGCTCTTGGGTCAGGCTTTCCAGTTGTGAGCCGAGCAGGCTGTAGACGCTGTCGTCGAAACGCATGGTGCTGACCGGCGCGACGATCTGGCCGTTCTCGACCCAGAACGTGGCGAAGCGGGTCATGCCGGTCAGGCGCGCCGCCGGTTGGTCCGAGTAGTTCAGGTACCAGAGGTTGCTGATGTACAGCCCGGTGCCGAGTGCTTCGAGGATGTGTTTTTGCTCCAGTTGTCCGCCCCGCATGTCCAGCGCCGTAGGGTATTCGTAGCTGCTGGCGCCATTGGCCGCGAGGTCATATTCAGCGGCGCTGCGGGAGTTGACCAGTCGCGCATTGGCCGTGCCCTTGGCGATCAACCCCAGGTCATCGCGGGGATAACCTTCGTCGGAAAACGCCGGGCTCAAGGAACCGCTGACCTGCTCCGCCAGCCACACGTTGGGGCTGAAGTGGGCTTCGCCAGCGTAGAACTTCTGCAGCGGGCTTTGCTTGCTGGCGATTGCACGGGCCGAGAACCCGCCCCAACTGAGCATGCCCATGATCTCTTCCAGAGCGGCCGGCGCCAGGTAGGCGCGATATTCGCCGGGCGGTAACGTGCGTAGCGGGCGGCCGAGAAACTCCAGTTGCTCGCGGGCCTGTTCGAAGCGCCGGGCAAATCCGTCACTGCTCCATTCATGCCCGGCGTAGCTGGCTTTCACCGCCTGGCCATTGTCATGGAACAGGCTGAAGTCGAAGTTGAAGCTGTTGGCCTGATGCCAGCCGAACGCCCCCGAAGAACTGGCGAAACCACGGCTGATGGGCCCGGCGGCATAGAACCCCACCAGGTCCAGGCCTTCGGCGGCGCGGGTGATTTCGGTAACGGCCTGTTCCGTCTCGGGCAATGGATGGTCCTGCACATTGTTGCTTTGCCAGGGGGCGGGATTGAGCAGCAAGTAGGGATCGGCGGGCAGCAGCGGCAAGGTTTCGCGCAGTTGTTGCAGGCCTTCGGCCAGGCGTTGCAGGTCCGTCTCGAGGTCGCCGGACAAGGTGATCTGCAAATCGGCGTGGCGCCCGTCGTCGATCAGTTTGAAACTGACATTGGCTTGCTGCACCTGGCCGGCCTGGCGGACCTTGCCATGGTTGAAACGGACGAAGGCCGAAGACTCGGCGGCGTAGCCGAGGGTGAACTGTTCAGGTTCATGCAACGCATCATGCAGCCAGTCGACCAACGCCTTGAACGCCCCGGCCTGACTATTGACGGTACTCATCAGGCATCTCCCCCAAATACATCAATGTTGCTGAACACACAGGCGGGCGACGCATGGCCGACGCGGATGACCTGGTTCGGTTCGCCCTTGCCACAGTTCGGCGTGCCCAGGACCTGGAGGGTGCTGGCATCGCCCACTGCGCGCAGGCTCTTCCAGAATTGCGCGGAAATGCCCCGGTAGTTGGGGTTCTTCACCACGCCCTTGAGCTCGCCGTTCTCGATCAACTGGCCCCACTCGCAGCCGAACTGGAATTTGTTGCGGGCGTCGTCGATGGACCAGGAACGATTGGTGCGCATCAGCACGCCATGTTCGGTGCCCTGGATCAGTTGCGCCAGGGACTGGTCGCCGGGTTCGATGTTCAGGTTCGCCATGCGGTCGATGGGTGGCCGATTCCAGCCGCAGGCGCGGCTGTTGGCGACACCGTCGAGGCCGGCGCGGAACTGTGACAGCGCGCCGCCCAGTGGACGCAGCAACAGGCCTTCGCGAATCAGGAACTGTTTGCTGGCGGCGCTGCCGTCGTCGTCGTGGCTGTAGCTGGCCAGTTCTTCGGGAATGTTCGGGTCGAAGGTCACGTTCAACAGGCCAGAGCCATATTGCAGGTGGCCGAAATCGCTGGCCTTGACGAAGCTGGTGCCGGCGTAATTGCGTTCGTCCCCCAGGATGCGGTCCAGTTCCAGCGGATGGCCGATGGACTCGTGGATCTGCAGCATCATCTGGTCGGGCATCAGCAGCAGGTCTCGGGGGCCTTGTGGCGTGTTCGGCGCCATCAGCAACTGCAGGGCCTGGTCGGCGATTTTCGGCCCGGCACCGATCAGGCCGCAGCGGCTGATCACATCGAAGCCGCCTTGCTGGCCGAAGTTCTCCCGGCCCAGGGTACGGGTCTGGCTGTCGTTTCCGTCGAAGGCGGTGACTTCCAGGGCTGGGTAGATGAAGCGTTGGGCCTGGCGCAGTTCAGCGCCGGCACTGTTGAGGTAGATCTGCTCGACCTGGGTCAGCCCGATGCTGGCCTGCCAGTTCACCAGGCGCTTGTCCTGGGGCACCGCAGCCGATTCGTCGCCGAGCAATTGGTAGCAGTCGCTCAGGGGCGGGAAGGCCTGGTCGAAATGTGGCGAGAAGTAGTCGGCGCGGTCACTGGACACGGCTTGTTCGCGCAGATCGAGCAAGGCATGGGGCTTGAGCTGGCGAGCATGCTGCTCGGCGCGTTCCAGTGCCGCTTGCAGGCCGGCCTGGGACAGGTCGTTGGTGGCGGCATATGCCTCGACACCGTTGACTCGCGCGGTGAGCATCGCACCTTCATCACGGTTCAGGCTGGGCGGTTCGGCGACGTTCTTGCGCACCGACAAATGCTGGCCGGATTCGCGCACGTAACGCAGGGAAAAGAATTCAGCGCCCGTGCGCAAGGCAGCAAAACGCTCCTTGAGCCGGGGGTGGAAGTCGAACATGAAACCTCCTTGTCTGGAGTGGCGATGCAGCGAGGTGCGGCGCATTGACGCGGCGGCTCTAGATTAGGCCTGGGGTGGGGGTGGGATCAAGGTAGAAGGGGATACTGAGGTTGTCAGGGCGGACGCTTTCGCGAGCAAGCCCGCTCCCACACTGGATCCTCGGCGACCACGGAATCCGTGGCTGGCCGTCGTGCCTTTGTGGGAGCGGGCTTGCCCGCGAAGACGGCGGTACATCCGACATTGATGCAAGCCAATCCACCGCCATCGCGAGCAAGCTCGCTCCCACATGGGCCTTTCGGCGAGCACAAGATCTGTGCCAGCCACCGTGCCCTTTGTGGGAGCGAGCTTGCTCGCGATGGCGGTCCTGAGTCTTACTGAGCCATTGGCCCAACTTCCCGCAGTGGCTTGCCGCGCACCGGCGCGTCGCCGGCCACGTAGTACGGGGCGGTGCTGCGTGGCAGGGGCTTGCGGCCGCGGATCTTGTCGGCGATTTTCTCGGCGATCATGATCGTCGGCGCGTTCAGGTTGCCGGTGGTGATGATCGGCATGATCGAGGCATCCACCACGCGTAGCCCTTGCATGCCATGCACGCGGCCTTCGCCGTCCACCACGGCCATGTCGTCGGTGCCCATCTTGCACGAGCAGGACGGGTGGAACGCGGTTTCGGCGTGTTCGCGGATGAACTGGTCCAGTTGCGCGTCCGTCTGCACCTCGATGCCCGGGCTGATCTCGCGACCCCGGAACGGGTCGAGTGCCGGTTGCTGCATGATCTCGCGGGTCAGGCGGATGCCGTCGCGAAATTCCTGCCAGTCCTGCTCGGTCGCCATGTAGTTGAACAGGATGCTCGGGTGTTGGCGCGGGTCCTTGGACTTGGCCTGGATCCGGCCGCGGCTTGGCGAGCGCATGGAGCCCATGTGCGCCTGGAAACCGTGTTCCTTCACGCCGTTGCTGCCGTTGTAGTTAATCGCCACCGGCAGGAAGTGGTATTGGATGTTCGGCCAATCGAAATCCGGGCGGGTGCGGATGAAACCGCCGGCCTCGAATTGGTTGCTGGCACCGATACCGGTGCCGTTGAACAGCCATTCGGCACCGATGGCCGGCTGGTTGTACCAGAGCAGCGAGGGGTACAGCGAGACCGGTTGGGTGCAGGCGTATTGCAGGTACAGCTCCAAGTGATCCTGCAGGTTCTCACCGACCCCCGGCAGGTCATGGACCACCGGGATGTCGAGGCTTTCCAGCAATTGGGCCGGGCCGACGCCGGAGCGTTGCAAGATCTGTGGCGAGGCGATGGCGCCGGAGCACAACAGCACTTCCTTGCGTGCCCGGGCTTCGACACGTTCTTCAGCCGCGCCCACCAGGTAACGCACGCCGACCGCGCGTTTGCCTTCGAAGATGATCTTGTCGGTCAGGGCGTGGGTGACGATGGTCAGGGTCGAGCGCTTCTTGGCGACATCCAGGTAACCGCGGGCGGTGCTGGCCCGACGGCCGTTGGGCGTGACGGTACGGTCCATCGGGCCGAAACCTTCCTGCTGGTAGCCGTTGAGGTCTTCGGTACGCGGGTAACCAGCCTGCACGCCGGCTTCGACCATGGCGTGGAACAACGGGTTGTTGCCGGCCTTGGGCGTGGTCACGCTGACCGGGCCGTCGCCGCCGTGGTAGTCGTTCGGGCCGATGTCCCGGGTCTCGGCTTTTCTGAAGTAGGGCAGGCAGTCCAGGTACGTCCAGTCTTGGAGGCCAGGCAGTTTTGCCCAGTTGTCATAGTCCAGGGCGTTGCCGCGGATGTAGCACATGCCGTTGATCAGCGAAGAACCGCCCAGGCCCTTGCCGCGACCGCATTCCATGCGCCGGCCGTTCATGTGCGGCTCCGGGTCGGTCTCGTAGGCCCAGTTGTAGCGCCGGCCTTGCAGCGGGAATGCCAGGGCGGCAGGCATTTGCGTGCGGAAGTCCAGGCGATAGTCCGGGCCGCCGGCTTCGAGCAGCAGGACGGTGACGCCCTCGTCTTCGGTCAGGCGGGTGGCCAGGGTGTTACCGGCCGAGCCGGCACCGATGATGATGTAATCGAATTCTTGGGACATGAAATGCACCCTCTTTTTGAATTGGGTTCAGGTCGCGGTTGCCTTTGTGGCGAGGGGATTTATCCCCGCTGGGCTGCGAAGCAGCCCCGGAACCTGGTATCTCGGTGTATCAGGCAGAATGAGTTCGCAGCTTTTGGGGCCGCTTCGCGGCCCAGCGGGGATAAATCCCCTCGCCACAACAGCGTTCACTCAAGGCCTCATGTCCAATCAGAACACCGACGCGTAATCGCCCAGTTCGACCTGTACCGACTTGATTCGCGTGAAGTTGTTCAGCGAACTGATGCCGTTCTCACGGCCCACGCCCGATTGCTTGTAGCCGCCCACCGGCATTTCAGCCGCCGATTCGCCCCAGGCGTTGATCCAGCAGATACCGGCTTCGAGCTGGTGGATCACGCGGTGGGCGCGGTTCAGGTCGCGGGTCACGACGCCGGCGGCCAGGCCGAAGTCGGTGTCGTTGGCGCGGCGGATCACTTCTTCTTCGGTGTCATAGGTGAGGATGCTCATCACCGGGCCGAAGATTTCTTCACGCACGATGGTCATCTCATCGGTGCAATCGGTGAACACGGTCGGAGCGACAAACGCGCCCTTGGCGAATTCGCCTTCAGTGAGGCGACCGCCGCCGCACAGCAGGCGCGCGCCTTCGGCTTTGCCTTTCTCGATGTAGCCCAGCACGCTTTCCATGTGGGCGAAGCTCACCAGCGGGCCGAAATTGGTGTTTTCATCCTCCGGGTTGCCAACGCGGATGCGTGCCACACGCTCGGCGATCTTGGCTTCGAAGGCGGCCTTGAGGTGGCTCGGTACGAACACGCGGGTGCCGTTGGTGCAGACCTGGCCGGAGCTGTAGAAGTTGGCCATCATCGCGGTGTCGGCGGCGCGATCCAGGTCGGCGTCGTCGAAGATGATCAGCGGCGACTTGCCGCCCAGCTCCATGGTCACGTCCTTGAGCGAAGAACTCGAGGCACTGGCCATGACTTTCTTGCCGGTGTCGGTGCCGCCGGTGAAGGAGATTTTCTCGATGCGCGGGTGCTCGGTCAGCCAAGTGCCGACTTCACGACCGCTACCGGTCAATACGTTGAACACACCCGCTGGAACGCCGGCTTCGGTGTAGATCTCGGCCAGTTTCAGGGTGGTCAGCGAGGTGACTTCGCTCGGTTTGAAGATCATCGCGTTGCCAGCCGCCAGGGCCGGGGCGGATTTCCACAGGGCGATCTGGATCGGGTAGTTCCACGCGCCGATACCGGCCACCACGCCCAGGGGCTCGCGACGGGTGTAGACGAATGAGGTGGTGCGCAGCGGAACCTGCTCGCCTTCGATGGCAGGCACCAGGCCGGCGTAGTATTCCAGCACGTCGGCGCCGGTGACGATGTCGACGTAACGGGTTTCGGAGTAGGCCTTGCCGGTGTCCAGGGTTTCCAGGGCGGCCAGTTCATCGTTGCGCTCGCGCAGGATGTCCACGGCGCGGCGCAGGATGCGCGAACGCTGCATGGCGGTCATGGCGGCCCAGACTTTCTGGCCCTTTTCGGCGCTCACCACGGCGCGCTCGACGTCCTCGAACGTTGCGCGCTGCACCAGGGCGAGTACTTCACCGTTGGCCGGGTTGATGGCTTCGAAAGTGGCGTCGCCGCTGGCATCGCTGTACGCGCCATCGATGTAGAGTTTTTGCAGTTCGAAACGGGCCATAAAGTCCTCGCAAGTGCATGAGTGGTTGGCTGGCCACCGAGCGTGTCGTTTATAGCTGACTACGCGCTGCGGTGGGGGTTCAGGAGTCGAGCGGTTCTGTGTGCTCTGGCGCCCCTGCCTTGGCCAGTTGGAAATCCATGTATTCGTAAGCGATCTGGTGCGCCTGGGCGGTATCGAACGCGTCTCCCGACAGCGCTCCGCGCAGCCACAAACCGTCAATCAGCGCGGCCAGGCCCCGTGCCGCGCTGCGTGCCTGATCAACGGGCAACAGGCGGCGAAACTGGCAACACAGGTTGGAATACAGGCGGTGATCGTTGATCCGCTGCAACCTGTGCAAAGACGGGTGGTGCATGCTGGTGGCCCAGAAGGCCAGCCAGGTTTTCATTGCCGGGCCATTGACCTGGCTGGCATCGAAGTTGCCTTCGATGATCACCTTCAAGTGCGCCCGCGGGCTGGTGTCCTCCAGTGCCTGGCGACGTGCGGTGACGTTTTCGCTCAGGACAGTCATCAGGTACTGGGCCGTGGCCGCGATCAGGCCGTTCTTGTCCTGAAAGTAGTGACTGATGATGCCGTTGGAGACACCGGCCAAACGGGCGATCAGCGCAATGCTGGCGTCCCCCATTCCGACCTGATCGACCGCTTGCAATGTGGCTTCGATCAATTGTTGGCGGCGGATGGGTTGCATACCGACCTTGGGCATCTAGCACATCTCCTTAGGCCTGCAGGCGGACGAGTGCAGTCCGTCCTGGCGAGGGCCAGTCTATTTTGTTTTGATTGAACGTTCAATCAACAAAAACAAAGTTCTATGACAAGTCGTCGCTGCTTGTCGGGATTCCATGTGTAAATGGCGCCTGAAGGCACATGGGAAACCGCCGCGCGCGGGGCGAGGACTTTTTCGGGATGTCTTTATAACACTCGTCGGTCGGTGTGAAGGCCTGACGCCGATTGATAGCTGGAATACTGTTGTGGCGAGGGGATTTATCCCCGTTGGGCTGCGAAGCAGCCCCATAGCCAGATGTCTCGGTGTGTCAGGTGGAATGAGTTCGCAGTTTTTGGGGCTGCTGCGCAGCCCAGCGGGGATAAATCCCCTCGCCACAGTTGTTTGCATTCCAGGTCAAGCTTGTCAGCAGTCAGCAGTCAGCAGTCAGCAGTCAGCAGTGCACAAACAAAAACGCCGCGATCATCTCGCGGCGTTTTTGTGCGTGGGCTCAGCCCAGGTTCTTGCCGAGCAATGCGTGGTACAGCTCGCTGTCGCCCAGGATCCCGACGACTTTCTGGTTATCGTGGAGCACCAGTTTGTTGCCGGTCTGGTAGCGGATCTGCAACGCGTCGCGCATGCCGATGTTGGAGTCCACCAGGGTCGGACGCCGGCCCAGGTCTTCCACTGATTGGCCCGGTGCCCAGTTTTGCAGGTCCAGGGCCGCGCCGTTCTGCCGGGCGCCCTTGATGGTGTTGCCTTCGGCCAGGTCGAGCCAGGAGTCGCCGCCCGGATCCAGGCAGACCGAACCGTTGATGCGCTTGCAGTTGTCCAGGGTGCGCATCAGGCTGCGACCGCAGAGCACGTTGAGTGGGTTGGTGTGGGCGACGAAGGTGCGCACATAGTCGTCCGCCGGGTTCAGCACGATCTCTTCCGGCTTGCTGTACTGGATGATCTTGCCGTCTTTCATGATGGCGATCCGCGTGCCCAGTTTGAGGGCTTCGTCCAGGTCATGGCTGACGAACACGATGGTCTTTTGCAGTTTGCGTTGCAGTTCCAACAGTTCGTCCTGCAAGCCCTGGCGGATCAGCGGGTCGAGGGCCGAAAACGGTTCGTCCATCAGCAGGATGTCGGCGTCCATCGCCAGGGCGCGGGCCAGGCCGACCCGTTGCTGCATGCCGCCGGACAGCTCGTCGGGCTTCTTGTTGCGCCACTGGGTCAGGCCCACCAGCTCGAGTTTTTCATCCACCAGCTTGCGCCGTTCCTTCTCGGGACGGCCCTGCATTTCCAGGCCGAAGCTGATGTTCTCGCGCACCGTCAGCCAAGGCATCAGGGCGAACTTCTGGAACACCATGGCGATGCGCTTGGTGCGCATCATCTTCAGCTCGGCGGGGGAGCAGGAGGCGATGTCGATCTGCCGTCCTTCATGCTCGACGAACAACTTGCCACGACTGACGGTGTTCAAGCCGTTGATGCAGCGCAGCAGGCTGGATTTGCCTGAGCCGGAAAGGCCCATCAGGACGCAGATCTCACCCTTCTCGATGGATAGGCTGGCTTTTTCCACGCCGACGATCAGGCCGGTCTGCTGCAGGATCTCGGGGCGCGAAAAACCCTTGTCCAGCAGGTCCAGCGCGGCCTTGGGGCGGTTGGAGAAAATAACATCGACGTCTTCGAAACGAATGATGCTCATGCGTCACCCCCTACTTTAGCGTCGGGTTGTTTGCAGATTCGGTCGAGCATGATCGCCAGCAATACGATCGCCAGGCCTGCTTCGAAGCCCAGGGCGATATCGGCGGTGTTCAGTGCGTTGACCACGGGTTTGCCCAGGCCATCGGCGCCCACCAGCGCGGCGATCACCACCATCGACAACGACAGCATGATGCACTGGGTGATACCGGCCGCGATGCTGGGCATCGCATGGGGCAGTTCGATGCGCGACAGGAGTTGGCGACGGGAGCAGCCGAAGGCTTTGCCGGCGTCCATCAGTTCGTCCGGAACGTCGCGGATGCCCAGGTAGGTCAGGCGGATGGGCGCGGCAATCGCGAACACCACCGTGGAGATCAGGCCCGGGACCACACCCAGACCGAAAAGGGTCAGGGTAGGAATGAGGTAGACGAAGGTCGGTACGGTCTGCATCAGATCGAGTACCGGCCGCATCATTGTGTAGAACATCGGCTTGTGCGCGGCAACAATGCCCAGCGGCACGCCGATCAGCACGCAGACCAGGGTCGCGAACAGCACCTGGGCGAGGGTTTCCATGGTTTCTTGCCAGTAACCCAGGTTGAGAATCAGCAGGAAGGACGCGATGACAAATACGGTCAGGCCCCATTTGCGCTGGATGAAGTGCGCCAATAGCGCGATGAGGCCGATCAGGGCCAGGGGGTTGAACCAGGTCAGCGCAAACGTCACGCCGTGAATCATCGTTTCCAGAAACAGCGCGATTGCGTCGAATGTGTTGGCGCCGTTTTGCGTCAACCATTCGACAAAGCCCGCGATGTACTGGCCCAAAGGTATTTTCTGATCAATAAGCATGGTAGTGAACGTCCGCATGCAAGGGAATAAACAGCCCGGGCGAGCGAACTCGCCCGGCATAACATAAGCAGTTATTGCGCAAGCTTGGCTTTCACGGCTTCCAGGCCAGGTTTACCGTCAATGGTGGTCACGCCAGCGAGCCAGGTATCGAGTACCTGTGGGTTTTTCTTCAGCCAGGCCTTGGCGGCGGCCTCAGGTTTCATCTTGTCGTCGAGCACGTTGCCCATCAGCGTGCTTTCCATGTCGACGGTGAACTCCAGGTTTTTCAACAGTTGGCCAACGTTGCTGCATTCCTGGCTGTAGCCCTTGCGGGTGTTGGTCGCTACGGTAGCGGCACCGAAGTCGGGGCCGAAGAAGTCGTCGCCGCCGGTCAGGTACTGGATCTTGAAGCGCGTGTTCATCGGGTGTGGCGCCCAGCCAAGGAACACCACGTCGGTGCCACGCTTGGAGGCGCGGTCGACCTGGGAGAGCATGCCCGCTTCACTCGACTCGACGACTTTGAAGCCGGCGTCCTTCAGGCCGAAGGCGTTCTTTTCGATCATGCTCTGGATCAGGCGGTTGCCGTCGTTGCCCGGTTCGATGCCGTAGATCTTGCCGTCCAGCTCTTTCTTGAATTTGGGGATGTCGGCGAAGTCATGCAGACCCTTGTCATACAGGGCCTGGGGCACGGCGAGGGTGTATTTGGCGCCCTTGAGGTTGGTGCGCACGGTTTCCACGGTGCCGGCTTCGCGGTAGGCCTTGATGTCGTTTTCCATGGTCGGCATCCAGTTGCCGAGGAATACATCCATGTTCTTGCCATCGGCCAGGGACTTGTAGGTCACCGGCACGGAAATCATGGTGGTCTTGGTCTTGTAGCCCAGCGCGTCCAGCACCACGCTGGTGGTCGCCGTGGTCACGGTAATGTCGGTCCAGCCGACATCGGAGAAGTTGACGGTGCTGCACTTTTCGGGTTCTGCAGCGTTGGCCAGCATCGGAAGACTCAGCATGGCGGCCAACAACAACGGCTTGGAACCTTTCATGGGTGGACTCCTGGTGTTTTATCGGCGGTGTCCGGTCAGGACAACCACGCTTAATTGGATGTTGCGGTTGGTGGCGCGTGGGCACTCTCTGACACGCGGCCTTGCAAACGAGCCGTAACCGATCATGTACCAGTGCAAATCTGACGCCTACAGGGTGGGTCGTATCCAGTACAGGGATGGTCGCATCCAGTGTCGGTGACGTCGTTTACAGATTTTTTCCGCCCCTGACGGGCCTCTGACACGCAGAAAAACGCCGCAGAACCGGGGTCAGGGACGGGCGGCGCTGGTGGGCATGATTGCGTCGGTGTCAGACGTCGGGCGCCAAGGCAAAAACCGGATGATGCGGCCATCCCGGCGTTGAGCGTAGCAGCTCCGTCACCGGACGCTCCTGCGCCCGGATGTGCCTGTTCTGGAGGTTATCGGCAATGGCAATCAGCGTTTTCGACTTGTTCAAAATCGGTATCGGCCCGTCCAGTTCCCACACCGTGGGCCCCATGCGTGCCGCGGCGCTGTTCGTTGAAGCGCTGAAGGCAAAGGCCCTGCTCAATGATGTGCGCCGGGTCGAGGTGCAATTGTTCGGTTCGCTGTCGGCCACCGGCATCGGCCACGGCAGCGACAACGCCGTGATCATGGGCCTGATGGGGGAGTGGCCGGACGCAATCGACCCGTCGCAGATCGGCCCGCGCATCGAGCTGCTGCGTGAAACCCAGACCCTGTTGCTCGACGGTCGCCTGCCGGTGCCGTTCGTATGGTCCCGGGACATGCGCCTGATCGACGAGAACCTGCCATTCCATCCCAATGCTATGACGCTGGTGGCCGAGGGCGCCGGCGGCGAGTTGCACCGTGACACTTATTACTCGGTTGGCGGTGGTTTTGTCGTCGATCAGGCCCAGGCCTCCAGCGGCGTGGTGGATCTGGACAACACTGAGCTGCCTTACGATTTCTCCAGCGCCGAAGAATTGCTTGAGCTGTGCCGTACCCACAACTTGCGGGTAGCCGAGTTGATGCTGGCCAACGAAAAGGTCTGGCGGTCCGAAGAAGAGATCCGCAGTGGCCTGATGAAGCTGTGGCGGGCCATGCAGGATTGCGTCGAGCAGGGCCTCAAGCACGAAGGCATCCTGCCGGGCGGTTTGAATGTGCGTCGGCGGGCGGCCAAGTTGCACCGCAGCCTGCAAGAGCTGAACAAGCCCAATGTCATCGGCTCGACCCTCAGCGCCATGGAGTGGGTCAACCTGTTCGCCCTGGCGGTCAACGAGGAGAACGCGGCCGGCGGACGCATGGTCACGGCGCCGACCAACGGTGCGGCGGGGATCATCCCGGCGGTGCTGCACTACTTCATGAAATTCAGCGAAGCGGTCACCGACGCCAACGTCGTGGATTATTTCCTCGCTGCGGCGGCCATCGGGATCCTGTGCAAAAAGAACGCATCGATCTCCGGCGCCGAGGTCGGTTGCCAGGGCGAGGTGGGATCGGCTTGCGCCATGGCGGCGGCGGGCCTGGCGGAAATCCTCGGGGCCACGCCGGAGCAACTGTGCAACGCGGCGGAAATCGGCCTGGAACACAACCTCGGCCTGACCTGCGACCCGGTGGGCGGCCTGGTGCAGGTGCCGTGCATCGAGCGCAACGCGATCGCCGCGGTCAAGGCCATCAACGCCGCACAAATGGCCCTGCGCGGGGATGGCCAGCATTTCATCTCCCTGGACCGGGTGATCCGCACCATGCGTGACACCGGTGCCGACATGCATGACAAATATAAAGAAACCTCGCGCGGCGGCTTGGCGGTCAGTGCGGTGGAGTGCTGACCTGAGGTTGCTCATTCACTGTAGCGAGGGGATTTATCCCCGCTGGGCCGCGCAGCGGCCCCCTACGGTCTTTCTGATACACCGAGGCGTTTGAGTTTAGGGCTGCTTCGCAGCCCAGCGGGGATAAATCCCCTCGCCACAAGGACCTCAAGTTGCTCGTAAAATGAACACCCATTCGCAAAAGCGCCACCTTTTAGCGCGTCGCAAACAGACAAGGCCCCCGTTGTCGAGCCAGCCGCTCAATCGCGCTCGACCGTCCGTCACCCGCACCTGTGGTGCTACTCCTTGCGCAAGCCGCGCAGCCCAGTTCCCACAAGTGCTACCGAACTGCTCACAGCCTTCTGTGGTCGGTACCTGCCGCCATTGACGGCGCCTAAAACCTGGACTCGATGCACGCCTTATATAGACAGGCCGCGATGTCGTTTTCAGGATTTATTGAACACACATTCAATTTTAGGCATGGCAATTGCTCTATCCCGATAAAGCCCTGTCTCGCGCAAGAGAACGTGGCAATAACAAGAGCCTCCGCCTGAGGCCATCACCCGCTTTGTGTGAGGAGATACCGCGATGACGACGTCCAACTCCGGGGCCCAACCCCAGAACCGTGCGCCTCAATCCATCGGCTTTTTGCTGCTGGACAATTTCACGCTGATTTCCCTGGCGTCCGCGGTGGAACCGCTACGCATGGCCAACCAGCTATCCGGTCGCGAGCTGTATCGCTGGACCACCCTCACGGTCGATGGTGGCCAGGTATGGGCCAGCGACGGTTTGCAGATCACCCCCGACGCCTCCATGCACAAGGCGCCGCCCCTGGACACCGTCATTGTCTGTGGTGGTATTGGCATCCAGCGCACCGTGACCCGTGAACACGTGTCGTGGTTGCAGAGCCAGGCCCGCCAGTCCCGTCGCCTCGGCGCGGTCTGCACCGGCAGTTGGGCCCTGGCCTGCGCCGGCCTGTTGGACGGTTTCGATTGCAGCGTGCACTGGGAATGCCTGGCGGCGATGCAGGAAGCGTTCCCGCGGGTATCGATGAGTACCCGCCTGTTCACCCTCGACCGCAACCGCTTCACCAGCTCCGGTGGCACCGCGCCGCTGGACATGATGCTGCACCTGATCAGTCGCGATCACGGTCGCGAGCTGTCGGCGGCGATCTCTGAAATGTTTGTCTACGAGCGTATCCGCAACGAGCAGGATCACCAGCGTGTGCCGCTCAAGCACATGCTTGGCACCAACCAGCCGAAGTTGCAGGAAATCGTGGCGTTGATGGAGGCCAACCTCGAAGAACCGATCGATCTGGACGAACTGGCGGTGTACGTCGCCGTGTCCCGGCGTCAGCTGGAGCGGTTGTTCCAGAAATACCTGCACTGCTCACCGTCGCGCTACTACCTCAAGCTGCGGCTCATTCGTGCGCGGCAACTGCTCAAGCAGACGCCGATGTCGATCATCGAGGTGGCCTCGGTGTGCGGCTTCGTTTCCACCCCGCACTTCTCCAAGTGCTACCGCGAATACTTCGGCATTCCGCCGCGGGACGAGCGCGTCGGTTCCAACACCACGCAACAGGTGGCGATGATGCCGCTGCCGCAGGCGTTGGTGCTGTCGCCATTGTCCGGGCCGCTGTCGGCGCTGAGCCAGGCGCGTAATGAATCGACGTTCGCCAGTGTGAGGCTCTAGAAGGGAGCTTGCCCCCGCAGGGCCTGCAGGCGCTGTGTAGGAGCTGCCGAGCGAAGCGAGGCTGCGATCTTTCTCTAGACATTTGAGTCCCAAGTGAAAGATTAGAAGATCGCAGGCTTCGCCAGCTCCTACAGGGACCAGGATCAGCTGTGGTTTTGCTGGTAATTCATCAGCGCCGGCAACAGCTGCTTGTCGATTGCCTGGCGCACGGCCGGCAGGATGGTGGCGCTGCTGGTGTACATGTCCTTGACCATCCGCCGCAGTTCATTGGCGCGGGCCTGGTCCAACCCCCGCACAGCGCATTCGCATGCCTGCTCGGCAGTGGAGCCGCTGGGTATTTGCAGTCCCAGGGCCTTGAGATGGCCCAGCAGGTCTTCCTGGTCGATCAAATCGGCGTGCATCATGACGCTTTTCCTTGTTCAGGGATTGGGGTCGTGTCTCGATTCTGGTAGCCACCCGAAGCGGCGGCAAGGGCAAATGGTCGCAATGTCACGAATGACTATGGAGGCGTCGTTTTCGGTTAACTTGCCCAGGCCTGGACTGGGCACACTGGCCCCAAGCTGAATCACGATGGTTTGGTCACCCTCGCGCAACAGCTCCTCCAGTAACGCAACCTGCCCCGATCCTGTCACGGCTTGATCGGGGATTTTTTTGTCTGTGACAATCAGGGAGTGATGGGTTGTTCGTCAGGACGCTATCGCGATCAAGCTCGCGATGAACGATGACGCGGTCTACCTCTGCAACACCAGAATCCGCGACAACAACTCATCCCGATCCACATAGCACCCCTGGAAATGCCGGGCCCCGGAGGCGGGATCGAAGGCGTTGCGCGCGTGAAGGGTGCGGCGGTTGTCGAAGCACCAGAGCTGGCCGGGTTCGAGGCGCTGCACCAAGCGAAAGCGTGGCTCGCGGGTCAGGGCGATGAAGCGGCGGTAGGCACGGTAAAGTTTGGGCATCTGCTCGACCGAGGTGTCGAATGGCCCACGCAGGAAGTTCGCCATGCGGATCTCCGAGACTTCTCCGAGGGCGTCCAGGGCGATGATCGGCGCCAGGCAGCGGTAGTCGCTGCGGCGGTCCTTGTTGCGAAATTCCACCGGAATCCGGCACAGGGCGTCGAAGGCCTCGGGGTCTTCCTGGCGCAGGGTTTCGGCAATGGCAAAACCGTCGACAAAAATGCTCTCGCCACCGTCGGCGTCATTCACCAGGCAATGCAAGAACTGCAGCCCAGGCTGCAACTCCCGGGTCGGCAGGTCGGTGTGCAGCGGCAGGTTGAAAGCGGTGTAGGCGTTGCTGTCGGCATCGGCCTTGGACTGCACGTTGAACAGCACGCCGAAGTTGCTCTCGCGGATGAAGGCGATGCGTTGGGCCACCCGTTTCAGCGAACCGGGTTCGGTGGGCACGCCGCGCACTTGGGTCAAGCCGATGTCGCGCAACGCCAGCAACCATCGCAGCAACGCGTCGGTATCGTCCATCAGTGCCGGATAATCGAACACCAGCAGTGGCAGGTCGTGCCGCCACAGCTGGCGCCGGGGCTTGTTCGCCAGGCGCTCGGCTCGGGATTGGTCATCGTAGGCATGGGCGCGCAACCAGCCCGGGTCAAAACGGCTCTGGTGGCCGTCCTGCCAGTCCACGCATAGGCAGCCTTCGTCGTCGAGGCGAATCGCGCCGGGGGCCATGTCCTCAGCGACATCGACGATTTCCAGCACCTGCTCGCGGGTGACGCTGTAGACGCATTGGGGGCAAGGGCAGTTGTCCCGTAACCATGGGTGATGAAAGGGGCTGGTCCGGCCATCGGCCCATGTGACTTGCACCCGGTCGGCCAAGGGGGTTGCGGCGGTCAACGCGAAGATCAGGGGATAACGGCGGAAGTCGGCAAAAGCGGCGGCGGTGTTCATGCGATCTCCTGTGGGAGGCTTACCGGGCGGGGGGCAGGGCGATGACCCGGCCGATGTAGGCTGGGGGCGGCAGGTCGGCTTGCTCGTCCAGCAGGGCGTCGAGCCGGGATAGGGTCTGCTCCGTGAAGGGCGCCGAGCGCGGGCCGGCCAGATCGACGTGCAGGAGCATCTGTTCATTGCCGGCCAGTTCTTTATCCCCGCCAACCAAATGCAGGCTGTGGTAGAGGTGCAGGCGTTTGGCGTCGTGGCCGATGATCTGCGTGTGCACTTGCACCTCGGCCCCGAGCTTCACTTCGTGCAGGTAGTTGAGGTGCAGCTCGAGGGTGAACAGCGAGTGACCGCTGGCTTCGCGGTTCTGGCTGTCCAGGCCGAGCCGGTCCATCAGCGCGTCGGTGGCGTAGCTGAAGATCAGCAGGTAGAAGGCATCGCGCAGATGGCCGTTGTAGTCGACCCATTCGGGGAGGATGCGGGTTTGGTAGGTGGTGAGGGTGGGCATGATTCAGGTCCGACAATTGGGGTGACTGGGTTGGCGCTATCGCGAGCAAGCTCGCTCCCACAGGGATCTTCTGGGGAAATAAAGAGCGTTCACACCGCGAAATCCTTGTGGGAGTGAGCTTGCTCGCGATGGGGCCAGGCCTGCTGGCCCCAAAACCAGGGTTTACTCTTCGAAAGCCATGCCATGCTTGGCCTTGGTGGTCTTCACCGCCTCCAGCACCGCCAGCAGGCAATCATCACGATAGCGCTCCAGGGCCGAGATGCTGTGGCTGCCCAATTGCTCCCTCGTGCCGTCCACCACATCATCGATCAGCTTCTCGGTCAGCTCCGGCGCTGGCAGGTAGGTCCAGGGCAGTTGCAGCGCTGGACCGAACTGAGCCATGAAGTGCCGCATGCCGGCATCGCCTCCGGCCAGGGTGTAGGTCAGGAACGTGCCCATGAATGACCAGCGCAGGCCGGCGCCAAAACGGATGGCATCGTCGATTTCCCCGGTGGTGGCGACGCCGTCGTTGACCAGGTGCAGGGCTTCGCGCCACAGTGCTTCGAGCAGGCGGTCGGCGATGAAGCCGGGTACTTCCTTGCGTACGTGCAGCGGCCGCATGCCGAGGGATTCGTACACCTGCATTGCCGCTTGCACGGCTTCGGGGGCGGTATTTTTGCCACCCACCACTTCCACCAGCGGCAACAGGTAGACCGGGTTGAACGGGTGTCCGACCACGCAGCGTTCGGGGTGAGTGCAACCTTCGTAGAACTCGCTGGGCAACAGCCCCGAAGTGCTGGAGCCGATCAATGCATTCGGCTTGGCGGCTGCGCTGATCTGGCCGTGCAATTCGAGCTTCAGTTCCAGGCGCTCGGGGGCGCTTTCCTGGATGAAATCGGCGTCGCGCACGCATTCTTCAATGGTCGCGACAAAGCGCAGCCGATCCTGCGAGGCGCCAGGGGCCAGGCCTTGTTTTTCCAGCGCGCCCCAAGCGTTGGCGACGCGTTTGCGCAGTGTCGCCTCGGCACCCGGCGCCGGGTCCCAGGCGACAACGTCGAGGCCATGGGCCAGGGCGCGGCTGACCCAGCCGCTGCCGATCACGCCGCTGCCCAGGGCGGCGAAGGTCTTGATGTCGGTGATAAAGCTCATGGTGATTGTCCTGAGTAATTCGCTGATTCCCTGTGGGAGCGAGCTTGCTCGCGATGACGGTATTCCAGGCGCAGCAAATGCACTGGAGGCGCCGACGCTATCGCGAGCAAGCTCGCTCCCACACTTGATCTTGGGTGGTCTTGAGATCTGCAGTCACTGCAGATCCAATGTGCGCGTTCGGTTCAGCCGCGCTGGGCCAGGCCCATTTTCTTGCGACCTTCAGCCGGGGTGAGCACGCGCGCCCCGAGGCGGCTGAGGATTTCGCCAGCGCGCTCCACCAGCTGGCCGTTGGTGGCGAGCACGCCTTTGTCCAGCCAGAGGTTGTCTTCCAGCCCGACCCGCACGTTGCCCCCCAGCAGCACCGCCTGGGCGGCCATCGGCATTTGCATGCGACCGATGCCGAAGCCCGCCCACACCGCGTCGGCGGGCAGGTTGTCGACCATGGCCTTCATGGTGGTGGTGTCGGCCGGCGCGCCCCATGGGATGCCCAGGCAGAGCTGGAACAGCGGGTTGTCCAGCAGGCCTTCCTTGATCAGTTGCTTGGCGAACCACAGGTGCCCGGTGTCGAAGATTTCCAGCTCGGCCTTGACCCCCAGCTCGGTGATCCGCTTGGCCCCGGCCCGCAGTTGCGCCGGGGTGGAGACGTAAATGGTGTCGCCGTCGCCGAAGTTCAGGGTGCCGCAATCCAGCGTGCAGATTTCCGGTAGCAGCTCTTCGACGTGGGCCAGGCGGGTCAGCGGCCCCACCAGGTCGGTGTTGGGGCCGAATTCCATCGGTCGTTCGCCCGCACCGATTTCCAGGTCACCGCCCATGCCGGCGGTGAGGTTGACGATGATGTCCACGTCCGCCTCACGGATGCGCTCCATCACCTCGCGGTACAGCGCCACGTCGCGGCTGAACTTGCCGGTCTGCGGGTCGCGGACGTGGCAGTGGACCACGGTGGCACCGGCCTTGGCGGCTTCGACGGCTGCGGCGGCGATCTGTTTCGGGGTGACCGGCACGTGAGGGCTCTTGGCGGTCGTGTCGCCAGCACCGGTGAGTGCGCAGGTGATGATGACGTCGTGGTTCATGGTGCGGATTCCTTCAGGCGTGGTGAGTCACCGCGCAGCCGTGTGGTGCTGCGCAGAGGGAGAACGGTTGGTCAGTTGCTGGTGAGTTTCAGGTTGTCGGCGGCCGGCTTGCCGTCGAAGGTGGTTACACCTTCGAGCCAGCGCTGCTTGTCTTGCGGATGATCCTTGAGCCATTGCCGGGCCGATTCGAGCGGATCCTTGTGATCGAGCAGCGGCTGCATCATCCGGCTCTCGTCTTCGGCGGTGAAGGTCAGGTTGCTCAGCAAGCGACCGACGTTCGGGCATTGCTCGGCGTAGTTCGGTGCAGTGACGGTCCAGACGGTGGCCATGCCTTCGTTCGGGCCGAGGGCGTCGTCGCTGCCGGTGAGGTAGGTCATTTGCACGTTGACGTTCATCGGATGCGGCGCCCAGCCGAAGAACACCACGGCTTCCTTGCGCCGTACGGCGCGGTCCACGGCGGCGAGCATGCCGGCTTCGCTGGACTCCACCAGTTGGAATTTGCCCAGGCCGAACTGGTTCTTGGCGATCATCGCCTTGATCTGGGTGTTGGCGCCGGAGCCGGGTTCGATGCCGTAGATCTTGCCCCCCAACTCTTTTTCGAATTTGGCGATGTCGGCGAAGGTCTTCAGGCCCTTGTCGGCCAGGTAGGTCGGCACGGCCAGGGTGGCGCGGGCGTCCTTGAGGCTGGGTTGTTCCAGGACCTTGACCTGCTTGGCTTCGACGAATGGGGTGATGGTCTGGGTCATCAGCGGGTTCCAGTAGCCCAGGAACAGGTCCAGGCGTTGGTCACGAATGCCGGCGAAGATGATTTGCTGGGAGGCGCTGGTCTGCTTGGTCGTGTAGCCGAGGCCGTCGAGCATCACTTGGGTCAGGGCGCTGGTGGCGATGACGTCGGTCCAGTTGACCACGCCCAGGCGCACGTTCTGGCACGCGGCGGGTTCAGCGGCCATGACGGCGCCATTCATTAAGGTGGTACCGCTGAGTGCAAGAACGCAGGAGCTGATCAGTCGTTTCATGTCGGGTTCCTCGGCAGCTTATTGTTATGGGGCCCGGTGTCTGTGCGCCGGTGATGCCAAGTTACGCAGCCCGAAGCGCGGCAAAACGCACAGCGGCGACGTGCTCTTGCACTGCAGCGACCTGCGCTCTTGAACGACGCTTGCAACTGGCGTATCAAGGTCCGCACGCTACCCGTCGACCGAGTGCGCTTCATGTCCCAGGATTTCTACTTCTTGTTGATGCCGGGCTTTTCGGCCATCGGTTTCATCTCGGCCATCGAGCCGTTGCGGGTCGCCAATCGTTTTCGTGGCGAGCTGTATCGCTGGCATGTGTTGAGCGTCGATGGCGGGGCGGTGCTGGCGAGCAATGGCATGTCGGTCAACGCCGATGCCGCTCTGGAGCCGTTGAAGAAGGGCGCGACTCTTTGGGTGGTGGCGGGGTTCGAGCCACTGAAGTTCGCCACCCCGGCCCTGGAGCGCTGGCTGCATAGGTTGGACAACGAAGGCGTGATCCTGGGCGGCATCGACACCGGCAGTGTTGTCCTGGCCGAGGCGGGGCTGCTGGAAGGGCATCGCGTGACCTTGCACTGGGAAGCGATCGAGGCGTTCAAGGAGTCTTATCCGCAGCTTGGCGTGACTCAGGAACTGTTTGAAATCGACCGTCGCCGCATCACTTGCGCCGGTGGCACCGCGTCCATCGACCTGATGCTCGACCTGATCGGCCAGGCCCATGGTTCGGAGCTGGCGATCCAGGTCAGCGAACAGTTCGTGCTCGGCCGCATCCGCCCGCGCAAAGATCACCAGCGCATGGAAATCGCCAGCCGCTATGGCATTCGCAACAAGAAGCTGGTGCACGTCATCGGCGAGATGGAAACCCACAGCGAACCGCCCCTGAGCACCTTGGCCCTGGCCGAGTCGATCAACGTCACCCGCCGGCAGCTCGAACGCCTGTTCCGCCTGCACCTGAACGACACCCCGAGCAACTTCTACTTGCGCCTGCGCCTGGAGAAGGCCCGGCAACTGCTGCGCCAGACCGACATGAGCGTACTGGAAGTGAGCATCGCCTGCGGCTTTGAGTCACCGTCGTACTTCACCCGCAGTTACCGGGCACGGTTCGCGCGTTGTCCGCGGGAGGATCGACGGCGGCAGGGGGATGGGCGGGAGGTGGTTTGACAGGCTTTTATACTCAATTATACTCGCGACTATAAATTATACCTGTCGCCATAATTGAGTATAAAACCATGTCCAAGCACCCCGGTTTTGTATTCCGGCGCCCTGATCTGGCCCGCAATATTGTCGATGGGCTGGTCGGCGCCGGGATCCAGGATTACACCTCAGGCCTGTTCCTGGCCGCTCCGAGACGTACCGGAAAAAGTACGTTCCTGCGTGAAGACTTGATTCCCGAGTGCGAAACCCGCGGCTGGCTCGCGGTCTACGTCGACCTGTGGGCCAACAAGGAGAAAGACCCTGCCGACCTGATCGCTTCGGCAATCACCGGGGCATTGGTGCCTTATGAAAAGGGGATCCGCAAGCTGGCCAAATCCATGGGCATCGACAAACTCAGCTTCTTGCGCACGTTGTCCTGGGATTTCAGCCTGCCGCAACTGCCCGAAGGGGCGACGCTGACCCAGGCGCTGGAGTTGTTGCACAGTGCGGCCGGTAAAACCGTGGTGCTGGTGATCGACGAAGCCCAGCATGCGTTGACCACCGAGGCCGGGGTCAACGCCATGTTCGCCCTCAAGGCTGCCCGCGACCAACTCAACCAAGGGCGCGAGGGTGATACCAGCGGCCTGCGCCTGGTGTTCACCGGCTCCAATCGCGACAAACTCGCGCACTTGGTACTCAGCCGTAACCAACCGTTCTACGGATCCAGCATCACCTCGTTCCCATTGCTGGGTAAAGAGTTCACCAAAGCCTACGCTGCCCATTTGAACGCGCATCTGGCCCAAACCAATCAGTTCAATGCCGATGACTTGGACCAGGCCTTCGAGTTGGTAGGGCGCCGCCCTGAAATGCTGCGCAGCGTCATTGGCGAAATTGCCTTGGAACTGGGTGAGGCGAGCCACTTGGGCGAATTGCTGCGCAACAGCGCGCAAATGCTCCGTGCTGGCGTCTGGACCGAGTTTGAAAGTGCCTGGAACGCCTTGACGGTGCCGCAACGAGCAGTGCTGCAGGTCATGGCCGAGCGCTCGCAAAACAACGAACCCTTTGCGCCCTTCACCGATTCAACGCTGGACGCCGTGGGCAAGGTGCTCAGGAGCATGGGGAGCGAAGTCGTGCCAGGCACCCAGACCATCCAATCCTGCATCGACGCGCTGCGTGACAAGGAACTGGTGTGGAAGTCCAATCGTGGTGGTTATGCACTGGAGGACAAGGCGTTTGCGGATTGGTTGAAGGGGTATCGCAAGCAGAAAGACTGATGCCACCTCCAATGAACTGTCGAACAAAGACTTGTGGCGAGGGGATTTATCCCCGCTGGGCTGCGCAGCAGCCCCGATAATAGCGATTCAAGCTATATGAGAGACCGAGTTACCAGGTTTCAGGGCCGCTTCGCGCCCAGCGGGGATAAATCCCCTCGCCACATCAAGTATGGGTTGGCAGCTTACTTCTTTACCAACGCCGAGCATGCCGCCTTGTACGCCTCGTGCTGATACTTGTTCAGCGTCGCCGGCAAGGCGAAGTCATGTTTCTTGTGCTGCGCGTTGAGGGTCTGCGGTGACAGCAGTGTCACCTCGCAGCCTTCCAGCAACTGGAAAACCCCTTCAATCTTGAACGTGGTCGGTCCGCCGGCGAACTCGCCTTTCTTGCTGCGCTTCTTGATGGCGATGCGTTCGATGCCATGTTCAGCCACGAACGCCCGTACCTGAGCGGCAAACGCCTTGACGTTGGCGGCGTCGTCATCGTCGTCCAGGGCGATTTTCTTGGTATTCAGGGCGATGTGGGTCAGCGTCTGCTGTTCCAGCGAGGCAACGGCGATGATCGCTTCGCTGCCTTTGATTTCGATGCCGCAAATGATCATTGGAACCCTTGATGCCTGGAGGTGTGGAATTGCAGTTTATCCATCTTGGTCTGGAACGCCGCTCTGATTTTTTCATCTGCGGCCCACTCAGTTCATGCTTTGGCGCAGGTCGAGCATGATCTTGTCGAAGTAATCGACTCGGATCACGCCAAAGCGGGGGTATTCGAAGTCCAGGATCACATACAGCACGCAGACCATGACCGCCGCGTAACCCAGGCTGTGCAGCCAGTTGCGCCGCTTTGCACCGGCCATGCCATAGCCGATCAGCAGGGCGCTGATCAGGGCCATGGTCACCAGCATCAGGTAGATGACCAGCGGTGGGTGGGTTTCATGGGCCACGGCGCGGGTGGTGGTGATATCGATCATTTCATTTTGTGCCTGCAGCACACTGACCCCCAGGGTTGGGGTGGGCATTTGCTGCAGGGCGGCGATCGTGCATTTCCAGATGATCTGTTGCAAGTCACTGGCACGATCATGGGCGGCTTCGTCGAGTTCGTCTTCGCGCAGGTCGCGGTAATACTCGATGCGGGCGTCGACATAGTCCTTGAACGCCTGGCGCAGGGCCGGTTGCTCGCTGGCCGGTAGCAGGTCCAGGCGTAGCCAGGCGGTGCCCATGGCATTGGTTTCGGCAACGATCAGCGCGCGCCGTTGATCCAGGCGTGTGGCTGCGCCAGAGAAGGTAAAGGCAATCAGGAGTGCCAGCAGGCCGAACACCGCGCCTTCTATTGCACCAATGCCTTGGCGGGCGCCCTCCGGGTCTTGGGCCAGGTGACGGTTGCCGATCCGGCGACCGGCCTCGATGCCCGCCACGATGGCGATAAAAATAGCTAACCCATATAAAGGCAAGGCGGTAAGAGAGAGCATATGAAAATCCCTTGATAGGCAATAACACCGACTAACGTGAGTGCCTGTCATGAGCTGATCCTAAGCCCCTCCTTTCGCTTCGGATACTGTCAGAGTTAACAGTATCCGAAGCCTAATGTCTGTTGGGATATCCCCCGTAGGCCTACAGTTCCAACTGATCAGCATGGATACCAAAGGCAGCGGCAATTTTCTCTCGGGTAGCCCGGCGAGGCTTTGCGACCGATTCCTGTTGGGCAAACGCCGACTGAGAAATACCCAGGCGCCTGGCGACTTCATCCTGAGTCAGATTCAAGTGTTCGCGCCAGGCGCGGATAGGCGTAGCGCCGTCGACGATACGGCTGACCACTTCATGAGGAATCAGATCGGGCTCCAGTTTTTGCGCAACGTATTGCGCGTACGGAATGACCACAAATGCCGGGTTTCCGTCTGCATCGTTGATGATCTGAATATCAGTAGGTGCGTTCATCGCGTTTCTTGACCTCTTGAATGCTGACGACCTTGATCGCCCCGTCCCAATCGAACATGACTCGGTAGTTGCCTACCCGCAGGCGGTACGCATAGTCATGACCGACAAGCGCTTTGACGTTGACCACGTCAGGCATCTGGGCGAGCGCCGTAACGGCATCCCGAACTTGGGCCTGATGGGCTGAGTGCAATTTCAGAAGCTGCTTAACGGCTTTTCTGGTCCAGTGGATAGTGTTCATGGAAAGAATATAAGTCTTTTATAAGATTTGCGAATCCTGACTTATATTCTTTCCGGGGCCAACGCGTGAACGATGTCTGGATATTGCTCCGTGGATAACTCTTTACTCCTGCCCAATCGACTCCAAAAACTCCGACCGATCATCGCTCACCTGGGCCATGCAGTCGTTTTCGGCGATTTTGTAGGCTTCGCTGCCGGGTTTGGCCGGGAAGGCGGCGATGGCGCAGTCGGCGTCGCGCTGTTTTTGCCACAGTTGTTGGGCGGCCTTGATCTTGGCGGTGATGTCGTTGAGCTGGGCCTTGTCGCTGGCGTAGCGGGTTTGCAGGCGCTCAAAGAGGCTCTGCAGGTTTTCGTTGAGCAATTGCTCGGCGGCGGTTTTGCCATAGGCCGAGCAGGCCAGGGTCTGGACGTCGTTTTCAACTTCGTCGCAGGGATTGGGCTCGGTGTCTTCGGTTGCGTGTGCCAGGGTGCTGATCAGTGCCAAAGCCAGGAAGATTGATTTCATCGCGTTGCCGCTCAAGTCCAGTGAAAACCAGTGATGCGGCGGATTCTGGCGCAACCGTCGGGTAAAGAACAGACGGGCAGGGCGGGCCTGTCGTAGCCCATTGTCGTGGATTGACGCTTTCGGCAATTCCCCTGTCGTTTTTGCACCGGGTCGCGACGGCCCTCAGGCATATGCTGGCCCCAAAGCGCCGGCACACGATTCGGCGCATGAATCGCTGACAAAAGGGGACTGCCTGATGAGCCCAGCCGAATTGCACGCCGACAGCATCGTTATCGACGGGCTGATCATTGCCAAGTGGAACCGCGACCTGTTCGAAGACATGCGCAAGGGCGGCCTGACCGCAGCCAACTGCACCGTGTCGGTGTGGGAAGGTTTCCAGGCCACCATCAATAACATCGTCGCCAGCCAGAAGCTGATCCGCGAGAACAGCGACCTGGTGATTCCGGTGAAAACCACCGCCGACATCCGTCGCGCCAAGGAACAGGGCAAGACCGGCATCATCTTCGGCTTCCAGAACGCCCACGCCTTCGAAGACCAGCTCGGCTACGTCGAGATCTTCAAGCAGTTGGGCGTGGGTGTGGTGCAGATGTGCTACAACACCCAGAACCTCGTGGGCACCGGTTGCTACGAGCGCGACGGCGGTCTGTCGGGCTTCGGTCGCGAGATCGTCGCCGAGATGAACCGCGTCGGCATCATGTGCGACCTGTCCCATGTCGGTTCCAAGACCTCCGAAGAAGTCATCCTCGAATCGAAGAAGCCGGTGTGCTATTCCCACTGCCTGCCGTCCGGCCTGAAAGAGCACCCGCGCAACAAGTCCGATGAAGAACTGAAGTTCATTGCCGATCACGGCGGCTTTGTCGGCGTGACCATGTTTGCGCCGTTCCTGGCCAAGGGCATCGATTCGACCATCGACGACTACGCCGAAGCCATCGAATACACCATGAACATCGTTGGTGAGGACGCCATCGGCATCGGTACCGACTTCACCCAGGGCCACGGCCAGGATTTCTTCGAAATGCTGACCCACGACAAGGGCTACGCCCGTCGTCTGACCAGCTTCGGCAAGATCATCAACCCCCTGGGCATCCGCACCGTGGGCGAGTTCCCGAACCTCACCGAGACGCTGCTCAAGCGCGGCCATCCTGAGCGGGTGGTACGCAAGATCATGGGTGAAAACTGGGTCAACGTGCTGAAAGACGTCTGGGGCGAATAACCGCCGCCGCATCGCTAATCCTCTACCTGCGGCCCTCTGCGCCGCAGGCAATACCACGAATTTCCGGAGTCAAGTTTTCATGGCCAAGATCGCCCCGCAACTGCCTATCGAAGTCGACAGCGAAACCGGTATCTGGACGTCCGACGCCCTGCCGATGCTGTACGTACCGCGTCACTTCTTCGTCAACAACCACATGGGCATTGAAGAAGTGCTGGGCGCCGACGCCTACGCCGAGATTCTCTACAAGGCCGGCTACAAATCCGCCTGGCACTGGTGTGAAAAAGAAGCCGAATGCCACGGCCTGGAAGGCGTCGCGGTGTTCGAGCACTACATGAAGCGCCTGTCCCAACGTGGCTGGGGCCTGTTCAAGATCCAGGACATCGACCTGGATAAAGGCACCGCCAGCGTCAAGCTCGAACACTCGGCGTTCGTCTATGTGTACGGCAAGGTCGGGCGCAAGGTCGACTACATGTTCACCGGTTGGTTCGCCGGCGCCATGGACCAGATCCTCGCCGCTCGTGGCAGTTCGATCCGCACCGTGGCCGAGCAGGTCTATGGCGGTTCCGAAGAAGGCCACGACGACGGCCTGTTCATCGTCAAGCCGTTGTAAGTCGAGGATCGCGCCATGGCTTTTGAAGCAATGTTCCAGCCGATCCAGATCGGCAAACTGACCATCCGCAACCGCGTACTCAGCACCGCGCACGCCGAGGTCTACGCCACCGACGGCGGCATGACCACCGACCGGTACGTCAAGTATTACGAAGAAAAGGCCAAGGGCGGCATCGGCCTGGCCATTTGCGGTGGCTCGTCGGTGGTTGCCATCGACAGCCCGCAGGAATGGTGGAGCTCGGTGAACCTGTCCACCGACCGCATCATCCCGCACTTCCAGAACCTGGCCGACGCCATGCACAAGCATGGCGCCAAGATCATGATCCAGATTACCCACATGGGCCGTCGCTCGCGTTGGGACGGTTTCAACTGGCCGACCCTGATGTCGCCGTCCGGCGTGCGTGAGCCGGTGCACCGTGCCACCTGCAAGACCATCGAGCCGGAAGA
Source organism: Pseudomonas sp. NFACC24-1 (assembly GCF_900115235.1). Taxonomy (NCBI): domain Bacteria; kingdom Pseudomonadati; phylum Pseudomonadota; class Gammaproteobacteria; order Pseudomonadales; family Pseudomonadaceae; genus Pseudomonas; species Pseudomonas sp. NFACC24-1. Next base: position 41,373 of record NZ_FOVS01000010.1, read on the forward strand.
AATCTGGCGGGTGATCGGCAACTACGCCCAGGCGGCACGGCGTGCCAAGGCCGGTGGCCTGGACGGCGTCGAGCTGTCCGCCGTGCACCAGCACATGATCGACCAGTTCTGGAGCCCGCGGGTCAACAAGCGTACCGACGAATGGGGCGGCAGCTTCGAAGGCCGCATGAAGTTCGGCCTGGAAGTGCTGAAGGCCGTGCGCGCCGAAGTGGGCGACGATTTCTGCGTGGGCATGCGCCTGTGCGGCGACGAGTTCCACCCGGACGGCTTGTCCCACGAGGACATGAAGCAGATCGCCAAGTACTACGACGACACCGGCATGCTGGATTTCATCGGCGTGGTGGGCTCGGGTTGCGACACCCACAACACCCTGGCCAACGTCATCCCGAACATGAGTTATCCACCGGAGCCGTTCCTGCACTTGGCCGCCGGTATCAAGGAAGTGGTCAAGGTCCCGGTGCTGCACGCGCAGAACATCAAGGACCCGAACCAGGCCACGCGGATCCTGGAGGGCGGTTACGTCGACATGGTCGGCATGACCCGTGCCCATATCGCCGACCCGCACCTGATCGCCAAGATCAAGATGGGCCAGATCGACCAGATCAAGCAGTGCGTCGGTGCCAACTACTGCATCGACCGCCAGTACCAAGGCCTGGACGTGCTGTGCATCCAGAACGCCGCGACGTCCCGTGAATACATGGGCGTGCCGCACATCATCGAGAAGTCCACCGGGCCCAAGCGCAAAGTGGTTGTCGTCGGTGCCGGCCCGGCCGGGATGGAAGCGGCGCGTGTGGCCGCCGAACGTGGGCACGAGGTGACCCTGTTCGAGAAGAAAGAATTCATCGGCGGGCAGATCACCACCGCCTCGAAAGCCCCGCAACGGGACCAGATCGCCGGTATCACTCGCTGGTTCCAACTGGAACTGGCGCGGCTGAAAGTCGACCTGCGCCTGGGCGTGGCGGCTGACGCGGCGACGATCATGGACCTGCGTCCGGACGTGGTGGTGCTGGCCGTTGGCGGGCATCCGAACCTGGAGCAGAACGAACACTGGGGCGCCGCCGAAGGGCTGGTGGTCAGCAGCTGGGACGTGCTCGACGGCAAGGTCGCGCCGGGCAAGAACGTGCTGGTCTACGACACCATTTGCGAGTTCACCGGCATGTCGGTGGCCGACTTCCTCGCCGACAAGGGCAGCCAGGTCGAGATCGTCACCGACGACATCAAGCCGGGCGTGGCCATTGGCGGTACTTCGTTCCCCACGTACTACCGCAGCATGTACCCCAAGGAAGTGATCATGACCGGGGACATGATGCTGGAGAAGGTCTACCGCGAAGGCGACAAGCTGGTAGCGGTGCTGGAGAACGAATACACCGGTGCCAAGGAAGAACGCGTGGTGGACCAGGTGGTGGTGGAAAACGGCGTGCGGCCGGATGAAGAAATCTACTACGCGCTCAAGGAAGGTTCGCGCAACAAGGGCCAGATCGACGTCGAAGCCTTGTTCGCGATCAAGCCTCAGCCGTGCCTGGAGCAGAGCGGCGATGGCTACCTGCTGTTCCGCATCGGTGACTGCGTGGCCCAGCGTAATACCCACGCGGCCATCTACGACGCCCTGCGGTTGTGCAAGGATTTCTAGGTCGTTGAACTGATCGTTCCCACGCTCTGCGTGGGAATGCAGCCCGGGACGCTCTGCGTCCCCAAAGCGGACGCGGAGCGTCCATTGAGGCATTCCCACGCAGAGCGTGAGGAACGATCAGTGGCGTTTCTCCAGATGTATTGGTGGGAGCTTCACCATGTTGAACACCCTTCTTCCTATCCTGCTGTTCGCCGCTTTGGGCCTCGCGGTCCTCGGCGCCTTGCGGCGGGTGAACATGTGGCGCCGGGGACGACCGGCCAAGGTCGACCTGATCGGTGGCCTTTTCGCCATGCCCAAGCGCTACATGGTGGATTTGCACCACGTAGTGGCGCGGGACAAATACATCGCCAACACCCACGTCGCCACGGCCGGTGGTGCAGTGGCGTCGGTAGTGCTGGCGATCCTGGTCCACGGGTTTGGCCTGCATAACCGCTTCCTCGGCTATGCGTTGCTGTTGATGTCGGCCGTGATGTTCGTCGGTGCGATCTTCGTCTACCTGCGTCGGCGCAATCCGCCGGCCCGCTTGTCCAAGGGCCCGTGGATGCGCCTGCCGAAAAGCCTGCTGGCGTTTTCGGCGTCGTTCTTCCTGGTGACCCTGCCGGTGGCAGGCATCCTGCCGGAGAACTTCGGCGGTTGGCTGGTGGCGGCGGTCCTGGGTGTCGGTGTGCTGTGGGGTGTGTCGGAATTGTTCTTCGGCATGACCTGGGGCGGGCCGATGAAGCACGCCTTCGCCGGTGCCCTGCACCTGGCCTGGCACCGCCGTGCCGAGCGTTTTGGCGGCGGCCGTTCCACCGGTCTCAAGCCGCTGGACCTGAACGATCCCGCCGCGCCACTGGGCGTGGAGAAACCCAAGGACTTCACCTGGAACCAACTGCTGGGCTTCGACGCCTGCGTGCAGTGCGGCAAGTGTGAGGCGGCCTGCCCGGCGTTCGCGGCCGGCCAGCCGTTGAACCCGAAAAAACTTATCCAGGACATGGTCGTCGGCCTGGCCGGCGGCACCGATGCGAAATTCGCGGGCAGCCCATACCCGGGCAAACCTGTGGGCGAGCATGCGGGCAATCCCCATCAGCCGATCGTCAATGGCCTGGTAGACGCCGAGACCCTGTGGTCCTGCACCACCTGCCGTGCGTGCGTCGAGGAATGTCCGATGATGATCGAGCATGTCGATGCCATCGTCGACATGCGCCGCCACCTGACCCTGGAAAAAGGCGCCACGCCGAACAAGGGCGCCGAGGTCCTGGAAAACCTCATTGCCACCGACAACCCTGGCGGCTTTGCCCCGGGCGGGCGGATGAACTGGGCGGCGGACCTGAACCTGAGCCTGCTCAGCGAGAAGAAATCCACCGACGTGCTGTTCTGGGTCGGCGACGGTGCCTTCGACATGCGCAACCAGCGTACCCTGCGCGCTTTCGTCAAAGTGCTGAAGGCGGCGAAAATCGACTTTGCCGTGCTCGGTCTCGAAGAACGCGACAGTGGCGACGTGGCCCGGCGCCTGGGTGATGAAGCGACGTTCCAGCTATTGGCCAAACGCAACATCCAGACCCTGGCCAAATACAGCTTCAACCGCATCGTCACCTGCGATCCCCACAGCTTCCACGTGCTGAAAAACGAATACGGCGCCTTCGATGGCAACTATTTGGTGCAGCACCACAGCACCTACCTGGCGGAGATCATCGATGCCGGTGCGCTGAACCTTGGCCAGCACAAGGGCGACAGCGTGACCTATCACGACCCGTGCTACCTGGGCCGCTACAACGGCGAATACGAGGCGCCGCGCCAGGTGCTGCGTGCGCTGGGTATCGAGGTCAAGGAGATGCAGCGTTCCGGTTTCCGTTCGCGTTGCTGCGGCGGTGGTGGCGGTGCGCCGATCACTGACATTCCAGGCAAGCAGCGGATTCCTGACATGCGCATGGACGACATTCGCGAAACCGGCGCTGAGCTGGTGGCGGTGGGTTGCCCACAGTGCACCGCGATGCTCGAAGGCGTGGTCGAACCGCGGCCAATGATCAAGGACATTGCCGAACTGGTGGCTGACGCACTGCTGGAAGACGCAACCCCGAGCAAGCCCGTGGCCCCAGCCAAACGTGAACCTGCGGAGGTGCATTAATGAGCGACATCATCCGCCGCGACCCGCGCGCCGAGTGGATCGCCCGCAACCGCCTGCACCCGCTGCACGCGGCCATGCAGCCGGTCCAGCACAGCTGGATGGGCCCCAACGGCGTCATTCGCAAGAATGTCCATGGCATCGGTTTCATCGGCCCCAACGGCATCAAGCGCATCGACCGCAGCGGTGCCCAGCAGGGTGGCGCGACCAAGCGTACCGCCGCGGCCGAAGTGCAATTGCCGCTGCATCAAGTAGCGCAACCGGCGTTCTACATCAGTGTGGTGCCGGATATGGTCGGTGGTCGCCTCAGCAGCCACGACCGCGATCTGCTGGGCCTGGCCCATCAGCTTGCGGGGACGGACGGCGCGGTGCTGGCCGTGGTCTTCGGCGAGCACAAGGAAAACGCCTTCGCCACGGCCGGTGTCGACCGCTTGCTGGTACTGGAAGGTGAGGCCTTCAGCGGTTATGCACCGGAACAACGGGTCCAGGGTCTGCGGGCTGTGGATAACCAATTCAACCCACGCCATTGGCTGCTGCCCGACAGCCGCACCGGTGGCGGTGAATTGGGCCGGCGTTTTGCCGCAGCCCTGGGCGAGCGCCCGGCCACGCGGGTCTGGCAGGTCAAGGGCGAAGAGTGCATTGGCCGTGCCGGTGCGGGCCTGCAAGACTTGGCCCGGCCATTGGCGCGCTTGATCCTGGCAGCGGCCGAATGCGCCGAACCGGTCAGCGAAACCCGCCACGAAGCCTTGCCCGTGGAGTTATCCACAAGCGTGGCCCGCAGCTTGTCGCGCATCGAGGATCTGGGGGCGGTGGCGGTGGACCCGGGGGCGATCCCGATGGCAGAAGCCGAGTTCATTTTCTCTGGCGGCAACGGGGTCAAGGACTGGGCGCTGTTCCACCAGACCGCCGCAGCCCTGGGCGCCACCGAAGGCGCTTCCCGGGTGGCTGTGGACGACGGCTTCATGGCCCGCGACCGCCAGGTCGGTGCGTCCGGGACCTGGGTCACGGCACGGGTCTATGTGGCCGTGGGGATTTCCGGGGCGATCCAGCACCTGCAAGGCATCGGTGCCTGCGACAAGGTGGTGGCGATCAACCTCGACCCGGGCTGCGACATGATCAAACGGGCGGACCTGTCGGTGATCGGTGACAGCGCGGCGATTCTCCAGGCCTTGATCGCGGCGGTAGAGGCTTACCGCAACGAAGCCAAGCGCGATGCGGCTTAAGAAGGATAAGTTGATGAGTACCCAAGTGATCAGCCTCGTGTCCATTGGCGCGCACCCCACTTCCGGTCGGCCCCGGCGCGCCGAACAGGACGCCCGGGCCGTAGAACTGGGCCTGCAACTGGCCGGCAACGACTTGCAAGTGCTGCACGCCGGTGATGTGGCCGAACCGGCCTTGCGCGCCTACTTGGGCATGGGCCTGGATGAACTCCACGTCCTGGAAAATCCCGAGGGGGCCGACGCCCTGCCGGCCCTGACCGACTACCTGCGTGACGCTGGCGCCCAAGTGGTGCTCACCGGCAGCCAGGCGGAAACCGGTGAAGGCTCGGGCATGCTTCCCTTTCTGCTGGCGGAAAACCTCGGTTGGCCGTTGGTGGTGGGGCTGGCCCAGGTCGAGTCCATCGACAACGGCGTGGCCCTGGTGCTGCAAGCCTTGCCCCGCGGCCAACGGCGCCGTCTGAAAGTGCGCCTGCCATTCCTGGCCACTGTGGATAACGCCGCGCCAAAACCTCGGCAAAGCGCCTACGGCCCGGCCCGGCGTGGGGCATTGCATGCCGAGGAAGTCGAAGTGATCGACGACACCTTGCTGGCGGTGGCGACCCTGCAACCGGCCAAGCCACGCCCCAAACGTTTGAAAGTGATCAAGGCCAAGAGCGGCGCCGACCGCATGAAAGCCGCCACGGCCAAGGCCAGCGGCGGAGGCGGGCAAGTGCTCAAGGGCGTGAGCCCGGAAGCGGGGGCTGAGGCCATTCTCAAGCTGTTGATTGAGGAAGGGGTTGTTCGCTAAACCCAGGACACCTCAATTCCGGTGGGAGCGGGCTTGCTCGCGAAGGCGGTGTGTCAGCGACGAAAATGCAGCCTGACATACCGTATTCGCGAGCAAGCCCGCTCCCACAGGGGTCATGTGTTTGCCCAACATTGCTGTGTGCGCCTCTGTGGATAACCTGCTCGGCCCGCCGCAAACCAGGCCATCCAGGCCTGCGCTCAAAACACCCGCCTGACCTGCTGCAGCATCCGGCCATAAAACCGCTGGCCTGACGGGTTGCCGCGTCCCAAGCCTGTGGGTGAAAAGGGTCGTTTCATCGCCAATGGAGTCCTATCAATGGAAGTAGCAATTCGCCCGGCCTTGCCCACGGATGCACGGGAGATCGCCCGTCTGTTCCGGATTTCCTCGGAGGGTGCGTCGGATTACATCTGGAGCCAGCTGGCGGAGCCTGGCCAGGATCTGCTTGACGTGGGCGCCGCGCGTTATGCCCGGGAGAATGTCGATTTTTCCTACCAGAACTGCCTTGTCGCCCAGGCCAACGGACAGGTCATCGGCATGATGCACGCTTATGTCACGCGTCATGATCCACAGGCGGCCCCAGTCACAGACCCGGTCCTGGCGCCCTACGCCGACATGGAAGTACCCGACACCCTCTATATCTCAAGCTTGGCCCTGCATGAAGGCTGGCGTAACAAGGGGCTGGGCGTTCGCTTCCTCGAACTGGCGCAACAGCGTGCCGATCAACTGGCACTCAAGGGCCTGAGCCTGATCGACTACGCCGCGAATACCGGCGCCCGGCGTTTTTATGAGCGTCACGGCTTTGGCATCGTCAAAACCTGTCAGGTCGTCCCGCATCCGTTGATTCAAGTAACGGGCGCGGCCTACCTCATGCATCGGCCGTAGCCGGTACAGCGGCCCTGAAACCCTGTGGGAGCGAGCTTGCTCGCGATAGCGGTAGATCAGTGGCATCGATGTTGACTGACGCACCGCCATCGCGAGCAAGCTCGCTCCCACAGGGGCATGTGTTTACCCACAATCCCTGTGCGCGCCTCTGTGGATAACCTGTTCGCCCCTCGCTGCACCCCATGCAAATCGGGCCCTGCCGGCCTGCGGTCAAAAAGTAGCCAGCCTAACCCACGGTTTTTATTGGCTTTTTGTTGTGAATAACGACTCCTCTCAGGCGAACTTGCCCCCAATCTCTGTTGGCGCTTCTGTGGATAAGATGTTCGCTCAACGCTGCAAGCCATACGGGACGGGGTGTTCAGCGGATTGATCATAAAGTGATCGATTGGTGTTTTTTATCAGGAAAACTTCCGGAAAACCGCGATTTACAAGCCGTCCAAGGGGTTTTCCACAGAATCGTCAAAATTACCCCCAAACACTGTTGGCGCTTCTGTGGATAAGGTGTTTGCTCACCGCCACAGCCCATGCTTATCGGGGCTTATAGAGATTTGGTCAAAAAACAACCGATAGGCCAGTAAAACCGTCATGGTCCATAAGTCACGGTTTTTATTCACTTTGCCATGGAGAAAATGCGTGGCCTACGCACACTTGTCCCCATTTGCTGTGGGTGGCCATGTGGATAACTTGTTCGCCAAACGCTGCAGGCCACGGCCGGCATAGCGCAAAACGCGATAGATCAAATTTCATACAGTTCTAAGGCCCAACCTTGACGCAGGTCTGTCGGCTGTCTTCACTTCCATGGCACAAGGACATCGCACTTTATCCACATCAGGTTCAGGGAGAACACATGATGGATAGCAAGCACCCCCGCTCGCACCCGCTCCCCCTGCCGACCTGCGTCCCGGCACCGCCTGCTTCGCTGCACAAACGCATCCACCGTCGCGCCGCCAATCAGCGTGCACGTCTATAGCGTCCGGTTTTCCCCCCTGTAGCACCGCTGACTGCCGCTGGCCCCTGCACGGGACAGTGGCCAGGCGTTCGTGCGCCTGTCGATTTGCAGGCAACCGCAGAGTTGCCCCTTCTGCCTGAGAGGACTTGAACATGACACGGATCTCAACCCCCATCAGTGATATCCAGGAGCACTACGACGTCATCGTCATCGGTTCCGGCTACGGTGGCGGCATTGCTGCCTCGCGCCTGTCCCGGGCCGGACGCAAGGTGTGCCTGCTGGAGCGTGGCCGGGAGATCCAGCCCGGCGAATACCCCAACACCCTGCTCGCGGCCACCGAGGAATTGCAGGTCCATGACCCGGACGGACACATCGGCTCGCGTACCGGGCTGTTCGATCTGCATGTCAACGCCCAGCAGAACGTGGTGGTCGGTTGCGGCCTGGGTGGCACGTCGCTGATCAATGCCAACGTTGCGCTGGAGCCTGAGCCTGGCGTGTTCGACGACCCGCGCTGGCCCCTGGCGGTCCGGGAGCACCGCGACACGCTGCTCAAGGACGGCTACGCCCGGGCCCGGGAGATGCTCAAGCCCAACCCTTACCCGGCTTCGGAACCGAACCTGCCCAAGCTCGACGCCCACAAGAAGTCGGCCGATTACCTCAAGCAAGGCGCGCATTTCTACAAGCCGCCGATCAACGTGACCTTCGACAAGCTGCCCAACAACCTCAACCACGTCGGCGTCGAACAGTTGCCCTGCAATGGCTGTGGCGATTGCGTGTCGGGCTGTAACAACAAGGCCAAGAACACCACGTTGATGAATTACCTGCCGGATGCCTGGAACCACGGCGCGGAGATTTTCTGCCAGGCCGAGGTGCGGCACCTGGAGCGCGACGGCGACGGCTGGATCGTGCACTTCCAATACCTGGACAGCGGCCGCGAGCTGTTCTCGGCACCCACGTTATTCGTGCGGGCCGATATCGTGGTGGTGTCCGCCGGCACCCTGGGCTCCACCGAAATCATGTTGCGCTCGCGGGACAAGGGCCTGGCCATGTCCAGCCAACTGGGCGAGCACATGAGCGGCAATGGCGACATCCTCGGGTTCGGCCACAACTGCGACCAGGTCATCAATGGCATCGGTTTCGGCGCCCATCCGGCCAAGGAGCTGGAGCCGGTGGGGCCATGCATCACCTCAGTCATCGACATGCGCACCGAAGGCGACTGGCGCAGCCGGATGGTCATCGAGGAAGGTTCGATTCCCGGCGCCCTCGGCCGGGCCATGGTGCCGAGCATGGCGGCGTTTGCCGAAATGATCGGTGTGCCCACCGACACCGGTTTCGGTGCCAGCCTCAAGTACAAGGGCCGGGAGGCCGAGAGCTTCCTGCGTGGGCCGTATTACGGCGCGCTGCACAACATGCAGACCTACTTGATCATGAGCCATGACAACGCCAAGGGCCGCATGCTGCTCGACAACAAGGACCAGTTGCGCATCGACTGGCCCGGCGTCGGCGAACAGGAGAACGTCACCCTCGGCAACGAGCGGCTGCACCAGAGCACCAAGGCCCTGGGCGGGATCTGGGTCGAGAACCCGATCTGGACCAAGCTGCTCAAGCACAGCATCGTCTCGGTCCATCCCCTGGGCGGTTGCGTGATGGGCGAGGACGCCACCCAAGGGGTGGTCAACCACAAGGGCCAGGTGTTCAGTGGCGCCAGCGGCACCGATGTCTACCCGGGCCTGTACGTGACCGACGGTGCGGTGATCCCCACGTCCCTGGCGGTCAATCCGCTGCTGACCATCTCGGCGGTAAGTGAGCGCAACATGGGGCTGCTGGCGGCCGACCGTGGCTGGATCATCGACTACACGCTGCCCTCGGCCCCGCGCAAAGCGGTGGCGCCGCCGACCCTCGGCGTGCAGTTCACCGAAACCATGAAGGGCTACTTCTCCACGGCCTTCACTCAGGCCCAGGGCACCGATCTGAGCCTGTACGAAGCGGCGGCCAAGCGCGGCAAGGCCGACAACTCGCCCATCGAATTCACCCTGACCATCACCGCCGCCGACCTCAACCGTTTGATCAAGGAGCCGGAACACGCCGCAACCCTGGTGGGCACCCTCGATGCACCGCTGCTCTCACCGCAACCGCTGGTGGCCAGCAATGGGGTGTTCAACCTGTTCGAGCAGTACCAGGAACAGGTCGGCGTACGGCACATGAACTACGACATGAAGCTGACCGCCGAGGACGGCAGCGACTATTACTTCAGCGCCTTCAAGACCGTGCCCGAGGACAACGGTGTGCTGAATATCTGGCATGACACCAGCACGCTCTATGTCACGCTCTATCGCGGGCCGGACAAGACCGGCGCAGTGATTGGCTGCGGCGTGATGCACATCCTGCCGGCCGACTTCGCCAAGCAGATGACCACCATGAAAGTGCTCAATGCACGCAACGAGCGTGAGCGCGTGGAGGCATTGGCGCGATTCGGCAAGTTCTTTGCCGGTATCCTGTGGGAGAGCTACGGCGGTGTCTTCGCCGGCGACGTCTATTTCAACCCGGACGCGCCGCCCCGGTTGAAACGGCCGTTGGATGCGCCGGCGCCGGCCGTGCATTTCTTCCAGACCGAAGACAATGTCGAGCTGCGCCTGACCCGCTATCAGGCCGGCACCAAAGGTCCGGTGATGTTGGTCCATGGCTTGGGCGTGGGCTCGAACATCTTCTCCACCGACACCATCCATACCAACTTGCTGGAGTACCTGTGCAAGCACGAGTATGACGTCTGGCTCCTGGACTTGCGGGTGAGCATCCTGCTGCCGGCCAGCAAGCATGAATGGAACGGCGACCAAGTGGCCCAGTACGATTTCAAGGCGGCCATCGAGCAGATCCAGCAAGCGACCCTGGCCCGTGACGTGCAATGCGTGGTGCATTGCTACGGCGCGACGACGTTCTTCATGTCGATGCTGGCGGGGCTGCAGGGCGTGCGCTCGGTGGTTTGCTCGCAGATCGCCGCCGACACGGTGGTCGCCACCGCCACCGGTCTGAAGGCCGGTCTACACCTGCCGGGGATGCTCGATGCCATCGGCATCAAGTCCCTCACGGCCTACGCCGACACCAAGGAAAGCTGGTTCAACAAACTCTACGACAAGGCCCTCAATGGCTATGCCCGGATCGAGGCCCAGGGCTATTGCACCAACCCGGTCTGCCATCGCATCACGTTCATGTATGCGTCGCTGTACCGCCACGACACCCTCAACGAAACCCTGCACGACAACCTGCATGAGTTGTTCGGCGAGTCGAACATCCAGACCTTCGAGCACCTGGCGCTGATCGTGCGCAAGGGGCACCTGGTGGACTTCAAGGGCAACGACGTCTACATGCCGCATTTCGATCGGTTGAAGTTGCCGATCTGCTTCATCAGCGGCGCCGACAACCAGTGCTACCTGCCGCAAAGCACCCTCAAGACCTACGAGCGACTGTGCGAGATGCATGGCCCGCAGTTGTTCAGCCGCCACGAAGTGCCGGGGTACGGTCACATCGACTGCATGTTCGGCAAGGATGCGGTGGTGGATGTGTATCCGCTCATTCTCGGGCACTTGGAGAAGACCGCCCTCGGCTAGCTGATCGTTCCCACGCTCCGCGTGGGAATGCCGCCATGGACGCTCTGCGTCCGCTGTTGTGACGCAGAGCGTCACGGGATGCATGCCCACGCAGAGCGTGGGAACGATCTGGGGAAATGCCATGAACGCTTACATCCGCTGGTTCCAACGCATCATTTGGGTCGGGATTGTCATGAACATGTTCTTCGCGATTCCGGCGTTGTTCGCGCCGGCGTTGCTGACGTCCATGATCGGCCTGCCACCTGTATTGTCCGATCCCTGGCTGGAGAACGCCGGCATGTTGCTGGTGGGGATCAGCCTGTTCTACATGCCCTCGGGGTTCAACGCGCCGCGTTTCGTGGTGCATTCGTGGTTGTGCGTGCTGTCGCGGCTGGTGGCGGTGGTGTTCTGGATCTACCTGATCAACACCAATGACCAGGGCCAATTGTTTGTGCCGATGTTGATGGGCGACCTGAGCATGTTCCTGATCCTGGGCGTGCTGTTGTACCTGGGCAGCCCGGTGGCCAATCGTCCGCTGGCCTTGCTCTGCGCCGGTTGGCGGGAATGGCGCGCCGGCTGGGCGCTGCGCTGGCAGAGCCACGGCTTCAAGGTCGGCATGTTGGTGGTGGTCGTGTTGCTGGGTTTCATTGGTTACCAGACCTGGTACCAAATGATCCGGGAAGTGCCGCAACCGGACTTCGCCTCCGACGAAGACCATTACAAATACGCCGCCATCGGCCTGGGCATCGAGGCGCGGATTCCCTACTACCTGTTCGCCGTGCTGCCGCAAATGTGCCCGGAAAAACTGCCCAAGCCCGGCGGCTACGAAGTGTTCGGGTTTCTCTATGAAAACGGCAAAGACCTGCCCATCGGCATGGCCAAGCGGCAACTCGGTTACCCCACGGTCGAGCCCAATTGCGCCCTGTGCCACACCGGCTCCTACCGGGCCAATGCCACTGACGTGGCAGTGCCGGTCGCCGCCGCGCCGGCCAATACCCTGCAACTGCAAGCTTTCCAGTGGTTCGCCTACGATTGCGCCAGCGACCCGAAATTCACCCCCGAGGCGGTGATGGCGGCGATCAATGGCAAGTTCCAGTTGGGTTTTTTCGAAAAACTGTACAACCGTTACTTGATCATCCCGATGGCCAAGAGTGCGCTGCTCAAGCAGAAGCAGGCCTATGCCTGGCAGAAGCTGCGTCCGGCCCAGGGGCCTGGGCGGACCGATACCTTCAACCCGACCAAAATGGTGGTGTTCGGCTTCCCGGATGACTCCACCATCGGCACCGTGGATCTGCCACAGGTCTGGAACCAGAAACCCCGGGAGTCCATGTACCTGCATTGGGACGGCAATAACAACCAGATCCACGAGCGCAACTACGCAGCGGCCATGGCCGTGGGCGCGACGCCGGAATCGGTGCTGCCGCCGAGTTTCAACCGGGTGACCAACTGGCTGCTGGGGCACAAGGCACCGGCCTGGCCGTTCGCCCTGGACTCGGCGAAAGTCGCCCAGGGCCAACCGATCTGGGAGAAAAACTGCGCGGGCTGCCATGATTTCGGCCGCAGCGACACCGGCCAGGTCACCACCCACATCGACCAGTTGGGCACTGATCCCCATCGCCTGAATTCCTTCACCACGGGCCTGGTGACGGCGTTCCACGGCTTCAAGACACCGCCGTTCGACTTCAACGCCTACCGCAAGACCCAGAGCTACAGCAACACCCCCACCGACGGCATTTGGCTGCGGGCGCCGTACCTGCACAACGGCTCGGTGCCGACCCTGTGGGACTTGCTGCAACCACCGGAACAGCGTCCGCAGGTGTTCTACACCGGCTCCGACATTTATGACCAGGAGAAGGTCGGCTTCGTCACCCGCGGCGCGCAGATGAAAGCATCGGCGGATTTCAAATACGACACCCGCCTGGAAGGCAACCACAACGGCGGCCACCTGTATGGCACGCAGCTGTCGGACGTCGACAAACGGGCCCTGATCGAATTCATGAAGACCCTGTAGCCCAGGGCATTGCGAAGGAGCGTTCACATGTCATTACTGCACCATTGGGAACATGAGTTCGACAAGGTCAAAGTCCGCCTGCACGGGTTGGTCACGCGGCTGGAGATGTCCTGGAAGAAACTCGTCAACGACCTGGAGCCCGAGGAGTTTCAGGCCATCGTCAAACTGTTGCAGCGCGGGCACGACCAGGCGCGGCACGTCATCGAGCATGGCGACCTCCCGGATGACGAGCCGGCCGTGCCCTGGGAGCTGGCCCACGGCCTGTCGATCCTGAAGATCGGCAATCCTACGCCGTTGCCGCAAAGCGAAGACGAACTGCCGACCCGGGTGCTCAAGGACGGCACCTTGCTCGGCTGCCGCAAATGGGAGCTGCTGGACCTGCTGTGGAGCGAGGCGTTGCTCAAGTGGATCGAGAACCTGCGGCATCATGCGCCGTTCGCCACCAACCCGGCGCTGGTGAAAATGGACAGCGATGTGGTGCTGGCCATCGCCGGCGACTGGGGCACCGGGCCGTTCGACAGCCACGCGCCGGCGGTGGCCGTGGCCAATCAGATGCAACTGGCCCAGGCTGACTTCACCATCCATCTGGGTGATGTGTATTACGCCGGCACCCATTCCCAGGAAGACGTCGATATGGTCGGCTGGCCCCAGGGCAAGCACGGCTCGTTCACCCTCAACTCCAATCACGAGATGTACAGCGGTGCCCACGGTTACTTCAAGGAGCTGGCCAAGCGTTTTCCGGTGCAGCAAGGCACCAGCTATTTTGCCTTGTACAACGACGACTGGCTGGTGGTTGGCCTGGACAGTGCCTACGCCTCGGACGCGATGAACCTGTACATGGACGGCACCCTCAACACCCAGCAGATCGAGTGGATGAAAACCCTGCCCAAGCGCAAGAAGGTGATGGTGCTCAGTCATCATCAGGGCTTCGATATTTCCGGGCACAACAAGACCGCCCTCTACCAACCGGTGTGCGATGCCCTGGGGCGTGAGCCGGACTACTGGTATTGGGGCCATTTGCATAACGGCATCTGCTACGCCACCCAGGGCGGGCTGCATGCGCGTTGCGCCGGGCACGGGGCGATTCCCTATGGCACCACCAGCGAGCTGAACGGGCATGCCCGGGTGCTGTGGTCGGAGACTCAGTTGGCGGGGGATGAGGCGTATCCGGAGCGGGTGCTGAATGGGTACGTGAAGGTGCGGCTGGTGGGAGAGAACATCGAAGAGACGTTTTATGGGGAGGATGGCAGTGTGCGGTGGTCTTCTCACTGACGATCGTTCCCACGCTCTGCGTGGGAATGCCTCAACGGACGCTCCGCGTTCGGCTTTCGGGACGCAGAGCGTCCCGGGCTGCATTCCCACGCGGAGCGTGGGAACGATCTCCAACCGAAGCGTCTGGTTTTAGCCCTGGACCGGAACGCCCTTGAGGTACGGCGCCGGTTCAGCCCCGAGGTTATTGAGCATGCGCTCGCTGTACCAGTCCACGAAGTTCACCACGCCGAACTCGTAGGTCTTGGAGTACGGGCCAGGCTGGTAGGCGGTGGAGTTGATGCCGCGCTGGTTTTCTTCGGCCAGGCGACGGTCCTGGTCGTTGGTGGCGTCCCAGACTTCACGCATGCGCGCCACGTCGTAGTCCACGCCTTCGACCGCGTCCTTGTGCACCAGCCACTTGGTGGTGACCATGGTTTCCTGGGCGCTGATCGGCCACACGGTGAACACGATGATGTGGTCGCCCATGCAGTGGTTCCACGAGTGCGGCAGGTGCAGGATGCGCATCGAGCCCAGGTCCGGGTTCTTGATGCGGCCCATCAACTTGGCGCAGCCTTGCTTGCCGTCCATGGTCATCGACACGGTGCCCTTGAGCAGCGGCATGCGCACGATGCGGTTGCGCAGGCCGAAACTGGCGTGGGCGTAAGGGATCTTCTCGGCTTCCCAGGCGGCGGCGGAGGCGGCCACGTGGTCCTTGAAGGCCTGATCGGCGCGTGGGTCGGTGACGTCGTCCCATTCCAGCAGGGTCTTGAGCAGTTCCGGGTGCGAACCGCCGCAGTGGTAGCACTCGCGGTTGTTTTCCAGCACCAGCTTCCAGTTGGCCTTTTCCATCAAGGTGGTTTGCACCGCCACCTTGGTGTTTTCCATGTCGTACGGTTCCATGTAATGGTTCAGCGTCGACAGGAAATCATCGATGGCCGGCGGATTCTCGGCCAGGCTGATGAAGATATAGCCGCCCGCGGTCTTCACGTTCACAGGCTTGAGGCCGTACTGCTTCATGTCGAAGTCGGCGCCCATCTCGGTGCCGGCGAACAGCAGGCGACCGTCCAGCTCGTAGGTCCACTGGTGGTAGTGGCAGACCAGTTTGGCGACCTTGCCCTTTTCACTGGTGCACAACCGCGAGCCACGGTGACGGCAGACGTTATGGAACGCATGCACCACGCCGTCGGCGCCGCGAATCACGATGATGGGGTTCTTGCCGACTTGCAGGGTCAGGTAGTTGCCCTTGGTCGGGATCTCGCAGGTCATGCCGGCGATCAACCATTCCTTCTGGAAGATTTCCTGCATATCGATATCGAACAGGCGCTCATCGCTGTAGAACGGTTGTGGCAGCGAGAAGGTGCGCTCGCGCTCTTGCAGCATTTGCGCGGTGGCCTTGCGTGCGGGTTCCAGCGGATCGCCCAGGCTCAGGGTAGTGGTGACGTCCATCGTTTTATCCTCAAGGCCCTCTACGTGGCCGCGAAAGTGGCTGATCGGTTGTGCTACGCAAGGTAAAAAATATTGTTTGTCTGTTGGGGCGAGTGTGGGGCCGCGCAGGGGCCGAACCTTATCCATGGGCGACATGGCCCAATCTGTTCCCGACGCGCAAGCCCCGGTAGTTAAGGGCTGGTCGCGATAAGTATGTGAATGTCGCAGATAGGTAAATGGTCACCCAGACGCCTGCGCACAATCGCCATCATGAAGGCCGACAGTCGGCCGTGGAGATCAGCATGTCCAATAACTTCCTGAACCCGGTCACTACCCAGACCTGGGCCAATGGCCGACATATCGTACGTTGCGTCAAAGTCATCCAGGAAACCTGGGATGTGCGCACCTTCTGCTTCATGGCCGATCAGCCGATCATGTTCTTTTTCAAGCCGGGGCAATTCGTCACCCTGGAGCTGGAAATCGAAGGCCAGCCGATCATGCGCTCCTACACCATCTCCAGTTCGCCGTCGGTGCCCTATAGCTTCTCGGTCACTATCAAGCGCGTGCCGGGGGGCAAGGTGTCCAACTGGTTGCACGATACTTTGCATGAAGGCCAGGAGCTGGCGGTGCACGGGCCGGTGGGGTTGTTCAACGCCATCGATTTCCCGAGCCCGAAAGTCCTGTACTTGAGCGGTGGCGTGGGGATCACGCCGTGCATGTCCATGGCCCGCTGGTTCTACGACACCAACGCCAATGTCGACATGACCTTCATCCACAGCGCCCGGTCGCCCAAGGACATCATCTACCACCGCGAGCTGGAACACATGGCGTCGCGGATCGACAACTTCAGCCTGCACCTGATCTGTGAAAAGCATGGCCTGGGCGAGCCTTGGGCCGGGTATCGCGGTTACCTGAACCACAAGATGCTGGAATTGATGGTGCCCGACTTCCTCGAGCGCGAAGTGTTCTGTTGCGGCCCGACCCCGTACATGACCGCGGTCAAGCGCCTGCTGGAAGCGGCTGGCTACGACATGAAGCGTTACCACGAGGAATCCTTCGGTGCCACGCCGCCGGAAGCCCGCGCCGACGCCGTGGAACAGGCCGAACAGGCGGCCGACGCGCCGGAAGTCGATGCGGCGGACCTGCACCTGGTGGAATTCACCTCCTCTGGCAAGAGCATCCGCGTGGGCCCGGGCGAAACCGTGCATGCCGCCGCCGCCAAGCTTGGCATGATGATCCCCAAGGCCTGCGGCATGGGCATCTGCGGCACCTGCAAAGTGTTGAAGCTGGGCGGGGAGGTGGAGATGGATCACAACGGCGGGATCACCGAGGACGACGAGGCCGAGGGCTACATCCTGTCGTGCTGCAGCGTGCCGAAGGGGGATGTGCGGATCGAGTTCTGATCCGTTCTCTCTGGCGGGTGATAAGCTCCTGTGGCGAGGGGATTTATCCCCGCTGGGCTGCGCAGCAGCCCCAAAACAGCCAGCTCGGTCAGCCTGATACAACGCGGTTGTGGGTTTTCAGGGCTGCTGCGCAGCCCAACGGGGATAAATCCCCTCGCCACAGGTTAATCATGTCCCCGGCCCAACAGTGGTCGGGCCCGGTCTTGAATGAGTCTTTACTTAGCCGGCCATCACTTCCCGAATATCCGTCGCCAATTCCCGCACCCGTGCCTCCTCGGTATCCCACGAGCACATGAACCGTGCGCCGCCCTTGCCGATGAAGGTGTAGAAGCGCCAGCCCTTGGCGGTCAGTGCGGCGATGGCCGGTTCCGACAGTTGCAGGAACACGCCGTTGGCCTGGACCGGGAACATCAGTTCCACGCCGGGAATGTCGCTGACCAGCTCTGCCAGCAATTGGGCGCAGTGGTTGGCGTGGCGGGCGTGTTTGAGCCAGGCGTCGTTTTGCAGCAGGCCTACCCAAGGTGCGGAAAGGAAGCGCATTTTCGACGCCAGTTGCCCGGCCTGTTTGCAGCGGTAGTCGAAATCCACGGCCAGGTCGTGGTTGAAGAACAGGATCGCTTCCCCCACCGCCATGCCGTTTTTGGTGCCGCCAAAGCACAACACGTCCACGCCGACCTTCCAGGTCAGGTCCGCCGGGGAGCAGCCGAGGAAGGCGCAGGCGTTGGAAAAGCGCGCGCCGTCCATGTGCAGGTTCAGCCCCAGTTCCTTGCAGGTGACGCTGATGGCGCGGATTTCATCCGGCGTGTAGACGCTGCCGACTTCCGTGGCTTGGGTCAGGGTGACGACCCGAGGCTTGGGGTAGTGGATGTCCTGGCGCTTGAGGGCGATCTCGCGGATCGCCTCGGGGGTCAGCTTGCCGTTTTCGGTACGTGCCAGCAGCAGCTTGGAGCCGTTGGAGAAGAACTCCGGTGCGCCGCATTCGTCGGTTTCGACGTGGGCGGTTTCCGAGCAGATCACGCTGTGATAACTCTGGCACAGCGAGGACAGGGCCAGGGAGTTGGCCGCCGTGCCGTTGAACGCGAAGAACACTTCGCAGTCGGTTTCGAACAAGGCCCGGAAATCGTTCGCCGCGCGGTGGGTCCACTCATCGTCGCCGTAGGCACGTTGGTGAC
This sequence comes from Pseudomonas sp. NFACC24-1, assembly GCF_900115235.1. Taxonomy (NCBI): domain Bacteria; kingdom Pseudomonadati; phylum Pseudomonadota; class Gammaproteobacteria; order Pseudomonadales; family Pseudomonadaceae; genus Pseudomonas; species Pseudomonas sp. NFACC24-1. The sequence goes on from NZ_FOVS01000010.1 coordinate 59,791, forward strand.
CCTGGTTGGCTTCTTCCATGGCGGCCCAGGCTTCGGGGCAAATGCCGGAATAGTTGTCGCTGGCAAACTGTTGACTCTTGTCGGTCATGGCCTTGCTCCTGAATAGAGAGTCCTGGGTAAAAGAGATCCCTGGCGGAATTCCCGGGTAAGGGGTTCCATTGTTCGGCGTGCTTGGGTCCGCAGCGCCGTGGTCGATGTTGGTGCGCACTTTACCCAAGATTAGCGGGGGAACACACCGGATGTTTCTGTCGGAAAGTATCAATCTCGTCGCGCGGCTTTATACATGAGCCGGCGTGATGGGGCTCTGGACCTGCTCAAGTGGTTGGCTCTTTTGTCGATGGTCCTCGATCATCTGCGATATGTCGGTTTTTCCGTCGATTGGCTCTATGTGCCGGGACGCCTGGCATTCCCGTGGTTCTGCCTGGCGATGGCGGCGAATCTGGCACGCAGGGGTGCCAGCGCCGCTCCATGGCGGTACCTGGGCTGGCTGCTGTTATTCAGTGCCGTCAGCGAAATCCCCTACCGCTTGTTCATTCCTGATCCCGGCACCCTGAATGTGATGCCAACCCTGGTGCTGGGATTGTTGGTGGCGCGCTGCTGGCAAACGCCCACCTTGGAGGCGCGATGCCTGGCGGTGATGGCGTTGCTGTTGGCGGCGCTGTTTTCGTCGCAGCTGATGTTCGGTTTCTTCGGTGTGCTGCTGCCGCTGGCGATGTTGCTGGTATTCAAGCGTCCCTTGTACATGGCGCTGTTGCCGGGGCTGGTCTGCGTGGCGGCCAACCAATGGCGAGTGTTGTATGGCGCGGCGTGGTTGGGAAATGGGGTGGCGTTGTGGGGGCTGGTGGCTTGCCTGATCGCGCCATGGCTTGGGCAGGTGCTTTTGCGACGCGCCGGTCGTTTTCATCCACCGGCGATGCGGCGCTGGGCCTATGGCCTTTATCCAGCGCATTTCCTGCTGTTGCTCGCGGTTCGCCACCTATCGGCCTGAACAGAACCCTGTGGCGAGGGGATTTATCTGTGGCGAGGGGATTTATCCCCGTTGGGCTGCGAAGCAGCCCCCCAAAACTGGCTAATTCGGTCAATCCGACACACCCAGGTGTCTGGTTTTAGGGCCGCTTCGCGCCCCAGCGGGGATAAATCCCCTCGCCACAAGGACCCTGTCTCCAGTCCAAACAGGACCGTGTCTGTTCCTATGTCGTAAACGCACCTTTGCGTGGCGTCCATAGGCATTTGACATGCCTGCGCCAGCCATACCATCGCATCCAAAGGGCACGACCGAATGGTCCGTGCCTCACCGAGACGAAAGGCGCACCGCCGCCGCTGGGAGAGACGCGATGTTCAGCAAACAAGACCAAATTCAAGGCTACGATGATGCGCTGCTGGCGGCGATGAACGCCGAAGAGCAACGCCAGGAAGATCACATCGAGCTGATCGCGTCGGAGAACTACACCAGCAAGCGCGTGATGGAGGCCCAGGGCAGCGGCCTGACCAACAAGTACGCCGAAGGCTATCCGGGCAAGCGCTACTACGGTGGCTGCGAGCACGTCGACAAAGTCGAGGCCCTGGCCATCGAGCGTGCCAAGCAGTTGTTCGGTGCCGATTACGCCAACGTCCAGCCGCACTCCGGGTCTTCGGCCAACAGCGCCGTGTACCTGGCCCTGCTGCAGGCCGGCGACACCATCCTGGGCATGAGCCTGGCCCATGGCGGTCACCTGACCCACGGTGCCAAGGTGTCGTCCTCGGGCAAGCTCTACAACGCGGTGCAATACGGCATCGACACCACCACCGGCCTGATCGACTACGACGAAGTCGAGCGCCTGGCGGTGGAGCACAAGCCGAAAATGATCGTGGCCGGTTTCTCCGCTTACTCCAAGACCCTGGATTTCCCACGTTTCCGCCAGATCGCCGACAAGGTCGGTGCCCTGCTGTTCGTCGACATGGCCCACGTGGCTGGCCTGGTTGCCGCCGGTCTGTACCCGAACCCGCTGCCGTACGCCGACGTGGTCACCACCACCACCCACAAGACCCTGCGCGGTCCGCGTGGTGGCCTGATCCTGGCCAAGGCCAACGAAGAAATCGAGAAGAAGCTCAACGCGGCGGTATTCCCCGGCGCCCAGGGCGGCCCGCTGATGCACGTGATCGCCGGCAAGGCGGTGTGCTTCAAGGAAGCGGCGGAGCCTGGCTTCAAGGCTTATCAGCAGCAAGTGATCGATAACGCCCAGGCCATGGCTGGCGTGTTCATCAAGCGCGGCTACGATGTAGTGTCCGGTGGTACCGATAACCACCTGTTCCTGGTCAGCCTGATCCGTCAGGGCCTGACCGGCAAGGATGCCGATGCTGCCCTGGGCCGCGCCCACATCACCGTCAACAAGAACGCCGTGCCGAACGACCCGCAATCGCCATTCGTGACGTCGGGCCTGCGCATCGGCACCCCGGCGGTGACCACCCGTGGCTTCAAGGTTACCCAGTGCGTCACGCTGGCCGGCTGGATATGCGACATTCTCGACAACCTCGGCGATGCCGATGTCGAGGCCAATGTCGCCCAGCAAGTGGCGGCCCTGTGCGCGGACTTCCCGGTTTATCGCTGAGTCGGTTTTGGAGTAATGACTATGCAACGCTATTCGGGCTTCGGCCTCTTCAAACACTCACTCAGCCATCACGAAAACTGGCAGCGGATGTGGCGCACGCCGACCCCGAAAAAGGTCTACGACGTGGTCATCGTCGGCGGTGGCGGGCATGGTCTGGCGACCGCCTACTACCTGGCCAAGGAACACGGCATCACCAACGTGGCGGTGGTCGAGAAGGGCTGGTTGGGCGGCGGTAACACCGCGCGCAACACCACCATCGTGCGCTCCAACTACTTGTGGGACGAATCGGCCCACCTGTACGAACACGCGATGAAACTCTGGGAAGGCCTGTCCCAGGACCTGAACTACAACGTGATGTTCTCCCAGCGTGGCGTCTACAACCTGTGCCACACCCTGCAGGACATCCGTGATTCCGAGCGTCGCGTCAGCGCCAACCGCCTCAACGGTGTGGATGGCGAGCTGCTCAACGCCAAGCAAGTGGCCGATGAGATCCCGTACCTGGATTGCTCGAAAAACACCCGCTACCCGGTGATGGGCGCCACCGTCCAGCGTCGCGGCGGCGTGGCCCGTCACGATGCCGTGGCCTGGGGCTTTGCCCGGGCGGCGGACGCGTTGGGCGTGGACCTGATCCAGCAGACCGAAGTGATCGGTTTCCGCAAGGAAAACGGCGTGTGCATCGGCGTGGAAACCAACAAGGGCTTCATCGGCGCCAAGCGCGTCGGCGTGGTGACCGCCGGTAACTCCGGGCACATGGCCAAGCTCGCGGGCTTCCGCCTGCCGATCGAATCCCATCCGCTGCAAGCGTTGGTGTCCGAGCCGATCAAACCGATCATCGACAGCGTGATCATGTCCAACGCCGTGCACGGCTACATCAGCCAGTCCGACAAGGGCGACCTGGTGATCGGTGCCGGTATCGACGGCTACAACGGCTACGGCCAGCGCGGCTCGTACCCGGTGATCGAACACACGGTCCAGGCCATCGTCGAGATGTTCCCGGTTTTGTCCCGCGTACGCATGAACCGCCAGTGGGGCGGCATCGTCGACACCACGCCGGACGCCTGCCCGATCATCTCCAAGACCCCGGTGCCGAACATGTTCTTCAACTGCGGTTGGGGTACCGGCGGCTTCAAGGCCACCCCGGGTTCGGGCAACGTCTTCGCTGCAAGCCTGGCCAAGGGTGAAATGCACCCGCTGGCCGCGCCGTTTTCCATCGACCGTTTCCACAACGGCGCACTGATCGACGAACACGGCGCTGCTGCCGTCGCCCACTAACAGGAGAAATCCCCTATGTTGCACATCTTCTGTCCTCACTGCGGCGAACTGCGCTCCGAAGAGGAATTCCACGCATCCGGCCAGGCGCATATCCCGCGTCCGCTGGATCCGAACGCCTGCACCGACGAGGAGTGGGGCGACTACATGTTCTTCCGTGACAACCCACGCGGGTTGCACCATGAACTGTGGGACCACGTCGCCGGTTGCCGTCAGTACTTCAACGTGACCCGTGACACCGTGACCTACGAGATTCTCGAAACCTACAAGATCGGCCAAAAGCCGCAGTTCACCGACAAGGCTGACAGTCCGAAAGCGGCTGCACAGGCTCTGGGAGAGAAGGTATGAGCCAGATCAATCGCCTGTCCAACGGCGGACGGATCGACCGCAACAAAGTGCTGAGCTTCACCTTCAACGGCCAGACCTACAAAGGCTTCGAGGGCGACTCCCTGGCCGCTGCGCTGCTGGCCAACGGTGTCGACATCATCGGTCGCAGCTTCAAGTATTCCCGGCCGCGCGGCATCTTCGCCGCCGGCGCAGAAGAGCCGAACGCGGTGCTGCAGATCGGTGCCACCGAAGCCACGCAGATCCCTAACGTGCGCGCCACGCAACAGGCGCTGTACCAAGGTTTGGTCGCCACCAGCACCAACGGCTGGCCGAACGTGAACAACGACATGATGGGCATTCTCGGCAAGGTCGGCGGCAAGCTGATGCCGCCGGGCTTCTACTACAAAACCTTCATGTACCCGCAATCGTTCTGGATGACCTACGAGAAGTACATCCGCAAGGCCGCCGGCCTGGGCCGCTCGCCGACCGAGAACGATCCGGACACCTACGACTACATGAACCGTCACTGCGACGTGTTGATCGTCGGTGCTGGCCCTGCCGGCCTGGCCGCCGCATTGGCCGCGGCCCGCAGCGGTGCGCGCGTCATCCTGGCCGATGAGCAGGAAGAGTTCGGCGGCAGCCTGCTCGACTCCCGCGAGAGCCTGGACGGCAAGCCGGCGACCGAATGGGTAGCCTCTGTTGTCGCTGAACTCAAGTCGATGCCCGACGTGGTGTTGCTGCCTCGTGCCACGGTGAACGGTTACCACGACCATAACTTCCTGACCATCCACGAGCGCCTCACCGACCACCTCGGTGACCGCGCACCGATCGGCCAGGTTCGCCAGCGCATCAACCGCGTTCGCGCCAAGCGCGTGGTGCTGGCGACCGGCGCCTGCGAGCGCCCGCTGGTCTACGGCAACAACGACGTGCCGGGCAACATGCTGGCCGGTGCGGTGTCGACCTACGTGCGTCGCTACGGCGTGGCACCGGGCAAGAAACTGGTGCTGAGCACCAACAACGACCACGCCTATCGCGTCGCCCTGGACTGGTTCGACGCCGGTCTGCAAGTGGTGGCCGTGGCCGATGCGCGCAGCAACCCACGTGGCGCGCTGGTGGAAGAAGCCCGCGCCAAGGGCATCCGTATCCTCACCGGCAGCGCCGTGGTCGAGGCCCGTGGCAGCAAGCGTGTCACCGGGGCCCGTGTTGCCGCGATCGACGTCCGCGCCCATAAAGTCACCAGCCCAGGCGAATGGCTGGACTGCGACCTGGTGGCCAGCTCCGGCGGCTACAGCCCGGTGGTTCACTTGGCTTCGCACCTGGGCGGCAAGCCGATCTGGCGTGAAGACATCCTCGGTTTCGTACCGGGCGAAGCACCGCAAAAACGTGTCTGCGTCGGCGGTGTGAACGGTGTCTACAGCCTCGGCGACAGCTTGGCCGACGGTTTTGAAGGCGGCGTGCGCGCGGCCAGCGAAGCCGGCTTCAAAGCGGTGGAGGGCGTGTTGCCTAAAGCCCTGAGCCGTCATGAAGAGCCGACCCTGGCGCTGTTCCAGGTGCCGCACGAAAAATCCACCGCACGGGCGCCGAAGCAATTCGTCGACCTGCAGAACGACGTCACTGCCGCCGCCATCGAACTCGCCACCCGCGAAGGCTTCGAGTCGGTGGAACACGTCAAGCGCTACACCGCACTGGGCTTCGGTACCGACCAGGGCAAACTGGGCAACGTCAACGGCCTGGCCATCGCGGCCCGCTCGCTGAACGTGAGCATCCCGCAGATGGGCACCACCATGTTCCGTCCGAACTACACGCCGGTGACTTTCGGCGCGGTGGCTGGCCGGCACTGTGGGCACATCTTCGAGCCGGTGCGCTTCACCGCACTGCATGCCTGGCATGTGAAGAATGGCGCCGAGTTCGAAGACGTCGGCCAATGGAAACGCCCTTGGTACTTCCCGAAGAACGGCGAAGACATGCACGCCGCGGTCAAGCGCGAATGCAAGGCAGTACGTGACAGCGTCGGCCTGCTGGACGCCTCGACCCTGGGCAAGATCGACATCCAGGGCCCGGATGCCCGCGAGTTCCTCAACCGCGTCTACACCAACGCCTGGACCAAGCTCGACGTGGGCAAGGCCCGCTACGGCCTGATGTGCAAGGAAGACGGCATGGTCTTCGACGACGGCGTAACGGCCTGTCTGGCGGACAACCACTTCCTGATGACCACCACCACGGGCGGCGCGGCGCGCGTGCTGCAATGGCTGGAGATCTATCACCAGACCGAATGGCCGGACCTGAAGGTGTACTTCACCTCGGTCACCGACCACTGGGCGACCATGACCCTGTCGGGCCCCAACAGCCGCAAGCTGCTGAGCGAAGTCACCGACATCGACCTGGACAAGGACGCGTTCCCGTTCATGACCTGGAAGGAAGGCCTGGTGGGTGGCGTGCCGGCACGGGTGTTCCGGATCTCGTTCACCGGTGAACTGTCGTACGAAATCAACGTACAGGCCGACTACGCCATGGGCGTGCTCGAGCAGATCGTCGAGGCCGGGAAGAAATACAACCTGACCCCGTACGGCACCGAGACCATGCACGTATTGCGGGCCGAGAAGGGCTTCATCATCGTCGGCCAGGACACTGACAGCTCGATGACGCCGGACGACCTGAACATGGGCTGGTGCGTAGGCCGGACCAAACCGTTCTCGTGGATCGGCTGGCGCGGCATGAATCGCGAAGATTGCGTGCGTGAAGACCGCAAGCAACTGGTGGGTCTCAAGCCGATCGACCCGAATGTCTGGCTGCCGGAAGGCGCGCAACTGGTGTTCAACACCAAGCAGGCGATCCCGATGACCATGGTCGGTCACGTGACCTCCAGCTACGCCCACAACTCCCTGGGTTATTCGTTTGCCATGGGTGTGGTCAAGGGCGGCCTCAAGCGGATGGGTGAACGAGTGTTCGCGCCATTGGCCGATGGCAGCGTGATCGAGGCAGAGATCGTTTCTTCGGTGTTCTTCGATCCGAAGGGGGATCGGCAGAATATTTGATACCTGATCGTTCCCACGCTCTGCGTGGGAATGCATCCCGGGACGCTCCGCGTCCCAAAAGCGGACGCAGAGCGTCCATGGCGGCATTCCCACGCAGAGCGTGGGAACGATCAATCTACGAGACAGGTGCTCCATATGACCGCAGTCAACGTGTACCAACAACGCCCAACCACCGGGGCCAAGGCCGAGTCGTCGCTGCACCATGCCGACCTCGCCAGCCTGGTGGGCAAGGGTCGCAAGAACGCCGGTGTGACCGTGCGCGAGAAAAAACTCCTGGGTCACCTGACCCTTCGTGGCGACGGCCACGACCCGGCGTTCGCCGCGGGCGTGCACAAGGCCCTGGGCCTGGAATTGCCAGGCGCCCTGACCGTCATCGTCAAGGGTGAAACCAGCCTGCAATGGCTCGGCCCGGATGAATGGCTGCTGGTGGTGCCCACTGGCGAAGAATTCGCCGCCGAGCAGAAACTGCGTGAGGCCCTGGGCGACCTGCATATCCAGATCGTCAACGTCAGCGGCGGCCAGCAGCTCCTCGAGCTGTCCGGCCCGAACGTGCGCGACGTGCTGATGAAGTCCACCAGCTACGATGTACACCCAAGCAACTTCCCGGTGGGCAAGGCCGTGGGTACGGTGTTCGCCAAGTCGCAACTGGTGATCCGCCACACGGGCGAAGACACCTGGGAGCTGGTGATCCGCCGCAGCTTCTCCGATTACTGGTGGCTGTGGTTGCAGGATGCCGCGGCTGAGTATGGGTTGAGCGTGCAGGCCTAAAAACACGGTCTAAAGCCGAACACTTTTGTGGTGAGGGGATTTATCCCCGTTGGGCTGCGTAGCAGCCCCAAACCTGCTACTTCAGAGTGTCAGGTTGTTCTCATCAAGCTTTTGAGGGCTGCTTCGCAGCCCAGCGGGGATAAATCCCCTCGCCACAGAGTTCTGTGTTCGGCGGGGTTTAGCCATAACGAACAGGAGTCACCGCAATGAGCCGCGCCCCGGATACATGGATCTTGACTGCCGACTGCCCCAGCGTGCTCGGCACCGTGGACGCGGTGACCCGCTTTCTGTTCGAGCAGGGCTGCTATGTCACCGAGCACCACTCCTTCGACGACCGGCTTTCGGCGCGTTTCTTCATTCGCGTGGAGTTTCGTCAGCCCGACGGTTTTGACGAGCAGGCCTTTCGCGCCGGCCTGGCCGAACGTGCGCAAGCTTTCGGCATGGTCTTCGAACTGACGCCGCCCAACTATCGGCCCAAAGTGGTGATCATGGTCTCCAAGGCCGATCACTGCCTCAACGATTTGCTCTATCGCCAGCGCATCGGCCAGTTGTCCATGGACGTGGTGGCCGTGGTGTCCAACCACCCGGACCTCAAGCCGCTGGCCGACTGGCACCAGATCCCCTACTACCATTTCCCCCTGGACCCGAACGACAAGCCGGCCCAGGAGCGACAGGTGTGGCAGGTGATCGAAGACACCGGCGCCGAACTGGTGATCCTTGCCCGCTACATGCAAGTGCTGTCGCCGGAGTTGTGCCGCAAGCTCGACGGCAAGGCGATCAATATCCATCACTCGCTGCTGCCGGGCTTCAAGGGGGCCAAGCCGTATCACCAGGCCTACAACAAAGGCGTGAAGCTGGTCGGTGCGACGGCGCACTACATCAACAACGACCTGGACGAAGGCCCGATCATCGCCCAGGGCGTGGAAGTGGTGGACCACAGCCACTATCCCGAGGATTTGATTGCCAAGGGACGGGACATCGAAGGGCTCACCTTGGCCCGGGCCGTGGGGTATCACATTGAGAGGAGGGTATTTTTGAACGCCAATAGGACGGTAGTGCTCTAGTTACAAGCTTCAAGCTTCAAGCCGCAAGAAAAAAGCGGTGTGCACGCTTCTTGCGGCTTGTAGCTGGCCGCTTGAAGCTCAATTCACTTTCTTTACAACAACAAATACAGAGGTGACTGGCATGTCTGGTAATCGTGGTGTCGTGTATCTCGGCAACGGCAAGGTCGAAGTACAGAAAATCGACTATCCAAAAATGCAGGACCCGCGCGGCAGGAAGATTGAGCACGGTGTCATCCTGCGCGTGGTCTCCACCAACATCTGCGGCTCCGACCAACACATGGTCCGCGGTCGCACCACTGCCCAGACCGGCCTGGTCCTGGGTCACGAGATCACCGGTGAAGTGATCGAAAAGGGCAGCGACGTCGAGAACCTGAAAATCGGTGACCTGGTGTCGGTGCCGTTCAACGTGGCTTGCGGGCGCTGCCGTTCCTGCAAGGAGCAACACACGGGCGTCTGCCTGAGCGTCAACCCGGCCCGTGCCGGCGGTGCCTACGGTTATGTGGACATGGGCGACTGGACCGGCGGCCAAGCCGAATACGTGCTGGTGCCGTACGCCGACTTCAACCTGCTGAAACTGCCGGACCGCGACAAGGCCATGGAGAAGATCCGTGACCTGACCTGCCTGTCCGACATTCTGCCGACCGGCTACCACGGCGCCGTGACTGCGGGTGTTGGCCCTGGCAGCACCGTCTACATCGCGGGTGCCGGTCCGGTTGGCCTGGCGGCTGCCGCTTCCGCTCGCCTGTTGGGCGCGGCGGTGGTGATCATCGGCGACGTCAACCCGATCCGCCTGGCTCACGCCAAGGCCCAGGGTTTCGAAATTGCCGACCTGTCCACCGATACACCGTTGCACGAACAGATCGCTGCGCTGCTGGGCGAGCCTGAAGTCGACTGTGCTGTCGATGCGGTAGGCTTCGAAGCTCGTGGCCATGGCCATGACGGCGTCAAGCACGAGGCCCCGGCCACCGTGCTCAACTCGTTGATGGGTGTGGTCCGCGTCGCTGGCAAGATCGGTATTCCCGGCCTCTACGTCACCGAAGATCCGGGCGCAGTCGATGCGGCGGCCAAAATGGGCAGCCTGAGCATCCGTTTCGGCCTGGGCTGGGCCAAATCCCACAGCTTCCACACCGGCCAGACCCCGGTGATGAAGTACAACCGCCAGCTGATGCAGGCGATCATGTGGGACCGCATCAACATCGCCGAAATCGTCGGTGTGCAGGTTATCAGCCTGGATGATGCGCCGAAGGGCTATGGCGAGTTCGATGCGGGCGTGCCGAAGAAGTTTGTGATTGATCCGCATAAGTTGTTCAGTGCGGCGTAAAGCAGTAGGCAGGACGGAAAAAGGGCGACAGTGATGTCGCCCTTTTTTATTTGTCTTGGCTGGCTTCGTGCAAAAAATGGGATGTACGGAATGAGTTATCAACTCCCTTTGGTGAGTGTCAGTGTTCGCTTCTTGGTGTTCCCATATTGGTCTATTGGTATCTCCACAGCATATACGCAGGTGTTTGGGGATGAGCTTTCCAGTGCTAAGCCATTCAGCAACAGGATATTGTCCCCATGGGCCTGCCCCGACCAGCCTGAACTGCTCACTTTATATTCGTAAGACCCTACCGGATCATTCGGCGAGGTATTGGGTAATGGAGTAGCTACTATCTCTTGTATAGAGGGACAACTTGCTGCGTACACAGTATGAACGGCGCCTAGTAGCCCAGCGATGGATAGCAGGCCAGCAAAAAAATTTTGTTCATGATTTTCATTCCAAACAGATAGGAACTAACTGGGTTATCTTTCATAGCGCGATCATCGACTGGAAGGGCCGGTCATTATTCCGGCATCACTCTCGTAGCCTGCATGCCTTTCGCCCCCCTCTCGATTTCAAAGGAAACGGTTTGCCTTTCCTTCAGCGTTTTATAACCCTCGCCGGATATTGCGGAATAGTGCACGAACAATTCTTCACCACCTTTGCCACATGTAATAAAGCCATAGCCTTTTGCATCGTTAAACCATTTAACGGTTCCTATGATTCGGTCGCTCATTTTTATTGTCTCTGCTTGCCCGAATGTATAAGGCCGATTCTCCATGGCCTTGTTATCGTTGACACGGTTCGAGCTTAAAGTCGGGCCGGACAGCTGCCTACTGTCAGAGTTGACAGTAGGCAATACCGAGAGGAAATAACCGGTGGCAGGTGATATTCAGATGACCGTCACGTGGCGGTCATGCCATAGCTTGCGCCTGTAAGCGGCGGCCGATCACGTCCAGCACATCGCAACCGTCGCGCAAGGGAATCGCCAGGAGCAGGGCGAAGTCTTGGAGGACGACGGCGTCGGAACTGATCTCCTCGCGGAAGGCGATGTTTTCCAGTAGTTGGGTGGCGGCACGGATGCGGTAGGCGGCGGTTTCGTAGAGGACGTCGAGGGGGGCTTGGGTATCGATGAGCAAGGTGGCGGGGGTGCAGTCGACACCGGTGATGGGGATGTATCGGTTCATTGGGCAAAACTCCGTAGTTCGGTGAGTGCCACCACGCACTCGTCGCCAAACGAATGGGTGGTAGCTGTACGCGGGTTGGCGAACCGGGTTACTACGGAAACCGGCAGACCCGAAGATCTCCCGCGCACAGCTACCATTGAGCAGTTTTGCGAGTGCAAAAGCCCGTGCCAAAAAGCAGGGCTTCTGACCGTAGTTTATCGAGTCGCCAAACCCGAGTCGCCATGTGGACGACGGGAAGAACTATAGGCATCGCCTATTGGGCTGGGCAAGGCTCGCTGTTGCGGGGGATTTCCCAAGTAGTTGTGGGATTTTTGGTCGTGAGTATTCAGGCGGGAACACCGCGTCCATTGTGGTGAGGGAGCTTGCTCCCGCTGGGCTGCGAAGCGGCCCCCAAACCAGACAACCCGGTGTGTCAGGAGGATTGAGTTCGCTGCTTTAGGGCTGCTGCGCAGCCCAGCGGGGATAAATCCCCTCGCCACAAAGGAAGAGCAGCCCCTGCTTTTCAGATACCAGCGGCGAGCGCTTCGCACTCGAGCGGGAGCAAGCTCCCTCGCCACGGTTATGGGTGTGCAGCTGCGGCCCCGACCCGGTCGCAGAATTCAGGGTAGAAACCCCGGGCGCTGGGGCCTTGGCAATAGTCTTGCGCCTGGGTCAGGGCATCGGCGCTGAAGTTCAGGCCACGGGGCATGCTGGCGAAGGTGACGTAGCCGCCCTGTTGCGTCTTGATGGCGTCGAAACCCTGCATGTCGTAGACCAGTTCCACGTCATCGTCGGCCAGCAGTCGCGCCTTGACCGTCACTTGCGTGTATTGCTTGCCCCCTGGCGCGCCATTGAGTGCCGCCAGGCCATGGCCGACCACACGCAGCATGTGCGGGACCCAGGGCTCGCAATTGTCCGTGCAAGCGCCGGGACGGTAGAGCACGGTCAGCGTCTCTGATCGCGGCTGACCTCGGTCAGGGCCGGGTCGGAGCGTTTGATGCGATGCTCGATGGTCAACCAGGTCTTCTGCGCGTCGCTGACGTCGTCGGCAAGCTCCGGATTCAGCGGACCCCGCTGGCATTCGGTGACGCCAAAGGCAAGGAGCATGCCCGTCAGAATGACCGCGAGGGTGGCGCCGCCGATTTTTACGTTCATGGGCAAACTCTGCTGGAGGAAGCCGCACTGTACGGTAATGGTGCAGGCGAGGGCAGGGGGCTTTGGGCGGCGGTGCTGGAACGGTGACGCGGTTACCAGGACCGATCAATAAATCAAGTTGAAGTAGTCGCCGTCCATCAACCTGCACACTTGGGTATCCGGGCTTTCGCAGCGATTGCTCATCCACTTTGAAAAGGCCGGTTCCAGGATTTGTTGATCGTCCAACTTCAGATTGATCGCCCCGTACCTGCACGTGATGGTCGCACGGGGGGCTGTCTGCTCGTCCCCATCGTCCTCATGGATGACGTACTCGGCACCTTCGAATTGCAACGAGGTCGGGTCGACCACGTCCACCAGGCTTTCGCTCTTCCATTCGAGGTCTTCCCGAATATCGACGAAGTAAACGTCTTCCAGGGATTCAATGTTCCGGTGAATGTCAGTGACGGCGGGGCACGTTATTTCACTGGCATGGACGGGACCGATGATCAGCAAAAGCAAGACCGCGCCTCCAACCAGTATTTTTTTCATGTGCCAGGCTCCAGGGCTCAGTTCGACAATTTCACGGCTTTGGTCGGGGCGGGCTACTGTCAATGTTGGCCGTTATTTATGTCAATTTAGAACTGTATAGGGATGTTTGGTAACTTTTTGCTATATAAAAAGGCGCAGTTTTCGTTAAATCAGATGCTTCCTACGGCCCTTGAAGAATTTTCTGTAATGGCTATCGGCCATTCTCGTAATACGTTTAGGAACAATCCCCGTCCGTGCCAGTCCAACGCACGTTTTAAGCCGCTCGTTATGGGCGGCTTTTTCATGCTCAAGAGGATGTACCGGATGAAGGTTTCACGTGGTTTTGCACTGTCTTGGCTGCTGACACTGGCCGCCAGCCCGGCCTTCGCGCAGTTCAGCCTCAGCGATGCGGCCAATGTGGTGTCGGCGATGCAGGGCAACTCAGGTGAGGAAGAGGGCGTCGTAGCCGCCGCGCCGAAAGCGGCCGGCTTGCTCAACACCCTGGGCTCGGAACTCAAGATCACGCCGGAACAGGCCATCGGCGGCGCCGGTGCGATGCTGGGGCTGGCGAAGAATCGGCTCAGCGAGCCGCAGTTTTCTGAGTTGAGCAAAAGCGTGCCGGGGCTGGATCAAATTGCCGGCAACAGCGCCATTGGTGGGCTAAATGGCCTGGGCGGTTTGTTGGGTGGTGGATCCGATAAAAATGCCCTGCTCGATGGCTTGCTGGGTAATGTCAAGGACACCAATGATTTGAACAATGCCTTCAGTGCGCTGGGTATGGACAGTGGGATGATTGGGCAGTTTGCTCCGGTGATTCTTGAGTATCTTGGGCAGCAAGGTGTGGGTGGTTCGTTGTTGCAAGGACTGGGAGGGATCTGGGGGGCTGGCGCTATCTGATTTTTGAGGCATCGAGCCCCTTCGTTTCGTTCTTGTTATAGAGTCGGTCAGAGGCTTCCTCGACGAATGATAATAATTACATGCTCTGTCTCGAATATCACTTCTTTATGTGAAGGCAGTTTTTCCAGTTCATCGGCAAGGGTATAAGAGTGGCGACGGTTTATTCGGGATTTATAAGCACTTTTAAAGTTTAAGGTCTCACCTGTTATAAGGCTCGTTGGCCTATAGGAATAGCCGGGTGTTGCGTGAGTAGGGAAGAGATTTTGAGCCATATTTAAACTTATTGTTTTGCTGGCTTCAGAGCTACTGATGCCAGGTTTACGACCTAAGCCGACTTCAATTACTTTGTCCAGTGGGGTTTCAGCGGTTCCGCGACGATTGTAAATGTTTTTATTCAAGTAAATTTTAAAATTGCTATTTGAAGCTTGATCTGTCATTTCTTTTGTTTCTTTGGAAACTAGTCTTAAGCTGTTCATGTCGCTGCTTGATAAATATTTCGATATTTCTTGAAAGCTATTTGGATCCAAGTCAGTTAAGCGCATTTTTTTTGCTGGAGAATTCGCAAAAAAATTTTTGAAAAAACGGGTCAGTCTAGTAAATATGTGTCCTGTTGGGTCCGTCCGGTTTATTGGATCTGCTTTACAGTACGCGTATGTGTTCAGTCCCCCTTCCCCAAACGGACTCCAACTATCCGGACTATTAAACCGCATCAAAACCGTATTGAACGCCCGATACCCATTCCCCAACAAATAATGTCCCGTCACTGGATCAGGCCGTTCCCCATTGAACCCAAGCAAACTGAGCAAGCCGTTCTCCGCCGGGCGATGGCCGTAGGGCGTGTAGGCGAGGGGATGGAGGCGGGGGGCGTCGAGGGCGTTCAGGACTGAGCGCTGGTGATCGGTCGCCAGTAGGGTGGTGTCGACCTTTGCATTCTCACGCCGAAGTTGCGCTAACAGTTGGTCGTCATGCTGGAATACGCTGCGTTGCACCGCCCCCTGTATCTCGGTCGCCAGCCGGCTCTTGCAATAAAAGCGCTGGGTGCGGGCCTCGACAGCGGGCGCACAATCGATCAGGCGATCCAGTGGGTCGTAGCGATAGCGGCACAACACGGTTTCATGAGGGGCGGCAGGCATACACCGGGCTCCGTGCAAGGTCCAAAAATCCGGACCCTCAGCATCGTAGGTTTCCCCGCCGCTGCCTACTATCAGAACTGTTAGGAACCCTGCTGCCCTTCGCGACGCAAGGCCGCGATGCGCCGATCCTTTTCAGTCCATAGCTGGTTGACCCAATCCTGCACGTGCTGGCGAAACACCGGATCGTTTTCGTAATCGCCCTGCCACAACGCCGGGTCCAGTTCGCGGGTCTGGATGTCGACGATGACCCTGGGCACCGCGCCGCTGATCAAGTCCCAGAACCCGGGAATCTTCTCTTGCGGGTACACCACCGTCACGTCCAGTACCGCATCCAGTTGTTCACCCATGGCCGCCAGCACGAACGCCACGCCACCGGCCTTGGGTTTGAGCAGATGGGTGAAGGGCGATTGCTGTTGTTGGCTTTTGGTGGTGGTGAAGCGGGTGCCTTCGAGGTAGTTGACCACGGTGACCGGTTGCCGCTTGAACAGCTCGCAGGCGGCCTTGGTGATTTCCAGATCCTTGCCGGCCAGCTCCGGGTTCTTCGCCAGGAACGCCTTGGTGTAGCGTTTCATGAAAGGGTAATCCAAGGCCCACCAGGCCAGCCCCAGGAACGGTACCCAGATCAGTTCCTTCTTGAGGAAGAACTTGAAGAACGGCGTGCGCCGGTTGAGGGTCTGGACGAGGGCGGGGATGTCCACCCAGGACTGGTGATTGCTGATCACCAGGTAAGAGGTATCGCTGCGCAGGTCCGCACCGCCGCGAATGTCCCAGCGGGTAGGGATGCACAGGGCAAAGATCAGTTTGTCGATCTCGGCCCAGGTCTCGGCGATCCACATCACCGCCCACGAGGCGTAGTCGCGAAAGCGCCCGGGCAGGACCAGTTTGAGCAGTGCGAACACCATCAGCGGCCCGAACAGCACCAGGGTGTTGAGCAACAGCAGCAGGGTGACGAAACAGCCGGTGAGCAGGCGGCGCATAGATGACTCTTGCGAACGGGTGGGCGGGCCATGATAAGCAAGCTTCGGGCGGTAGGCCAAATCGGTGTGGACGAATGTTTCACCTTTTGATCGGTATGCTGGGTTTGCTTCTGTGGCGAGGGGATTTATCCCCGTCGGGCTGCGCGGCGGCCCGGATTCTGTACAGCGATTCAGCACCATGGCGAGCGCTTCGCACTCGAACGGGGATAAATCCCCTCGCCACAGGGGCCGCGCCGGGCTGGTTGTTCTCGGCTATCGATCTTGAAGTACGCAGAACGAATCCCTTTGCCACTGTCTAAAAGCCCACCCATACAGGAAGCCTTATTCCATGAAATCCCTTCTCGCCCTGCTTACCCTGGTGGCCCTCCCAGTGCTGGCCGCTGAGCCGACCCTGTACGGGCGCTACGAATACATTGCGCTGCCGGAAATCGGCGGTGAAGTACTCAAGGCCAAGATGGACACCGGTGCGTTGACGGCCTCGTTGTCGGCCAAGGACATCGAGACCTTCACCCGTGACGGCGATGACTGGGTGCGCTTTCGCCTGGCGACCAAGGATGCGAGCAACAAGATCTATGAACACAAGGTCGCGCGCATCAGCAAGATCAAGACCCGCTCCGAAGAAGATGAAGACGACGACGAAAAGATCGCCCCCAGCAAGCGCCCGGTGGTGGAGCTGGAAATGTGCCTGGGCAACGTCAAGCGCACCGTGGAAGTCAACCTGACCGACCGCAGCAGTTTCAACTACCCGTTGCTGATCGGCGCCAAGGCGTTGCGTGAGTTCGGCGCGGCGGTGAACCCGGCCCGGCGTTATACGGCGGATAAACCCGACTGCTGATTTCCCCGATTGACGTGATGCGAGGCTTGGGGCACCGTTCCGGCAACTTTACAGCCGGGCTCGCAAGCCATGCCTCATATCCTGATTGTCGAAGACGAAGCCGCCATCGCCGATACGTTGGTGTTTGCCCTGCAAGGGGAGGGGTTCGACACCACGTGGCTGAGCCTTGGCGCCGCCGCCCTCGATTACCAGAAGAACACCCCGGCCGACCTGATCATCCTCGATGTGGGTCTGCCGGATATCAGCGGATTCGAGACGTGTAAAAATCTCAGACGTTTCAGCGACGTTCCGGTCATCTTTCTGACGGCCCGGGATGGCGAGATCGATCGGGTGGTGGGTCTGGAAATCGGTGCCGACGATTATGTGGTCAAACCCTTCAGTCCCCGCGAGGTGGCGGCCCGGGTCCGGGCGATCCTCAAGCGCGTAGCGCCGCGACCGGCGGCGGACTCCAGCACAGCGTTGTTCCAGGTGGACAGCGACCGGGTGCAGATCAACTATCGCGGCAAACCGCTGAACCTCACGCGCCACGAATTTCGTCTGCTGAACTGTCTGTTGGAGCAACCCGAGCGGGTCTTCAGTCGCGAACAATTGCTCGATGCCTTGGGCGTTGCCAGCGATGCCGGCTACGAGCGCAGCATCGACAGCCACATCAAGAGCGTGCGCGCCAAGTTGCGCCTGGTCCGGGCCGAGGCCGAACCGATCCAGACACATCGAGGCCTGGGTTACAGCTACAGCCCGGGGCACAGCTGATGTCGCTGGGGATCCGGATTTTCCTGGTGTATGTGCTGTTTATCGCCCTGACCGGCTATTTCGTGCTCAACACGGTCATGGAGGAAATCCGCCCCGGCGTGCGCCAGTCCACCGAAGAAACCCTGGTGGACACCGCCAACCTGATGGCCGAGATCCTGCGGGACGATTTCAAGGCCGGCACCCTCAACCAGAATCGCTGGCCGCAATTGCTCAAGGCCTACGGCGAGCGCCAGCCGGCGGCGACGATCTGGGGCCTGCCGAAGAATCAGGTCAGCCATCGCATCTACGTCACGGATGCCAACGGTATCGTGGTGCTCGACTCCAGTGGCGTGGCGGTAGGGCAGGATTACTCGCGCTGGAACGACGTCTACCTGACCCTGCGCGGCCACTACGGCGCCCGCTCGAGCCGTAGCGATCCGGACGATCCGGCGTCTTCGGTGATGCACGTCGGCGCGCCGATCCGCGACAACGGCCGGATCATCGGCGTTGTCACCGTCGCCAAGCCCAACAGTTCCTTGCAACCTTATGTCGACCGCACCGAGCGGCGCCTGTTGGCCTATGGCGCCGGCCTGGTCGCCCTGGGCTTGTTGCTGGGCGGCTTGCTGTCGTGGTGGCTCAGCGCGGCACTGCGGCGTTTGACGAGCTACGCCCAGGCGGTCAGCCAGGGGCGTCGGGTGGAAGTGCCGCATTATCGTGGCGGCGAGTTCGGGCAATTGGCGGGTGCCGTGGAACACATGCGCACCCAACTCGAAGGCAAGGCGTACGTCGAGCGTTACGTGCACACGCTCACCCACGAACTCAAGAGCCCGCTGGCGGCGATTCGTGGCGCCGCCGAGCTGCTGCAAAGCGACATGCCCGCCGCCCAGCACCAGCGCTTCGTCAGTAACATCGACAACGAAAGTGCGCGCATGCAGCAGTTGATCGAACGCTTGCTCAACCTGGCCCAGATCGAGCAGCGCCAGGGGTTGGAAGAAGAAGTCTCGGTACCGCTGGCGGCGTTAATGGACGAGTTGCTGGAAGCGCGCGGCGGCTGGATCGAAAGTCGCCAGTTGAAGGTCGAACGGCACATCGCTGCCGACCTGACGTTGACGGGAGAGCCGTTCCTGTTGCGCCAGGCCTTGGGCAATTTGCTGGAAAACGCCCTGGACTTCACCCCCGTCGACGGCCTGCTACGAGTCAGCGCCGAGCGCCATGGGAGCCGCGTCGAGATCCGCTTGTTCAACCAGGCTGCGCCGATCCCCGACTACGCGCTGCCCCGCCTGAGCGAACGCTTCTACTCCCTGCCGCGGCCGGACAGCGGCCGCAAGAGCACCGGCCTGGGACTCAACTTCGTGGAGGAGGTGGTGCAGTTGCATGGGGGGCAGTTCAGTATTGGCAATGTCGAGGGCGGGGTGGAGGTGGTTTTGCGGCTGCCCTGAAACCGCAGTTGCTATCTGACTAAACACCCATTCCTGTGGGAGCGAGCTTGCTCGCGATTGCGGGGTACCAGTCGGCATAACTGGCGCTGACCCACCGCCATCGCGAGCAAGCTCGCTCCCACAGAGGCTCCTGGTTCTCCACACAATCTCCACATTCCCCCCATAAACCCCTCACACAGCCACCCCAGACTTTCCCTCATTCAAACAGGGAGAGCCCCACATGAACCGCAGCCTCGCCATAAAACTGGGCATGATCGCCCTCTTGATTCTCTTGCTGATGATTCCGCTGTTGATGATCAACGGCCTCATCGATGAGCGCCAGGAATTGCGCGACGGTGTGCTGCAGGACATCGCCCGCAGCTCCAGCTACAGCCAGCAATTGATCGGGCCGATGATCGTGGTGCCGTTTCGCAAGAGCGTGAAGGTCTGGAACACCAACGAGAAGACTGGCGTGCGTTTCCTGGAAACCGTCGAGCGAACGGGCGAGTTGTATTTCTTGCCGGAACAATTCGAACTCGACGGCCAGGTCCGCACCGAAACCCGTGCCCGAGGCATCTACGAAGCGCGGATGTTCCACGCCGATAACCGGATCGATGGCCGCTTCAAGGTGCCAGAGCGCTACGGTGTCGCCGCCAAGGACTTTGCCGACTACCGCTTCGACGAACCGTATTTGAGCGTTGGTATCAGCGATATTCGTGGCATCGAGAACGCGCTGACCCTGACGCTGAACCAGCAGACCGTCGACTTCCTGCCCGGTTCGCGGCTTGGCTGGCTGGGGCAGGGTGTGCATGTGCCGCTGCCGATGATCACCGCCCAGGGCGGCCCCGAGCTGACCTTCGGTTTTGACCTGCGCCTGCAAGGCACTGGCGAGTTCCAGATTCTGCCGGTGGGCAAATCCACCAAAGTGCACTTGTCGGCGGACTGGCCGCACCCGAGCTTCATTGGCAACTATCTGCCCAGCAATCGCGAGATCAATGAGCAGGGTTTCAGTGCCGACTGGCAGACGTCGTTTTTCTCCACCAACCTGCTGGAAACATTGCAAGCCTGTGAGCCGAGCGATGGCTGTGAAGCGTTCCGCAGCCGGGCCTTCGGTGTGAGCTTCATCGACCCGGTGGACCAGTACCTCAAGAGCGACCGGGCGATCAAATATGCGCTGCTGTTCATTGCCCTGACGTTCGCCGGCTTCTTTCTCTTCGAAGTGCTCAAGAGCCTGGCGGTGCATCCGGTCCAGTATGCCTTGGTGGGCGTGGCGCTGGCGTTCTTCTACCTGCTGCTGTTGTCGCTGTCGGAGCACATCGGCTTCACCCTGGCGTACCTGGTGTCGGCCAGTGCTTGTGTCGTGCTGATCGGTTTTTATGTCTGCCACGTGTTGCGCAGCGTGAGCCACGGCCTGGGTTTTTCGGCAGGGCTGGCGGGTTTGTATGGTTTGCTCTACGGCCTGTTGAGCGCGGAGGACTATGCGTTGTTGATGGGGTCGCTGTTGCTGTTCGGCCTGCTGGGCGTGTTCATGGTGCTGACCCGCAAGCTGGATTGGTATGGGGTCGGGGCGAAACCGGCCGCGGCGATGGCCTTCGATCTGGGAGAAGTGAAATGAGTCGGTCGTTGGGGTTGCGTGAGGATCAGCGGGAGGGAGCGATGTTGGTGGTGCTGATTGCCGGGTTGTTTCCGCTGGACCGCAGTGGCCCTATCGCGAGCAAGCTCGCTCCCACAGGAGATCCCGGTCGTCCAGGCGAAGCAACCCAATGTGGGAGCGAGCTTGCTCGCGATGGGGCCGGTGCAGCCAGTGCAGCACTAAACCTTGGGCACCGTCGCTGCCATTGAAGGCCGCAAGCTCACCTCGGCAAACCATGCCGCCAATTGTGGGTTGGACTTGCGCCATTCCAGGTCCGGATGGCGCAGGTCCAGATAGCCCAGGGCGCAGGCCACGCTGATGGACGCTACGTCGAAATGGCAGGCCAGTTCGGCGATCGCCTCGGCTTCGAGCAGGCCCAGGGCCCGGCGAATCTTGTCCCGTTGCGCATCGAGCCACTCGTCCCAATGTTTTTCCACAGGACGTAGCGCGGTTTCGTAACGGATCATCACCGCCGCATCCATGATTCCATCAGCCAGGGAGGCCAGGGTCAAACGCCGCCAGCGAGCCGCACCCTCGTGAGGGATCAGCGGGTTGCCGACATGCTGCTGATCGAGGTAGTCGAGAATGACCCGGCTGTCATGGATCACCGTCCCGTTGGCCAGGCGCAGGGCCGGGATCTTGCTCAACGGGTTGTCATCGATCAGTACAGGGTCCGGCTTGACCGGCGTGAGCTGGCTGAGCTGCAACGCCACGCGATCCTGCTGGCCGGTTTCGTGCAACAGCACCAGGACCTTGCGGACGAAGGGCGAAGCGGGGTTGTGGAACAGCGTCATGCTGGGGGTGGACATGCGGGTATCCTCGATAAACGGCCAGGGGCTTAGCCTAGACAGTTCCGGGGCGGCTGGCGAGGGGGCGGATAGCCTGACTCGATTCCCATGTGGGAGCTCGCTCGCGAAAGCGGTACGTCAGACAAGTCACTGCGATTGACACTCCGTCTTCACGAGCAAGCCCGCTCCCACAGGTTTCATGCCTGGCCGGGTTATCCGCGCTTGAGCAATCCCCAGACTCCCAGTGCCGTTGGAATCCCCAGGCCGACCCAGGCCACTGCATCCCACGCTCCATCGCCCAGCAACGCCGAAAACAACCCCGCCGCGCTCAGTGCGCCAATCAACACGGGAATACCAAACACTTTCCAGAAACTCGACTGCCGTGGCCTCACGAGGCGACCTCCGTACCGACCGTTGCACGCCTGGCCGCCTTGCGCCGCACCAGCCACAGGTAGACGCCGCTGCCGAGGACGATGATGGTGAGCACGTCAAGGGTGGCCCAGAAGATCTGCATCGGCCGGCCACCGTAGTCGCCGAAGTGCAACGGTAGAGACAGGCTCATGACGTCCATGTACCACGGTCGCTCGGCCACAGCGGTGACCTCCAGGGTGCTGGCATCGATCAACACCGGCGTGAGCAAGTGCGAGGTCAGGTGGGTGCTGCCTTTCATGAACACGCCGTAGTGGTGTTGGCTGGAAAACAACGTGCCGGGGAAGGCGATGAAGCTGGGCTCCATGCCCGGCGCGACCTCCTTGGCGATGTCGAGCAAGCGGGTGGCCGGGGCCAATTGCGTCAGCGGCGGGGTGTTGCGATAGGGTTCGACCATGGCGCTGAGGCTGTCGTTGCGCCAGGCGGCGATGATCAGGTCGGCGCACGCGGCAATCACGCCGGTGACGCCCACGGTGAGCGCCCAGACCAGCGTCACCACGCCGATCAGGTTGTGAAGGTCCAGCCAGCGCAGGCGCGTGGATTTGTCCTGGCGCACCGTGGCGAATTTCAACCGGCGCATGAAGGGCAGGTACAGGACCACGCCGGAAACGATGGCGATCACGAACAATAGCCCCATGAACGCCAGCAGCAACTTGCCCGGCAAACCCGCGAACATATCCACGTGCAGGCGCAGCATGACCATCATGAAACCGCCGTTGGCCGAGGGCATTTCCAGGGCCTCGCCGGTGCGCGCATCGAGCATGAAAGTATGGGAGGAATTGGGCTCGGTGTCCGGTGTCGGCGCCATGATGGTGAAGATGCCGTTGGGCTCGTCTTCGTCCCAGCCAAAATACTGGACCACTTCACCCGGACGATGGGCCTTGGCCTTTTCCACTAACTGCTGGAGGTCCAGGTGTGGCGTGTCGGCAGGCATCTCCCGGAACTCGGGAGCGTCGCCCAACAGGTGTTCGATTTCATGGTGGAAGATCAACGGCAGCCCGGTGATCGCCAGCATCAGCAGGAACACCGTGCAGATCAGGCTGGTCCAGGTGTGTACGAAGGACCAGCGGCGGATGGTTTTGCTTTTCATGAGCGATCCGAATGCAAGAGGGCCTCGATGCCTGAGCCCCTTCAGTCAAGCGGCGAAACCTGTGGGAGCGAGCTTGCTCGCGAAAGCGGTGTGCCAGACAACATCAATGTTGACTGTTACGCCGTCTTCGCGAGCAAGCTCGCTCCCACAGGGATTTCATTTGACTGGCAGGTCTCGGGTACAGGTGCCCTCAAAAGGTTTTGCAAATGCTAACCGTTTACCATTTGTAATTCACGCTGGCGACGACGTTGCGTTGGTCGCCGTAGTAGCAATAGAAACCATCGCAAGTGGACAGGTAGTCCTTGTTGAAGATGTTCTTCGCATCCACCGCCACCGTGACGCCTTTGAGGGTCTTGTTCAAACGCCCGAGATCGTAGTGGGCCGACGCGTCGTACACGGTATAGGAGCCGACATGGCCCCAATCGGTGTTGGTGGTATTGCCGTAGGTGTCGCCGACATAGCGCACACCGGCACCGACACCGAAGCCATCCAGCGGGCCGTTGTGCCAGGTGTAGTCCGCCCAGGCGGTGGCCTGGTTGCGCGGTACCTGGGCCATGCGCTTGCCTTTTTCCGCTGCGGTGCCCTTGGTGATTTCACTGTCGTTGTAGGTGTAGGAACCGATGAGCTTCAGGTTGTCGGTCACATCGCCCGAGGCTTCCAGTTCCAGGCCGCGCACCTGGACTTCACCCACTTGGCGGGTGACGTTGTTTTCGGTCACGGAGTTGTTTTTCTGGGTCAGGTCGAACACCGCGGCGGTCAGCAAGGTCTTGGTGCCCGGCGGTTGATACTTGATGCCGGCTTCGTACTGCTCGCCTTCTGTTGGCTTGAACGCTTCGGTGCTGTTGACGGTTGAACCGGCCGCTGCCTGGAACGACTGGGCGAAGGAAATGTAGGGCGTCACACCGTTATCGAAGACGTAGCTCAACGCCGCGTTGCCGCTGAATTTCTTGTCGCGCTGGGTGTTGGTGACGTTGTTCTGGTTGTGGAATTCGGTGCCGGTGTGAATCCAGTCTTCACGGCCGCCGAGGGTCAGGCGCCAGTTGTCCAGGGCGATCTGGTCCTGGACATACAGGCCGGTCTGGTTGGTCTTCTGGTTGTAGTCATACATGGTGAAGTACTGGACGTTGGAGAAATCCTGTCCGTAGATCGGGTTGTGGATGTTGCTGGTCGGCACGCCGGTCGAGCCCCACAGCCAACGCGAATTGCTGTTGGAGCGCTGGTGATCCAGGCCCAGCAGCAGGGTGTGACTGAGGGCGCCGGTCTGGAAGTCGGCCTGGAAATTGTTGTCCACGGCGAACTGGCTGATGTCTTCGTCAACGACACTGGCGCTGCGCTTGATGGTGCCATCGGCGCTGACTGCTTCCTCGGGCCCCGCCGGCCAGAATTGCCCGCCAGCGGAGATGCCCTGGGTTTCCAGGTCGCTCTTGGTGTAGCGCAGGTTCTGGCGGAACTGCCAGGTGTCGTTCAGACGGTGTTCGAACGCATAACCGAGGGCGTAGTAGGTACGGTCGTAGAATTCCCAATCCGGATCGCCGAGGTTTTTGTGGTGGGAAATCTTGCCTGCTGGCGAGGACAGCTTGGTGCCTTGGAGCGGCAGGAATTGCCCGGTGATGCCGGTGTCGTCGCGGGTGTACTGGGACAGGAAGGTCAGGCGCGTGTCGTCGTTGATGTTCCAGGTCAGGCTCGGCGCGAGGTTGTAGCGCTTGTCCGGGATGTGATCGACCTGGGAGTTGCTGTCGCGCACGGTGCCGCTGAGCCGATAGAGGAACTGGCCTTCGTCATCGACTTTGCCGGTGCTGTCGAAGTTGATCTGCTTATGTTCGTAGCTGCCGGCCTGCAACTCGACCTCATGGCTGCTTTCGGCCTGTGGGCGACGGCTGACCATGTCCAGCATGCCGCCAGGTGGCGTCTGGCCGTAGACCGAGGAGGCCGGGCCGCGGAGCACGGCGATGCGCTCAAGGTTCCAGGGTTCGATTTTCGGCGTGATGTAGTTGCCCTTGGGCAGCGGCAGGCCATCGAGGAATTGGGTCGGTACGAAGCCGCGCACCAACAGCCAGTCGTTGCGCGAATCCGAGCCGTAGCCGCTGCTCTGCACGCCGGCGGTGTAGCGCAGCGCGTCATTGAGGTTGAGGACCGAACGGTCCTCCATCTGTTGGCGGGTGACCACGGAGACGGAGCGCGGCAGTTCGACGATCGGCGTGTCGGTCTTGGTGCCGGCGGCGGTGCGGGTGGCGACATAGCCCTCGGTCGGGCCCCACGCGGTTTCGCTGAGACCGGCGCCGATCACGCTGGTTTCCGGCAAGGCCATGACGCCTTCAGGTACGGCCACCAGGCTGTAGGTGCCAGCGCTGCTTTGTTCCAGTTGCAGGCCGGTGCCGCGCAAGGCCTCGCGCAATGCGCCGGTGGCGTCGAACTGGCCCTGGACCGGGGCCGAGGTCTTGCCCGAGGCCAGGGACGGATTCAGGCTCAGTGCGAGGCCGGCCTGGCTGGCGATCTGGTTCAGGGTGCTGGCCAGGGGCGCGGCGGGCAGGTTGTAGGTGCGCACGCTTGTGGCTTGTTCGGCGGCCAGCAGCGGGGCGCTGGTCAACGGGACGGCGAAGGCAATGGCAACGGCCAACAGGCTGGGGCGCAACAGGGTGTCTAGCGGGCGGGACATACGGCGGCTCCTGAATGGAAATATTTCTCAATTGCCTGGGTGCCGAATGAAAGTTGAAAAGTGATAGGGCTGGATGAAAATAATTTAGATTCAGTTTTGGGGGCGACCTGGGTTTTGTGGTGTGTGGGATGGCCTTTTCGCGAGCAAGCTCGCTCCCACATTGACCGGGTCGTCCACAATACTGTGGGCGCCGCCATTCCCCTGTGGGAGCGGGCTTGCCCGCGAAGGCGGCCTGCCTGACACAACATCCCTCAGGGCTTGGCACCGCTCCTCGGTTCCACGACCACCCACCACTTCGTGTGATATCCGATCTGCACCGGCAAAGTCGGCAGCAGGGCGGTCAGCGCCAGGTCGGTGTCGTGCAGCGGGAAACTGCCGGTGATGCGCAGGTCGGCCACTTGTGGCTCGACACCGAGGTAGCCGCGCCGGTAACGCCCCAACTCATGGATCAGGTCTTCAAGGCGGGCGTTGTCCACCACCAGCATGCCGCGGGTCCAGGCATCGGCGCCGGGGCTCAGGGCAACGGTTGGCCCGAGGCCGTCGCGGCGCATCAGCACTTGTTGGCCTTCGCGCAGGATCTGTTCGCTGTCCGTGGCCTGGGGATGCGCCGCCACGGCGGATTTCAACACGCTCAGGCGCGTCCCTTCGTCTTCGCGCTTGACCAGGAATCGTGTGCCCAACGCGCGCAGGCGGCCTTCGCGGGTCTCGACAATGAACGGGCGCGGGTCGTCGTGGCCGGTTTCCACCAGGATTTCGCCTTCCTGCAGGACGATACGGCGCTGCTTGTCATCAAAACGCACGTCCAGCGCACTGTGGGTGTTGAGGTTGATCAGCGTGCCGTCGGCCAGGCGCAGGGTGCGTTGCTCGCCTGTCGCGGTGCGCTGATCGGCCAGCCAGTAATCCAGCGGCAGGTAACGTTCACTGGCAAACAACGCCAGGCCGATGACCGCGACAACGCTGGCCAGGCCGCTGCCGAGCTTGCGTATCCGTCGACGAATGCTCACCCGCGATTGCAGCAACGCCGCCCGCGCCGGCCCATTGGCCACGCTGAAGCGCTGGTCGAGCATGCCCAATTGCCGCCAGGCGCGGGCGTGCTCTTCATCGGCGGCATGCCAGCGGGCGAACGCTTCATGCTCCTGGGCGCTGCTCGCGTCCAAGGACAACTGCCAGGCAATGGCGGCATCCAGCACGCTGGCCGAGACCGGTTTGGCATGGGCCTGGCTCATGTCGGTTCACCGTACAGGGCGATGTAGCACTGCCGGATGCCCTGGGCCAGGTACTGCCGTACCCGCGGCACCGAAACCCCCAGGCGCTCGGCGATTTCGGCGTGGCCGAGGCCGTCGAGGCGGTTATAGAGGAAGGCTGCGCGGGCCTTGCTGGACAGTTTGCCGAGCAGGCGATCGATGGCCTTGAGGTCTTCCAGGATGATTTGCTGTTCTTCCACCGAAGGCTGCTCGGCCTCGGGGATCAGCATCAGTTCGGTGAGGTAAGCCTGCTCCAATGCCGCTCGACGGAAATAATCGAACAACAAGCCCTTGGCGATGGCCACCAGAAACGCCCGGGGTTCGCGGGGCGCCTTCAGGTCCTCGCGACCCAGCAAGCGCACAAAAGTGTCCTGGCTCAGGTCTTCCGCCCGGTGCGCACACGCCACGTTGCGTCGCAGCCATGCCAATAGCCAAGCGCGATGGTCACGGTACAACGCACCAACCAAATCACTATGAGGACTGGGAACTGACGACACGAAGCATCACCGACGTTTTAAGTAACGAGAATTGTTCGCGATTGTGGCAGAGGCGGGGGCGGGAAAGCAATTGGCGCTGGTCGGGCGGTGCAGGTAAGGAAATTGAGGCCGGGTTCTGTGTGGGAGCGAGCTTGCTCGCGATAGCGACAGGTCAGTCAACTTCGATGCCGACTGACAGTGCGCCATCGCGAGCAAGCTCGCTCCCACAGTGAGTGTGTTCATCTTTCAAAGAGAAGGCGCCTGCTGCCGCCGTCTCCACTGGCCCAGGCGCTGTTGCAGCTCAAGCGGGCTGTGGATCTGTTGCTGGCGGGCGCGGCTGAACAGGATCAGCGCCAGTTCCGCCGTGGCCAGGGCGTCGGCGCTGGCGTTGTGGCGGTCGAAGACTTGCAGCTTGAACCAGTCGATCCACTCGTCCAGGCCGGACTTGCGCAGATTGGCTTGTGGACAAAGCATCGGGGCCAAGTCCGCCACGTCGAGGAACGGATGCTGCAGGCGATAGCCCAGATGATCTTTCAAGGCACGCCCGAGCATGTGGGAGTCGAACGGCGCGTGAAAGGCCAGCAGTGGGCTGTCGCCCACGAACGCCATGAACGCCAGCAGTGCCTCCGCCGGGTCGCTGCCGGCGGCGATGGCACTGGGCGCCAGGCCATGGATCAACACACTGGGGCCGAGCTTTTGCTGATTGCACTGCAACGTACGTTCGAATTGCTGGCTGAAGTCGATAGCGCCGTCTTCGATGACCACCGCGCCGATGGACAGCACCTGGTCCTTGTTCAGGTTCAAGCCGGTGGTTTCCAGGTCCAGGACGACCCAGCGTTGCGCCCGCAGGTCGCCTTCGCCCAGTGGCGAGGGCGCGGGCAGGTGCTCCAGGCGCTGCTGCAGCGCGTCGGGCAATGTCGGCTGGGCCGGGCGCAGCCAGGAAAACAGGTTCACAACTGGTACCTCAGCGTTAGGCTGCTTTGCAGGCGTTGGGCCTGGCGCAGGGATTCGCGCAGGATGCGTCGGTCCAGATGGTTGAGGCTGTCGGGGTCGACGCGGTTGGAATAGGGCAGGTTCTCGCGGGTTTGCAGTTGGTGTTGCTGCATGCGGGTCTGCTGGATGAAGTGATAGGCCTCTTCATAGGCCGCGCCATCGAGCGGTTCGATCACTTCCTTGACGACCAGTTGCCGCAGGCGTTCCAGGGTATTGTTGGCTTCGATGCCGTTGGCCAGGGCCAGCAGGCGGGCGCCGTCGACGAAGGGCGTCAGGCCCTGCACTTTCAAGTCCAGGGTCGCCTTTTCGCCATTCTTGCGGCTCAGCACGAAATCCCTGAAGCGTCCCACCGGCGGGCGATGACGCAGTGCGTTCGCGGCCATCATGCGCTGGAACAAGCGATTGTCGGCCACTTGATCAAGGATCTGCTGGCGCAACTGCTCGCAACCTTGCTCATCGCCCCAGACCACCCGCAGGTCGAAATAGATGCTCGAACCCAGCAGGTTTTCCGGCGTCGCTTCGCGAATAAATGACGCGAAGCGCCGGGCCCATTCGGCGCGGGACAGGCACAGCTCGGGGTTGCCGGCCATGATGTTGCCCTTGCACAAGGTGAAGCCGCACTGAGCCAGGCTCTGGTTGATCTGTTGGGCGATGGGCAGCAGCAGGCCGCGGATCTGCGCGGCATGGGCGGCGTCCCGGGCTTCGAACAATATGCCGTTGTCCTGGTCGGTGTGCAGGGTTTGCTCGCGCCGGCCTTCACTGCCGAAACACAGCCAACTGAACGGCACCCCCGGGTCGCCTTTGTCGGCCAGGGTCAGCTCGATGACGCGGCACACGGTGTGGTCGTTGAGCAGGGTGATGATGTGGGTGATCTGGGTCGAGGACGCGCCGTGGGCCAGCATGCGCTCCACCAGTTGGCCGATCTCGCCGCGCAGGGCCACGAGGTTTTCCACCCTGGGGGCGTTGCGGATGGTCCGGGCCAGGTGCACCAGGTCGACGCGCTGCAAGGAAAACAGATCGCGCTCCGAGACCACGCCACACAGGCGCTGGTCCTTGACCAGGCAGACGTGGGCGATGTGGCGCTCGGTCATGGCGATGGCCGCGTCGAAGGCGCTGTGGTCCGGCGAAAGGAAGAAGGGAGCCTGGGTCATGTGTCCTGCGATGGCCTGGGAAAAGTCCCCGGAACCATCGGCCACCACCTGGCGCAGGTCGCGCAAAGTGAAAATCCCCACTGGTGCTTTTTGCTCATTGACCACCACGATGCTGCCGACCTGCTGCTCGTGCATCATTTTCACGGCTTCGCGCAGCGGCATGTCCGGGCTGCAACTGACTGGATGGCGCATCGCCAGTTCCCCCAGCCGCGTATTGAGGGAGTACTGGGTGCCCAGGGTTTGCGCGGATTTCTGCTGGACCTGTTGGTTGACCTGATCGAGCAGGCTGCTGACCCCGCGCAGGGCGAAATCGCGAAACGGGGCGGACAGGGCGAAGAGCTTGATGAAGGCCAGTTTGTTCAGTTGCAGGCAGAACGTGTCTTCGCCGGCCCGGTGCTCGGTGCGCGTGGCCCGTTCGCCCAGTAGCGCGGCAAGGGGGAAACATTCGCCGGTGGTGATCTCGAAGGTGGTCTCGGTGCCACCCTTGGCCGAATGCGGGCGTTCGCCCACCACCCGGCCCTGCTTGACGATGTAAAAGTGCTCCACCGGGCCGTCGGCCGGTTTGATGATGGTGTCGCCCGGGGCGTAGAAACGCAGCAGGCATTGCTCCACCAGATACGCCAGGTGGGCATTTTCCATTTGGTTGAACGGCGGAAAGCGCTGGAGAAACTGCAGCGTCCCCTGGATGTTTTGCAACACCGCGGTTTTCCCTGCCTGGATGAAGGCGTCCGCTTTTTTCATAGCCATTACGCAGTCTTATTCGAATTGTTGTGGTCGGATCTGTTCTGCCATGGTCGGCCCCTCAGCGCGGGGTGCCCATTGGACGTAAGTCTAGGTCGCGGCCTAAGGGCCGCACTCACGGAAAAGTCTTACGCCAGGCGTCAGAAAAATCTTCATTGAATGTTCTTGGAAAAAAATCCGACGAAGTGCACATTGAAGCGCCGCCGAACGATGTCTGACCACTGTGCCAGGGGATCGATTTAAAGAACGTAGAGAGCACCATGCCTGACCACGATATTTTGAGTGACGACGAGCGCGAGGCGCTGAATGCCGTCATGCTGGAACCTGACTTGCCGCCGCAGCGTGTCTTGATCGTTGATGACGATAAGGACGCCCGTGAGCTGTTGTCGGAGATCCTGGCCTTGGACGGAATTCACTGCATGACCGCCGCCAGCGGCGAAACGGCACTCAAGATGCTGGAAACCAAGCCGTCGATCGGTCTGTTGATCACCGACCTGCGCATGGGTAATGTCGATGGCCTGGAACTGGTCCGCCTGGTGCGCGAGTCCGAGCGGGCAGCGCTGCCGATCATCATCGTGTCAGGCGATGCCGACGTGAAGGACGCCATCGAAGCGATGCACTTGAGCGTGGTGGACTTTCTGCTCAAGCCGATCGATACCGACAAGCTGCTGGGGTTGGTCAAGCATGAGTTGGGGATGGATCTTTAAGACCTCCAGTGGAGCATAAACTGTGGCGAGGGGATTTATCCCCGCTGGCTGCGCAGCAGCCCAACAGAGTTCAACCCAATCAACCTGACACACCGAGCCGACAGGCGTTAGGGTTGCTTCGCAACCCAGCGGGGATAAATCCCCTCGCCACAAATGCAGCGCTTGGCGTTATTGCCTGAGTTGGCAGTACTGTTACTTCCAATGAAAAAAGCCCCGATCTTTCGATCAGGGCTTTTTTTGTGCCGCTTCTACCGCTCAATCACAACCCATTGGCGGCCTTGAACTCGCGACGGCGACGGTGCAGCACCGGCTCGGTGTAGCCGTTAGGTTGCTTGGTGCCTTCGATCACCAGTTCGACCGCCGCCTGGAAGGCGATGTTGCTGTCGAAGTCTGGCGCCAGCGGCCGGTACAGCGGGTCGTTGGCGTTCTGGCGGTCGACCACCGATGCCATGCGCTTGAGGCTTTCCATCACCTGGTCTTGCGTGACGATGCCGTGGCGCAGCCAGTTGGCGATGTGCTGGCTGGAGATACGCAGCGTCGCACGGTCTTCCATCAGGCCGATGTCGTTGATGTCCGGCACCTTGGAGCAGCCGACGCCCTGGTCGATCCAGCGCACCACGTAGCCGAGGATGCCCTGGGCATTGTTGTCCAGTTCATTCTTGATCTGCTCCGGCGTCC
This sequence comes from Pseudomonas sp. NFACC24-1, assembly GCF_900115235.1. Lineage (NCBI taxonomy): Bacteria > Pseudomonadati > Pseudomonadota > Gammaproteobacteria > Pseudomonadales > Pseudomonadaceae > Pseudomonas > Pseudomonas sp. NFACC24-1. The sequence continues at coordinate 91,545 of NZ_FOVS01000010.1, forward strand.
AGTTCGGGTTGGCGGCCAGCGGGATGGTCAGGATGTCGTCCACCGAAGCGCGAGCGCGCTTGGCCAGTTCGGCCTGGCGAGCGAACACGTCGACCTTGTGGTAATGCAGCGCGTGCAGGGCGGCGGCGGTCGGCGAGGGAACCCACGCGGTGTTGGCGCCGGCCAGCGGATGAGCGATTTTCTGTTCGAGCATCGCCGCCATCAGGTCCGGCATCGCCCACATGCCTTTGCCGATTTGCGCGCGACCTTGCAGGCCGGTGCTCAAGCCGATATCGACGTTCCAGTTTTCATAGGCGCCGATCCACTTCTCGGCTTTCATGTCGGCCTTGCGCACCATCGGGCCGGCTTCCATGGAGGTATGGATTTCATCGCCGGTACGGTCGAGGAAGCCGGTGTTGATGAACACTACGCGTTCGCTGGCGGCCTTGATGCAGGCCTTGAGGTTGACCGTGGTACGGCGCTCCTCGTCCATGATCCCGACCTTGAGGGTGTTGCGCGGCAGGTTCAGCACGTCTTCGACGCGACCGAACAGCTCGTTGGTGAACGCGGCTTCTTCCGGGCCGTGCATCTTCGGCTTGACGATGTACACCGAGCCGGTGCGGCTGTTGCGGCGCGAGGTGTTGCCGTTGAGGCTGTGGATCGCCGCCAGGCTGGTGACCAGGCCGTCGAGGATGCCTTCCGGCACTTCGTTGCCGTGCTTGTCCAGGATCGCGTCGATGGTCATCAGATGGCCGACGTTACGCACGAACAGCAGCGAGCGGCCGTGCAGGGTCACGCCCGAGCCGTCGACGGCGGTGTAGACACGGTCAGGGTTCATGGTCCGGGTAAACGTCTGGCCGCCCTTGGCGACTTCTTCCGACAGGTCGCCCTTCATCAAGCCGAGCCAGTTGCGGTAGATCACCACTTTGTCATCGGCGTCGACGGCGGCGACCGAGTCTTCGCAGTCCATGATGGTGGTCAGCGCTGCTTCCATCAGGATGTCTTTGACGCCGGCGGCATCGGTCTGGCCGACGGGCGTGCTGGCATCGATCTGGATTTCGAAGTGCAGGCCGTTGTGTTTCAGCAGCACGGCAGTCGGTACCGAGGCATCGCCCTGGAAGCCGATCAGTTGGGCATCGTCACGCAGGCCGCTGTTGCTGCCGCCCTTGAGAGCGACCACCAGTTTGCCCTCGACGATCTTGTACGCGGTGGAGTCGACATGGGAGCCGGCCGCCAGGGGGGCCGCTTCATCGAGGAAGGCGCGGGCGAAGGCGATGACCTTGTCGCCGCGTACCTTGTTGTAGCCTTTGCCTTTTTCCGCGCCGTCGGCTTCGCTGATGGCATCGGTGCCGTACAGCGCGTCGTACAGCGAACCCCAGCGGGCGTTCGAGGCATTGAGGGCGAAGCGGGCGTTCATCACCGGTACCACCAGCTGCGGGCCGGCCATGCGGGCGATTTCGTCATCGACGTTCTGGGTCGTGGCTTGGAAATCCGCCGCTTCTGGCAGCAGGTAGCCAATGTCTTGCAGGAAGGCTTTGTAAGCCACGGCGTCGTGGGCCTGGCCGGCACGGGCCTGGTGCCAGGCATCGATCCGCGCCTGGAAATCATCGCGTTTGGCGAGTAGGGCTTGGTTCTTCGGGGCCAGGTCGTGGATGACCTTGTCGGCACCGGCCCAGAACGCATCGGCGGTGAGGCCGGTTCCGGGAATGGCTTCGTTATTCACGAAGTCGAACAGGACTTTGGCGACCTGCAGGCCACCGACTTGAACGTGTTCAGTCATTGCTTGCCTCACTCTGCTCAGCTATTTCGCTTTTCAGCTCTTCGATTTTGACAATGAAGCCTCGGGACATTTAAACCACAAACCCCGGAACCAGTACATGCCATCGCTGGCGGCTGGGTATTCAAGCCTTGCTGACGGGGCTTTTCAGGGATGCGACTGGCCTTAAGCAGACATCGGTACAACAGGGGCATCGCGATTATGTAGTGCGTGCTGCGGCATACTACATGATCAATTGCGGTTGTGAAAATTAGACTAATTGCGTCGTTCCGCGACCGACTAAAGCAGTACAGTCACGACGCGGTGTCGGATGTTCTCAAAAAAACTGTGGATTGTTCCAGATAAATATTAAAACTTGTACACGATTGACGTGGGCGGACGAGTCCCTGTGGCGAGGGGATTTATCCCCGTTGGGCTGCGAAGCAGCCCCCCCAAGACATTCAACTCAAACTGTCTGATACACCGAAGTGACGGATTTAGGGCCGCTTCGCGCCCCAACGGGGATAAATCCCCTCGCCACAGGACTTGTGCGTCCTGCCTATACTGTCCCTTCCATCAACAAGAGGACTGCGCCATGGACCACCTCGTCATCACTGTTTTCGCCCCGGACAAGCCCGGGCAGGTCGAGCGCATCGCCGAGTGCATTGCCGAACATGGCGGTAACTGGCTGGAAAGCCGCATGGCGCACCTGGCCGGGCAATTTGCCGGGATCGTGCGCTTCAGCGCCCCGGCCGAGGCCCATGAAAAATTGATCGAAGCCTTGCAGGGGCTGGCGGCCCACGGCATCCACGTATTGATCGCTGAAAGCGCCGTTGAGGAGTCCTGCACTTGGAAACCCATCACCATGGAGCTGGTGGGCAACGATCGTCCCGGTATCGTGCGGGACATCACCCGGTTGTTGAGCGAGCAGGGCGTCAATGTCGAGCGTCTGGTGACCCATGTCCGGCCGGCACCGATGAGCAGTGAGCTGCTGTTTCATGCCGAAGCGATCCTGGGCGTGCCTTTGACCCTGTCGTTGGAGACCTTGCAGGAACGCCTGGAAACCTTGGCCGATGAGTTGATGGTGGAGCTCAAGCTCAGCGACGACGTGTAATGAAGGTTATCCAAGGAAAAACTGCGCCTGCCTGTGGATAACCTGTAGAGACCCGGCCCCAGCCCAGGCCCGCCGGGGGGCAGCGGCTAGTGATCAAAAAATCACCAGTTTTCAAGGGCTTGTGCACAAACGGCGGGGATCACGCTGTGGATAACCTTGGGAAGGATAAGCGCAGGCCACGGCGGACGTGGCCTGTAGAGGTTTTTGCGTTTTTTGATCAGCTGCGCCGGCGCATGCTGATCACCGCATCGACGCTGTACACCGCCAGCCCGGCCCAGATGAACAGGAACGCCACCAGCGTGCTGGGCGACAGGTGCTCACCGAACAGCAGCACGGCGAGCAACAGCACCAGCGTCGGTGCGATGTACTGGAGAAATCCCAGGGTGGTGTAGGGCAAATGCCGGGCCGCGGCGTTGAAGCACACCAGCGGAACCAGTGTCACGGGGCCGGCCGCCACCAGCCACCAGGCTTCGGAGGTGGTCCAGAACGCGGCCTGGGCACTGGTGGCCGTGGGATTGAACAGCAACCAGGCGATGGCGATCGGCACCAGCATCCAGGTTTCCACCACCAGCCCCGGCAATGCCTTGACCGGCGCTTGTTTGCGAATCAGCCCATAGAAACCGAAGGTCAGTGCAAGCACCAGCGACACCCAGGGCAGGCTGCCGACTTGCCAGACCTGCTGCGCCACGCCGACGGCCGCCAACCCCACCGCCAGCCATTGCATGCGGCGCAGGCGTTCGCCGAGGATCAACATGCCCAGCAACACATTCACCAGCGGGTTGATGTAGTAACCCAGGCTGGCTTCGAGCATGCGTTCGTTGTTCACCGCCCAGACGTAGGTCAGCCAGTTGGCCGCGATCAGCGTGCCGCTCAAGGCCAGGATCGCCAGCCGACGCGGATTGTCCCGCAGTTCGCGCCACCAGCCCGGGTGTTTCCAGACCAGCAGCAATGCCGCGCCGAACAGGGCCGACCACAGTACCCGGTGGATGATGATTTCCACTGACGGTACGCTGGCGATGGCCTTGAAGTAGATCGGGAACAGACCCCAGATGATGTAGGCACTCAGGCCCAGGATATACCCGCGACGCGGGTTGGCGGCTTGCATGCAGAATCCTTGCTTAGGCAGCTAACAAAGGGGGATTGTAAGGAGATTTGTCAGGTTGTGCTGTGAACCTTTGTGAGCGTACCCCGGCACAGATCCCTCTGTGGGAGCGGGCTTGCTCGCGAAAGCGGTGGGTCAGTCGACATGAATATTGAATGTTCCTCCGTCTTCGCGAGCAAGCCCGCTCCCACAAAGGTGGCGCGGTGACTGCTGAAGCCAATCAGAACAGCTTCAACGGCTCTTCATTGAGCGCCGCCAATTGCTCGCGCAATGCCAGCACCTGGTCGCCCCAGTAGCGTTCGCTGCCGAACCACGGGAAGCTGCGGGGGAACGCCGGGTCGTCCCAGCGCCGCGCCAGCCAGGCACTGTAGTGCATCAGCCGCAAGGCCCGCAGCGGTTCGATCAGCGCCAGTTCACGCGGGTCGAAGTCGTGGAACTCACGGTAGCCGTCCATCAGTTCCGACAATTGCCCCAGGCATTCCTGGCGATCGCCGGCGAGCATCATCCACAGGTCCTGCACCGCCGGGCCCATGCGACAGTCGTCCAGGTCGACGATGTGGAACACCTCGTCGCGGCACATCATGTTGCCGGGATGGCAATCGCCGTGCATGCGGATGTTCTGGTGGGGCGTAGCGGCGTAGACCTCTTCGACGCGCTTGAGCAAGTCCCGGGCGACCGACTCATAGGCCGGCAGCAGGCTGCGGGGAACGAATCCGCTCGCCAGCACGGTGGCCAATGAATCGTGACCGAAATTCTTCACGCCCAGGGCTTCACGATGCTCGAACGGCCGGGTCGCCCCGAGCGCGTGCAGGCGTCCGAGCAATTGTCCCAGGCGATAGAGTTGGTCGAGATTGCCCGGCTCCGGCGCACGGCCTCCGCGACGAGGAAACAGGGTGAAACGAAACCCGGCGTGTTCGTGCAGGCTGGCACCGTTGTGGATCAATGGCGCCACCACGGGCACTTCGTATTCGGCCAGTTCGAAGGTAAAGCTGTGCTCTTCCAGGATCGCTTCGTTGGTCCAGCGCTGGGGGCGATAGAACTTGGCGATCAGCGGCTCGGAATCTTCGATGCCGACCTGATAGACGCGGTTCTCGTAGCTGTTGAGGGCCAACACGCGGGCGTCGCTGAGAAAGCCGATGCTTTCAACGGCATCGAGCACCAGGTCGGGCGTGAGGGTTTCGAACGGATGGGACATGCTGACTCCTGCGCAGCGGCAGGGCTGCCGCGTCCGGCACAGCATGGTAGCGCAAAGCAGCCTGGATTGATCGGTGATCGTTCCCACGCTCTGCGTGGGAATGCCTCATGTGACGCTCCGCGTTACGCTTTGGGACGCGGAGCGTCCCTGGCTGCATTCCCACGCAGAGCGTGGGAATGATCAGCATCAGGCGCCGATGACCCCGCCGTCTTCCCGGGTAATCACCATCACCGAAGACCGCGGCTTGCCGTTGGGCAGGTGCTCAGGGAAGGTCGAACCACCGTTTTCCCCTGGATGCTGGATCCCGACGAACAAGGCTTTCTGGTCCGGGGCAAAACTGATCCCGGTCACTTCGCAGCCCACCGGTCCGACCATGAAACGGCGGATTTCGCCACTGTTGGGGTCGGCGCAGAGCATCTGGTTGTTGCCCATGCCGGCGAAGTCCCCGGCGTTGCTGGAGTCGCCGTCGGTGAGAATCCACAGCCGGCCGGCCTTGTCGAAGCCCAGGCCGTCGGGGCTGTTGAACATGTTCTGCGGGTTGATATTGGACGACCCGGCTTTCGGCGTGCCGGCGTGTACCGTCGGGTTGCCGGCGACCACGAACAGATCCCAGGAGAAGGTCTTGGCGGCATGATCGTCGCGGTCGGTGCGCCAGCGCAGGATCTGCCCGTAGACGTTCTTGGCCCGAGGGTTCGGCCCGTCCACCGGTTGGCCGTCTTCGCCGCGCTTGGAGTTGTTGGTCAGGGTGCAATAGACCTGGCCGTCTTTCGGGCTGACCACGATCCACTCAGGACGGTCCATACGGGTGGCACCCACGGCGCTGGCAGCCAGGCGCGCGTGGATCAGCACCTCGGCCTGGTCGGCGAAGCCACTGCTGGCGTCGAGGCCGTTCTTGCCGTGGGTCAGCTCGATCCACTGGCCCTTGCCTTTGGGATGGTCCGGGTTGCCGTCGCCGGCATCGAAGCGCGCCACGTACAAGGTGCCGTGGTCCAGCAGGTTGCGGTTGGCCTTGGCATTGCGATGGTTGATGCGCTCGCGGCTGACGAACTTGTAGATGAACTCGCCGCGTTCATCGTCGCCCATGTACACCACGGCGCGACCGTCATTGGTTTGTGCCAGGGCGGCGTTTTCGTGTTTGAAGCGGCCCAGGGCGGTGCGTTTCACCGGCGTGGATTCTGGATCGAACGGATCGATTTCCACCACCCAGCCATGGCGATTGAGTTCGTTGGGGTTCTTCGCCAGGTCGAAACGCGGGTCGTACAGGTGCCAGTTGATCTCGCGGCTGGTGACGGTGGCGCCGTAGCGCTTTTGCGCCTCATCGAACTGCAGGTCGGTCTTGCTGCTGCCGAAGCAGTCGGTGAAGTTTTCTTCGCAGGTCAGGTAGGTGCCCCACGGCGTCATGCCGTTGGCGCAGTTCTGGAACGTTCCCAGCACTTTCTTGCCGCTCTTGTCGGCACTGGTTTTCATCAGCTCGTGACCGGCGGCCGGGCCACGCAGGCGAATCGGCGTGTTGCCGTGGATCCTGCGGTTGTAGCGCGATTCCTGGACGAACTGCCACTGCCCGCGACGACGCTGGACCTCGATCACCGACACCCCTTCGCTGGCCTGGGCCTTGTGCACGTCTTCGGCCGACTGCGGCTGGCCGCCGTGGGGGAAGAGGTAGCGGTAGTTGGTGTATTCGTTGTTGATCGCCATCAGCGCCCGGTTCTTGTCGCCGGGGAATTCGAACAGGCTCATGCCGTCGTTGTTGTCGCCAAACTGCACTTCCTGTGCGCGGGCTGTTCCATTGCCACTGGGATCGAACGCCGGTGCATTTTTCTGCAGCGGCTGGCCCCAACTGATCAGCACCGAGGCCTTGTAGCCCGGCGGCAGCGTGATGGTGTCGGCCGTGGCGGCGGGGATGCTGTTGAAACCCAGCAGCCGGCTGTTGCCTTCGCTCACGGCGGCGGCCAGCACGCTGCGGCTCAGCAGGTTGCCGCCCAGGAACATCGCCGCGCCGCACAGGGCGCCGGCGCTGATGAAACTGCGTCGGCTCAGGCCGACGATCTTTTCCAGGTCGGTGGATTGGTTTTCTTCTAATAGGCTCATCATCAGGCTCCCTGCTGGTTTTGGCAGTCACCTTAAAGCGGGTCGATGAAACTATTGTTGCAGCGCGCTACAGCGGTGTGCCGAGCAGCACATTTGTCGCTGAAAACGTCACTTGCACCGGTGAGCCGGCTACCAGGTCCTGCGCTTGCAACTGAAGCGGGTCGGCCAGGGCACACAGCGTCTGGCCGTTGGGCAGGCCGATGCGCACTTCGCTGGGGCCGTCTTCGGCGGCGTCGACCTGCTCGATCATGCCGCGCAGCGTATTGATCCCCGGTTTTTCCGCTTGTTCGACGGGATGCAATTCCAGCCAGCCGGCCTTGATCAGCGCCACCACGTCGGTGCCGACAGCCAGTTCGAGGCGCAACGTGCTGTCATGGGTGATCCGCGCTTCGATGACCAGGCCCCGGGCCAGCTCCAGGCGTACCCGGTCGTTGTGCCCCCGGGCCTCGATGCCCAGGACCTTGCCATGCAATTGATTGCGGGCACTGGTGCGCAGCATCAGGCGACTGAGCAGGCCCAGGTCCCCGGCGTCTTCGCTGGCTTCCAGCAGTTGCGCCTGCAGCGCTTGCAGGCGCTGATACAGGCGCAGCACCCGTTGGCCTTCCTCCGACAGCCTCGCGCCGCCACCGCCCTTGCCGCCGACGCTGCGTTCCACCAACGGATGGTCGGCGAGGTTGTTCAACTCATCGATGGCATCCCATGCCGCCTTGTAGCTCAGGCCCGCGCTCTTGGCGGCGCGGGTGATCGAGCCCTGTTCGGCGATGTGCTGCAACAGGGCGATGCGTTGTGGTCGCCGAACGATGTGTTGGGTCAGAAGCGTGGGCAATGACATGACGGCAAACTGCGTGCAAAAGTCGATGAGCGGACGTTGGCGCCTTGGGCCCGGTACGTCAAGCCGGTTCACCGGGTTTCGGCGTGCGGGCCAGGCAATACACGTCGACCCGCGCCGCGCCGGCATCGAGTAACAGGGCGGCCAGGGCCTGGGCGGTGGCGCCGGTAGTGAGCACATCGTCGACCAACGCCAGGTGACGATTGCGTAACGTCGCCTGGGGCGCGAGGGCAAAGGCCTGGCGCAGGTTTTGGCGCCGGGCCTTGGCATCGAGGGCCTGTTGGGCGGGCGTATCCTGGGTGCGTCGCAGCAGGTTTTCTGCGCAAGGGATCGCCAGCGGCCCACTGAGCCAGCGGGCCAGCAGTGCCGCCTGGTTGAAACCGCGCTGGCGCAAACGCCGGGTGGCCAGTGGCACCGGTACCAGTGCGTCGGGCCGTTCCAGCCCTTCGTCGAAATGATGTTGCAGCGATTGCGCCAGCAGTTCGCCCAGCAGCCGGCCAAGGGGCCATTTCGCCTGATGCTTGAAGCGGGTGATCAGGCTGTCCACCGGGAAGTCGTAGGTCCAGGGTGCCAGGACCCGTTCGAAGGCTGGCGGCCGAGCGGCACATTGGCCGCAGCGCAGTCCGGCCATGGGCAGTGGCAGGGCGCAAATGCTGCATTGATCGCCGAGCCAGGGCAGCTCGCTTTCGCAAGGGGTGCAGATAGGCTGGGGGGTATCGGTGCTTTCGCCGCACAACAGGCAGGTTTGTTTGTTTTTTAACCAGATGTAAACCGGTCCTTTGTATCGTGGTTGACAGCGCATGACTCTTCCTTAAATATGCTGAACATCCGTGTCGCGCCTGTGGGTATTGCATGCCCCAGGCGCCAGCCAAGCATAATCAAGGAAATGCCCATGAGCGCCAGCACCACTGCCAACCTGCGTCATGACTGGTCTTTGGCCGAAGTCAAAGCACTCTTTGTCCAGCCATTCAATGACCTGTTGTTCCAGGCGCAGACCGTGCACCGCGCGCACTTCGACGCCAACCGCGTCCAGGTTTCCACGCTGCTGTCGATCAAGACCGGCGCTTGCCCGGAAGATTGCAAATATTGTCCGCAGTCCGGTCACTACAACACCGGTCTGGATAAAGAGAAATTGCTCGAAGTGCAGAAGGTCCTCGAAGAGGCGGCGCGGGCCAAGGCCATTGGTTCGACCCGTTTCTGCATGGGCGCGGCCTGGAAACATCCGTCGGCCAAGGACATGCCGTATGTGCTGGAAATGGTCAAAGGCGTGAAGGCCATGGGCCTGGAAACCTGCATGACCCTGGGCCGTCTCGACCAGGAACAGACCGAAGCGCTGGCCCAGGCTGGCCTGGACTACTACAACCACAACCTCGATACCTCGCCGGAGTTCTACGGCAGCATCATTACCACCCGTACCTACAGCGAGCGCCTGCAAACCCTGGCCTATGTACGTGATTCGGGGATGAAGATCTGCTCCGGCGGCATCCTGGGCATGGGCGAGTCCCTGGACGACCGCGCCAACCTGCTGATCCAACTGGCGAACCTGCCGGAGCACCCGGAGTCGGTGCCGATCAACATGCTGGTCAAAGTCGCCGGCACGCCGCTGGAAAATGCCGAAGACATCGATCCGTTCGATTTCATCCGCATGCTTGCCGTGGCGCGGATCATGATGCCCCAGTCCCATGTGCGCCTGTCCGCTGGTCGTGAAGCGATGAACGAGCAGATGCAGGCCCTGGCATTTTTTGCCGGCGCCAACTCGATTTTCTACGGCGACAAGCTGTTGACCACCGCCAACCCGCAAGCCGACAAGGACATGCAATTGTTCGCACGCCTGGGCATCCAGCCCGAAGCCCGCGAAGAACATGCCGACGAAGTGCACCAGGCGGCTATTGAACAGGCGCTGGTGGAGCAGAAGAGCAGCGAGCAGTTCTATAACGCGGCTGTTTGACCACTCACCGATTTCCCGGATTGGAATGCAAGCCCCTGTGGGAGCGAGCTTGCTCGCGATCGCGGCATCACAGCCGACAGCAATGTTGAATGTCATGGCCTCATCGCGAGCGAGCTCGCTCCCACAGGGATCTCACTCCGTCCATAAACGGTTCACCCCGAGGCCTGCATGCCCTTCGATCTCGCCGCACGCCTGGCTGCCCGTCGTGCCGACAACCTCTACCGCCAGCGCCCGCTGCTCGAAAGCCCCCAGGGCCCGGAAGTGGTGGTGGACGGCCAGCCGTTGCTGGCGTTCTGCAACAACGATTACCTGGGCTTGGCCAATCACCCGCAAGTGATCGAGGCCTGGCGCACCGGCGCGGCGCGTTGGGGTGTAGGGGGTGGTGCCTCCCATTTGGTGATCGGCCACAGCAGCCCTCATCACGCCCTGGAAGAAGCGTTGGCCGACCTGACGGGGCGTCCGCGGGCGTTGCTGTTCACCACCGGTTACATGGCCAACCTCGGCGCGGTCACCGCGCTGGTGGGCCAGGGCGATACGGTGCTGGAAGACCGCCTCAATCATGCTTCGCTGCTCGACGCCGGGCTGTTGTCCGGTGCGCGTTTCAACCGATACCTGCACAACGATGCCCAGAGCCTGGCCAGTCGCCTGGAGAAAGCCACTGGCAATACCCTGGTGGTCACCGACGGCGTGTTCAGCATGGACGGCGACATTGCCGACCTGCCGGCCCTGGCCCGGGAGGCAAAGGCCCGGGGTGCCTGGCTGATGGTCGACGATGCCCACGGCTTCGGTCCGCTGGGGGCCCATGGCGGCGGTATCGTCGAACATTTTGGCTTGAGCCAGGAGGACGTGCCGGTGCTGGTCGGCACCCTGGGCAAGGCCTTTGGCACCGCTGGGGCCTTCGTCGCCGGTAGCGAGGAACTGATCGAAAGCCTGATCCAGTTCGCGCGCCCCTACATCTACACCACCAGCCAACCGCCGGCCCTGGCCTGCGCCACGCTCAAGAGCCTTGAACTGCTGCGCGGCGAGCATTGGCGGCGTGAACACCTGCAGGTGCTGATCCGCCAGTTCCGCCAGGGTGCCGAGCAGATCGGCCTGCAATTGATGGACAGCTTCACGCCGATCCAGCCGATCCTGGTGGGCGATGCGGGACGGGCCATGCGCTTGTCGCAGATGCTGCGTGAGCGGGGGCTGATGGTCACGGCGATCCGCCCACCCACCGTGCCGGCCGGCAGCGCTCGTTTGCGCGTGACCCTGACCGCCGCCCACAGCGAGGCCCAGGTGCAGCTATTGTTGAATGCACTGGCCGAGTGTTTTGCCCTGTTGGGACCGGAGCCAAGCCATGCGTGATCGACTGATTTTGCTGCCCGGTTGGGGCTTGGGCGTTTCACCGCTGGAACCGCTGGCGGCGGCCTTGCAAGGGCTCGACGAACACCTGCGGGTGGAAATCGAGCCGTTGCCGCCATTGCTATCGAGCGACCCCGATGAATGGCTCGAAGAATTGGACGCCACCTTGCCTCAGGACACCTGGCTGGGCGGTTGGTCCCTGGGCGGTATGCTGGCCTCGGCGCTGGCGGCGCGCCGGGGTGAGCGCTGCTGTGGCCTGCTGACCATGGCCAGCAATCCGTCCTTTGTCGCCCACGAGCAATGGTCGAGCGCGATGGACGGCCAGACGTTCGATGGCTTTCTCGCCGGCTGTGGGGCCGACCCACGCCAGACCCTCAAGCGTTTCAGTCTGCTGTGTGCCCAGGGCTGCAGCGATCCACGCGGGTTGTCGCGGTTGTTGTTGGCCGGGGCGCCAAGTTCTTCGCCCGACGTATTGATGGCCGGGCTCGAACTGCTGGCGCGATTGGACACCCGTGCTGCGTTGCAGAGTTTCCGAGGCCCGCAACTGCATCTGTTTGCCGGGCTCGATGCCTTGGTGCCGGCCGAGGCCGCGGGTGATTTGCTGGCCTTGCTGCCGGATGTCGAAATCGGTCTGATTGAACAGGCCGGCCACGGATTCCTTCTGGAAGACCCTCACGGTATAGCGGCGGCGATCCAGGTTTTTTTGCACGAGTCCGGCGATGACTGATTTGTCTCTCCCTCCATTGCCCGGTGCCTTGCCCGACAAACGCCAGGTAGCGGCGTCGTTTTCCCGGGCGGCGACCAGCTATGACAGCGTGGCCGAGCTGCAGCGCGACGTGGGCCAGCAGTTGCTCGGTCGCTTGGCGCCTTCTTTCACGCCGCAACGTTGGCTGGACCTGGGCTGCGGCACCGGCTATTTCACTCGGGCCTTGGGTGCGCGTTTTGGTGCGGCCACCGGCCTGGCGTTGGATATCGCCGAAGGCATGCTCAACCATGCGCGTCCCCAGGGTGGCGCCGAATATTTTATCGCCGGTGATGCCGAGCGGCTGCCTTTGCAGGCGGCGAGCTGCGACCTGGTGTTCTCCAGCCTGGCGGTGCAATGGTGCGCGGATTTCGCCACGGTGCTGAGCGAGGCCCATCGAGTGTTGAAGCCGGGTGGGGTGTTGGCCTTCACCAGCCTTTGCGTGGGCACTTTGTACGAATTGCGCGACAGCTGGCGTCAGGTGGATGGCTTGGTGCACGTCAACCGTTTCCGTGCGTTCGAGACGTATCAACACCTTTGCGCGGCCAGCGGGCTGAATGTCGTCAGTCTTGAAATCCGTCCGCATGTGCTGCATTACCCTGATGTGCGCAGCCTGACACATGAATTGAAAGCTTTGGGTGCCCACAATCTGAACCCAGGTCGTCCTGGTGGCTTGACGGGCAGGGCGCGGATTCTCGCGCTGGTCGAAGCCTATGAGCGGTTTCGTCAGGCCCAGGGGCTACCGGCAACTTACCAGGTGGTCTACGCCGTTTTGGAGAAACCGCTATGAGCAAGGCCTATTTCATTACCGGCACTGATACCGATGTAGGCAAGACCACTGTCGCGGCGGGCCTGCTGCATGCTGCCCGACAGGCTGGCATGAGCACGGCTGCCGGAAAACCCGTGGCCTCTGGCTGCGACGTGACGCCCAAGGGTCTGCGCAACGCCGATGCCTTGGCCTTGCTGGCCGAGTGCTCGATACCGTTGACTTATGCACAGGTCAATCCGGTGGCGTTCGAACCGGCAATAGCGCCGCACCTGGCCGCCCGGGAAGCGGGCGTTGCCCTGACGGTGCAGTCGCTACTTGGCCCGATGCGCGAAGTGCTGGCGCTGAACGCCGATTTCACCCTGATCGAGGGCGCAGGTGGTTGGCGTGTACCGCTGGCCGGCCAGGACAATCTTTCCGATCTGGCGATCGCGCTGGGCTTGCCGGTGATTCTGGTGGTGGGTGTGCGCCTGGGTTGCATCAGCCACGCGTTATTGACCGCCGAGGCTATCGCCCGTGATGGCTTGCAGCTTGCCGGTTGGGTCGCGAACATCATCGACCCGGCCACCTCGCGCCTGGAAGAAAACCTGGCAACCTTGGCCGAGCGACTTCCGGCACCGTGCCTGGGCAGGGTGGCGCGGATCCAGAGCGTGACGGCCGAAGCCGTGGCCGGACACCTGCAATTGGATCTGCTGGACTGAGCCTCGCCAAGGTTTTGCCTATGACACGGCACTGTGCCATTAGTGTTTTTGTCGGGCCTTTTCCCGGGGGTTCTGATTCAATGGCCACTGTCGACCCTTCAAGAAGGCGAGCTCTGCCATGGAAATCTCAGGAAGTACCGCGTTCTATGCCGGTCTGAGCACGATTCAGACAGGGCAGAACCGCGTCGATCAGGCCGCCGGCCAGATCGCCAACAACACGATCGAGCGTTCGGTCACCAGCCAGTCCTCGGAAGTCCAGGTTGATCGCCTGCGTTCAGTGGATCGTAGCCAGCAGTCGGACCAGGCCGCCAACATGGTCGAAATGGCCCAAGGCAAGTTCCAGGTGCAACTGGGTGCCAACGTCGCCAAGGCATCCGACGAAATGCTCGGGACATTGATCGATACCTTTGCCTGATCCTGCTCTTCAGATTTGCCAAGACGCCGCGATTATTCGCGGCGTTTTTGTCTCTAACGTCTTATTGCTCAACTAATCTTTTCCTACGCGCATCGCGGATTCTTCAGGGCGATGGGTTTCCTGTGTCCGACATTTTTCTCAGGCTGATGACGAACGGCAAAAGATCGGCGCTTGACAAGATTTGGGCGTAAACGTATGTTTCAAACAACTGTTTGACCGCTACAACAAATCCACGCGGTCGTTCATTCCCGGTTACATCAGCAGAGGTTTATCGCTATGCCTGACTACAAGGCCCCCTTGCGTGATATTCGCTTCGTTCGTGACGAACTGCTTGGCTACGAAGCGCATTATCAGAGCCTTCCGGCTTGCCAGGATGCAACTCCGGACATGGTTGACGCCATTCTCGAAGAAGGCGCCAAGTTTTGTGAGCAGGTGCTGGCTCCGCTGAACCGTGTGGGCGACATCGAAGGTTGCACTTGGAGCGAGTCCGGCGTGAAAACCCCGGCCGGGTTCAAGGAAGCCTACAAGCAATTCGTCGAAGGCGGCTGGCCGAGCCTGGCCCACGACGTCGAGCATGGCGGTCAAGGTCTGCCGGAATCCCTGGGCCTGGCGGTCAGCGAGATGGTCGGTGAAGCCAACTGGTCGTGGGGCATGTACCCGGGCCTGTCCCATGGCGCGATGAACACGATTTCCGAGCACGGTACGCCCGAGCAGCAAGAGGCCTACCTGACCAAGCTGGTCTCCGGTGAATGGACCGGCACCATGTGCCTGACCGAACCGCACTGTGGCACCGACCTGGGCATGCTGCGCACCAAGGCCGAGCCTCAGGCCGACGGTTCCTACAAGGTTTCCGGTACGAAGATCTTCATTTCGGCCGGTGAACACGACATGGCCGACAACATTGTCCATATCGTGCTGGCACGCCTGCCGGACGCACCGGCTGGCACCAAGGGCATTTCGCTGTTCATCGTTCCAAAATTCCTGCCTAACGCCGACGGCTCCATCGGCCAGCGCAACGCGGTGAGCTGTGGCTCCCTGGAACACAAGATGGGCATTCACGGCAACGCCACTTGCGTGATGAACTTCGACGCGGCCACCGGTTACCTGATCGGCCCGGCGAACAAAGGCCTGAACTGCATGTTCACCTTCATGAACACCGCACGCCTGGGCACTGCGCTGCAAGGCCTGGCCCACGCCGAGATCGGCTTCCAGGGCGGCCTGAAATATGCCCGTGATCGCCTGCAAATGCGCTCCCTGACGGGCCCGAAAGCGCCAGACAAGGCCGCTGACCCGATCATCGTGCACCCTGACGTGCGGCGCATGCTGCTGACCATGAAGGCCTTCGCCGAAGGGAACCGGGCGATGGTGTACTTCACCGCCAAGCAGGTCGACATCGTCAAGTACGGCGTGGACGAAGAAGAGAAGAAAAAAGCCGATGCGCTGCTGGCGTTCATGACGCCGATCGCCAAGGCCTTCATGACCGAAGTCGGTTTCGAATCGGCCAACCATGGCGTGCAGATCTACGGCGGCCACGGCTTCATCGCCGAGTGGGGCATGGAGCAGAACGTTCGCGACAGCCGCATCTCGATGCTGTACGAAGGCACCACCGGCATCCAGGCCCTCGACCTGCTGGGCCGTA
This sequence comes from Pseudomonas sp. NFACC24-1, assembly GCF_900115235.1. NCBI lineage: Bacteria > Pseudomonadati > Pseudomonadota > Gammaproteobacteria > Pseudomonadales > Pseudomonadaceae > Pseudomonas > Pseudomonas sp. NFACC24-1. Next base: position 107,163 of record NZ_FOVS01000010.1, read on the forward strand.
AAGTGCTGATGACCCAGGGCGAGGCACTCAAGGGCTTCACCAAGATCGTCCACAAGTTCTGCCAGAGCAACGAAGGTAACGAAGCGGTCAAGGAGTTCGTCGAACCCCTGGCTGCGCTGAACAAGGAATGGGGCGAGCTGACCATGAAGGTCGGCATGGCGGCCATGAAGGATCGTGAAGAAGTGGGCGCGGCATCGGTGGACTACCTGATGTACTCCGGTTATGCCTGCCTGGCCTATTTCTGGGCCGACATGGCGCGCCTGGCGGCGGAAAAACTTGCAGCCGGCACCACCGAAGAAGCCTTCTACACCGCCAAGCTGCAGACCGCGCGCTTCTACTTCCAGCGCATCCTGCCGCGTACCCGTACCCACGTGGCAACCATGCTGTCGGGCGCGAACAACCTGATGGACATGAAAGAAGAAGACTTCGCGCTGGGTTACTAAGCCTTACGCAGTTCTTTGAAAAAAGCCGCTGCTTCTTCGGGAGCAGCGGTTTTTTTTTGCGCCGCCGACAAACACCCGCCTCAAGCACCAGCAGGCTTCAAGTCGCCGAATTTCTCACTGTGGAAATCCAGCCTCGTGCTTCAAATTCCGTCACCTGTCCCTGCAACGCGTCGAAACGGTCCAGAGCGGCCCATTTGTTGTGGTTTTTGGAATAGATAAGTCAATTTCATCCCGTTTATTCACAGACGGTCAATCGACATCATGGGGTTGCGGGGCTGAAAACCTTCGCCCCATGTGGGCTCGGCCGGTGCCGATCCCATGAAACCAGCTTTATCGCACGTACCGGAAAGGAATTGACCATGAACGTGAACATCACTCTTGCGGCCTGGTGCCTGATCGCCGCTGGCGACTGCTTCCTGCGTCGTATCGCCCTGTCTGGCCTCTTGACGTCACGGCGGGTACCTGCGACCCGGGAGGTGAGTCATGGCCAATAATGCATTTTTCACTCATCTGAAGGTGGTGGTAGGTGAGTCGGTCATTGCGTCATCAGCCGCCACCCTGAGCGTGATGGCACTGGAGGTTCCGGTGTGGGCCATGTTTGTCGGGTGGATTTCATTCTTTACCCGCGGGCTCAACCTCAAGCAAGGGGCGATCAACCTGGCTTGCGTGCTGATCGGCGTCATTCTGGGTATCGGTGCGGCCCAGGCCATGGCTGCGCTGACGCCTGTTCTGGGCAGCTATACCATCAGTGCAGTGGTGTTCGCCATCACGGTCATTGCGCTGTCTTTGGCCAAGGCACCGGTGTTCAACAACCTGCTCGGTTTCTTCCTGGGGCTGGTGGCGTATTTCGCTTCGCACCAACCCCCATCGCTCACAACCTTCGGGATGCTGGCCCTGGCCGGGACGCTGGGAGCGACAGCGGCCCTGCTGGCGCATTCGCTGCAAAAGCGGGTTCGCCAGGGCGCTGGTCATTGACGCGAGGAGTCCAGCATCTCGCCAGCAAGTGCCGGTCGCGTTAGCGGGTGGCTCTGAAAACCTCATTCACAAAAAGGACTACCGAGATGGACACGTCACAACGTAAGTCTGGGATTACCTCCCTAGAAACCACCGCCTCCCAAGAGCGCCTGCTGTTTCCTGCGCTGGATGGGCTTTACACCCGTGCGGAGCCCGTTTTGTATGCAGTGCTGCGGTTTGCGTTCGGCGTTGTCATGTTTACCCACGGCCTTCCCAAAGCCCTGGGGATATCCCACGGTTCCATGGCGGATCCCATGGCGGGCTCCATCAACCTGATCCAGAACGTCATGGGCTTGCCGTTCGCCGCGCAATGGGCCGTTCTGGTCATGCTTCTTGAAACGGTCGGCGCGGTCATGCTGGCTATCGGTCTGTGGGCGCGCCCGGTGGCATTGATGATGGCGATGCAAATGGTCGGTATCAGCTATGCCCTTGGCCCCACTTGGCCCTGGATCGATCGCGGCATTGAATTTCCCGTATTGATGGGATTTCTTGCGCTCTATATTGCCGTGCGCGGTAGCGGCCACTTTGCGGTGGATCGCAAGCTCAGGTTTTCCATCTGAGGAGGCGCAGTTGTTTGCATGAAAATTCTGTAACAACAATTGCTCCGACAAAGCCTTAAGAAAACCTCCCGCCCTGCCGTTACAGCGATGGCAGTGTGACATCTGTCACATCTCGCGTGCCTTACTGTTCCAATTGCAGGCACAATGCCATCTTTGATCAGCCGGGTCGGAGCTTTACCCTTGCCGCGTTCTTCCGCTGTACGTTTGAGCCATTTCCTACCGTCATTGCTGTTGCTGGTGGCGGGGCTTGCGGCTGCCTACGTCAAGGATCTCAACGTTTTCTTCACCTCGCTGTTCAACGTTCTCCCGACGCTGGTGCTGTTGCTAGGCGGGGCGTATTGCGCGGTCTACCGACGTCAACGTGAACTGTTTCTGATGGTCACGGTGTATATCGCCTATTTTCTCCTGGACACCCAGACCGACTTTTATCGCGATAACGGTAAGGTGCGTGAAGACGCGGCGGTGGTGTTCCATCTCGTCTGCCTGTTGTTGCCGCTGTTGTTCGGGCTGTTCGCGGCGTGGCAGGAGCGCACCCACCTGTTCCAGGACATGGTGGCGCGGTTCGCGGTGTTGCTGGTCTTTGGCAGTGTGGCGCTGGCTTTGGAGCAGAGTTTCCCCCAGGCCTTGTTGTTGTGGCTCTCGGAGATCCGCTGGCCCGCGTTGCACGGTGCCTGGATGAGCCTGATCCAATTGTCCTACCCGATGTTCGCCGCCGCGTTCCTGCTGTTGGCCTGGCAATACTGGCGCAATCCCCGGCCACTGCACGCGGCACAACTGGTGGGTTTGCTGGGGTTGTTCTGGATGCTGCCCAAGACGTTCATCCTGCCGTTCACCCTGAACATCATGTGCAGCCAGGTCATGTTGATGATCGCCGCGGCGGTTGCCCACGAGGCCTATCAGATGGCTTTCCGTGACGAGCTGACCGGCCTGCCGGGCCGGCGGGCACTGAACGAACGCATGCAGCGCCTGGGGCGCAACTATGTGTTGGCGATGAGTGACGTGGACCATTTCAAGAAATTCAACGACACCCACGGCCACGACGTGGGCGACCAGGTGCTGCGCCTGGTCGCCAGCAAGTTGTCGAAGATCGGCGGTGGCGGTAGGGCGTATCGCTACGGCGGTGAGGAATTTGCCCTGGTGTTCGCAGGCAAGACCATCGACGAGTGCATGCCCCATCTGGAAGTCATCCGCCAGTCCATCGAGACGTATGCCATCCAGCTGCGCAATCCCGATAGCCGTCCCCAGGACGATCAGCAAGGCCGCCAGCGTCGCTCCGGCGCGGGTGCTTCCAGCGTATCGGTGACGGTCAGCATCGGTGTCGCGGAGCGCCTTGAGCAGCGCACGCCCGAAGAAGTGCTCAAGTCCGCCGACCAGGCGCTGTACAACGCCAAGGGCGCGGGGCGTAACTGTGTCGTTGCCTTCGGCCAGAACCGCCGCGGCGCGGTGCGCATGGAAGCCGCCGCGGGTTGAGTGATGACGGCGCATTCAGCGTCTGGACTGTGATTGTGGGCCAGGGTGGCCGGCAGTAGGTTGGAACGATCTGCTACCGGAGAAAACCACCATGCCCGAGTACAAAGCCCCCCTGCGCGACATGCGCTTTCTGATCGATCACGTCTTCGATTTCCATGGCCGCTATGCCGAGCTGGGCGCCAGCGATGCCAGCCCGGACATGGTCAGTGCGATCCTCGAGGAAGGCGCCAGGTTCTGTGAAAACGTGCTGGCGCCGCTCAATCGCTCCGGTGACGAAGAAGGTTGCCATTTCGACAACGGCGTCGTCACCACGCCTACAGGCTTCAAGCAGGCTTTCGCACAGTACGTGGAAGGCGGTTGGCACGGCTTGGCGGCAGATCCGGCGTATGGTGGCCAAGGCTTGCCCAGCTCCCTGGGCCTGGTCATCAGCGAGATGATCGGTTCCAGCAACACGTCCTGGGGCATGTACCCGGGCCTGACTCACGGTGCCATGTCGGCCATTCATGCCCACGGCACTGAAGCACAGAAACAGACCTACCTGAGCAAACTCACCGCCGGCCAGTGGACCGGCACCATGTGCCTGACCGAAGCCCACTGCGGCACCGATCTGGGCATCATCAAGACCCGCGCCGTCCCCCAGGCCGACGGCAGCTACGCGATCTCCGGCAGCAAGATCTTCATTTCCGCCGGCGAACACGACATGAGCGATAACATCATCCACCTGGTGCTGGCCAAGCTGCCGGACGCCCCCGCCGGGACAAAAGGCATCTCGTTGTTCATAGTGCCCAAGTTCCTGCCCGACGCCACGGGTGAGGCGGGGGCGCGCAATGGCGTTTCCTGTGGCTCGATCGAACACAAGATGGGCATCAAGGCCTCGGCCACTTGTGTGTTGAATTTCGATGGAGCCAAGGGGTTCCTGATCGGCGAGCCGAACAAGGGCCTCAACTGCATGTTCACCATGATGAACCACGCCCGGCTTGGCACTGGCATGCAGGGCCTGTGCCTGGGGGAGGCGAGCTTCCAGGGCGCGATCAAATACGCCAACGACCGTCTGCAGATGCGCGCGCTGACCGGCCCCAAGGCACCGGAAAAAGTCGCCGACCCGATCATCGTCCATCCCGATGTGCGCAGGATGCTGCTGACCATGAAGGCTTTCAACGAAGGCAATCGGGCGCTGACCTATTTCACTGCGCAACTGCTGGACACCGCGCACCTGAGTCCGGACGCGACTGCCCGGCAGGAAGCTGAGGACCTGCTGGCGTTTCTCACCCCGATCTGCAAGGCCTTCATGACCGACACCGGGCTGGAAGTAACCAACCACGGCATGCAAGTGTTTGGCGGCCACGGCTTCATTCGCGAGTGGGGCATGGAGCAGTTGGTGCGCGACTGCCGCATCGCGCCGATCTACGAGGGCACCAACGGCATCCAGGCCCTGGATCTGCTGGGGCGCAAGGTGCTGGGTAGCCAGGGCAAGTTGTTGCGCGGCTTCACCAAGATTGTCCATAAGTTCTGCGCTGCCAATGCGCAACATCCGCAGCTCAAGGAGTACGTCGCGCAACTCGATGGGCTTAACCAACAGTGGGGCGAGTTGACCACTCGGGTTGGCATGGCGGCCATGAAAAACCCCGATGAAGTCGGTGCCGCCTCCGTGGATTATTTGATGTACAGCGGTTACATCATCCTGGCCTACCTGTGGTTGCGCATGGCCTTGGTGGCCCAGGCGCAACTCGACAGCGGCAACGGTGACGGCGATTTCTGCCAGGCGAAACTGGCGACCTGCGAGTTCTACTTCAAGCGCCTGCTGCCACGTACGACCGCCCATCAGGCTGCCATCGAGGCGGGGAGCGATTGTCTGATGCAACTGCCGGCGGAGTTGTTTGCACTTTGACTGACCAGTGGCGAGGGAGATGGCTCCCGCTGGGCTGCGTAGCAGCCTCTTTTTGTGAGTGCTGCGCACTCAAGCGGGGAGCAGGCTTTCTCGTCACGGTTCACAACGTTAGATAGTGCAGCTGTGATGGTGACTAAAAATAACAAAACAGTCATGGGTTGACCCTATGTGTCGCAAAAGTTGTTGAGGTACACTCAGGTCATTGCGAAACCGTCTTTTACGAATCCAACTGTTTAGATCCTGCGAGGTTTGCCATGGCTGACTACAAAGCGCCCCTGCGCGATATGCGCTTCGTCCTCAATGAAGTGTTCGAGGTCGCGAAACTCTGGGCCCAATTGCCGGGGTTGGCTGACACCGTGGATGCTGAAACGGTCGAAGCGATCCTCGAAGAAGCCGGCAAAGTCACCAGCAAAAGCATCGCCCCCCTCAGCCGCGCCGCTGACGAAGAAGGTTGCCACTGGGCTGACGGCGCCGTCACCACGCCGGCAGGTTTCCCACAGGCCTACCAGACTTACGCTGAAGGCGGTTGGGTCGGTGTCGGTGGTGATCCGGTGTACGGCGGCATGGGCATGCCCAAGGCTGTTTCGGCCCAGGTCGAGGAAATGGTCAACTCCGCCAGCCTGTCCTTCGGCCTGTACCCGATGCTGACCGCCGGCGCCTGCCTGTCGATCAATGCCCATGCCAGCGAAGAACTGAAGGCGGCGTACCTGCCGAACATGTACGCCGGCGTCTGGGCCGGTTCCATGTGCCTGACCGAGCCTCACGCCGGTACGGACCTGGGGATCATCCGCACCAAGGCCGAACCTCAGGCCGACGGTTCCTACAAGGTCAGTGGCACGAAGATTTTCATCACCGGTGGCGAGCACGACCTCACCGAGAACATCATTCACCTGGTGCTGGCGAAACTGCCAGACGCACCGGCGGGCCCCAAGGGTATCTCGCTGTTCCTGGTGCCCAAGTTCATGGTCAATGCCGACGGCAGCCTGGGCTCGCGCAATGCGGCCAACTGCGGGTCGATCGAACACAAGATGGGCATCCAGGCGTCCGCCACCTGCGTGATGAACTTCGACGAAGCCGTGGGCTACCTGGTGGGTGAGCCGAACAAAGGCCTGGCGGCGATGTTCACCATGATGAACTACGAGCGTCTGGGGGTTGGCATCCAAGGCTTGGCCTCCGGCGAGCGTTCCTACCAGAACGCCGTCGAATATGCCCGTGACCGCCTGCAAAGCCGTTCGCCCACTGGTGCGCAGAACAAGGACAAGGTCGCAGACCCGATCATCGTCCACCCCGACGTGCGTCGGATGCTGCTGACCATGAAGGCCTCGAACGAGGGGGGCCGGGCATTTTCCACCTACGTGGCGATGCAACTGGACACCGCCAAGTTCAGCGAAGACCCGGTCACCCGCAAGCGCGCCGAAGACCTGGTGGCCTTGCTGACCCCAGTGGCCAAGGCCTTCCTGACCGACCTGGGTCTGGAAACCACGGTCCATGGCCAGCAGGTGTTCGGCGGCCATGGTTACATTCGTGAATGGGGCCAGGAGCAACTGGTGCGTGACGTGCGCATCACCCAGATCTACGAAGGTACCAACGGGATCCAGGCACTGGACCTGGTAGGGCGCAAGATCGTCGGCAGTGGCGGTGCGTTCTACCGGTTGTTCGCCGATGAAATCCGCCATTTCACCGCCACCGCGAGCAGCGATCTGGCGGAGTTCACCAAGCCCCTGAACGACGCGGTCGGTACGCTGGATGAATTGACTGAATGGGTGCTGGACCGGGCGAAGAACAACCCGAACGAAATCGGCGCAGCGTCGGTGGAATACCTTCAGGCGTTCGGCTATACCGCCTATGCCTACATGTGGGCACTGATGGCCAGGGCGGCCATGGGCAAGGAAGGCCAGGAGGATTTCTACGCGAGCAAACTGGGCACGGCGCGGTTCTATTTCGCTCGCCTGCTGCCGCGCATTCACTCCCTGAGTGCTTCGGTGAAAGCTGGCAGCGAGTCGCTGTTCCTGCTGGAGCCCGGGCAGTTCTAAAAACTGACATTGTGTAAGCAAAGGCTTACACAATGTACTGGCGTTTTCCCTCTATCGGCAGATTGGATCCAGGGCTAATCTACTTCACATGGACGCCGCGCAGGACGCGCAAAAGTAACAACACGGACACGTAGGATTCTGCCAGGACGGCGGAGTGAAATGGATGTCAGGGAAACAGTCTGCAAAGCCCCGCTTCGGCGGGGTTTTCTTTTGCCTGCGTTTTTTGTTCCTTGGCAGCGTGCCCTACACCGAGGCTGCTTCTGGTTGCGTTTCACTGAACCCTGACGAGCGGCTTGGGGTCAATGAGCTATGTGGCAATTTGGCCATCGTCGATCAGGGAGTCATCCATGGATTTCATTCGCATTATTATCGCCATCCTGCTGCCGCCACTGGGGGTGTTCCTGCAAGTCGGTTTCGGCGGGGCGTTCTGGCTGAATATCCTGCTGACGCTGTTGGGTTACATCCCCGGCATCGTGCATGCGGTGTACATCATCGCCAAGCGCTGAACTCATCGGTCATGAAATCCCCCTGTGGGAGCGAGCTTGCTCGCGATAGCGGTGTGTCAGTCCACGGAAATATCGACTGGACTACTGCCATCGCGAGCAAGCTCGCTCCCACAGTGTGTTTGGCTTCCTACAGATCGCCCTCCACCACCCTGCGATAGAACAACCACTCATGCTCCAGCGCATGCGCCTGGTTCGAGGCTTTGCGAAAACCATGGCGCTCATCCGGGTAGTAGTGTGCCTCGACGGCCACGCCGTTGGCCTGTAAGGCACTGACCATGTCGCGGGTCTGCTGCGGGACCACCACGGCGTCCAATTCACCCTGGAAAAAGATCACCGGCACACGGATGTTCCCGGCGTGCAGCAATGGGGTGCGGGCGCGGTAGCGTTCGACGTCCTGTTGCGGATCGCCGATCAGCCAGTCCAGGTAATCCCCTTCGAACTTGTGCGTGGCCCGGCCGAGGGCGACAGGATCGCTCACACCATAGAGGCTGGCGCCGGCACGGAAGACTTCATGGAACGCCAAGGCGCAGAGGGTCGTGTAGCCACCGGCACTGCCACCCCGGATGAACGCATGACGGCCGTCGATCAGGCCTTGTTCATCCAGGTAGGCAACCACCGCGCAGGCATCCTCGACATCCACCACGCCCCAGTTCAAATGCAATGCCTGTCGATAGGCCCGGCCATAGCCGCTGCTGCCGCGGTAATTGAGATCGGCAACGGCAAAGCCACGCTGGGTCCAATACTGGATACGCGGATCGAACAGGGGATAACAGGCCGAGGTGGGGCCACCGTGAATGAACACCACCAGGGGTGGCTTCGCCTGTACATTCATGGCCGGGTAAAAGAACCCGTGGGCCTCGCCTGACCCGGATGGATAACGCAGGGGTCGAGGACGGCTGATCTGTTCGATGGGCAATGGCGAGACGCCGCCGGCCAGCACCGCGACTTCATGACTATGCCGCTCGATGGCAATGACCGCCGACGGGCCGGTCGGCGAGGCGGCAATGGCGTAGATGAACCGCTCATCCAGCGCCAGGCTGCGAAAGCGGGTATAGAGGCCGGTAAAGTCTTCGCTGGCGTCGTCGCCGCGACACAGGCCCAGGCGCCCGAAACCTGCTTCGGTCCAACTCGCCAGGTACGTGTGTTCATCCAGCGGCAGCCAGGTGCAGCCACCCAGTTGCCATGGCGCCGGGGCGTGATCGGCTTCGGCGGCGGGCAGTGGTTCCAGGCCTTGGCCCGACTCCCTCCAGGGCTGCCAATAACCACCGCGATCACTCAGGCAATAAAGGCGACTGGCCGCGTCGAAACGCGGTTGCTGAATGGACTCTTGCTGACCGTCGCCGGCCACACAGCGTGGCTCGCCCCAACCCGAAGCAGTGCGTTCGGCCAACATCAACCGCGTCGCTGTCCAGGGTTGATGCGGGCGGCTCCACTCAACCCAGGCGAGCCTCTGGCCGTCCGGGCTCAGGGTCGGCGAAGCGTAGAAATCGGCGCCTTCAGCCAGTAGATGCCGTTGACGATCCGCCAACCCGATCGACACCAGGCGATGCTGGTTGGCGTGTTCTTCCACCGCCAGCACCTGGCCACCGGCAAAGCCAAGGTCCCCGTAGCGGCACTCACCGGAGGTCAGCGCCACGGGCTGCCTGTCGCTCAGCGATTGGTGGTACAGCTGCTGGTCGGTCTCATTGACGAACAGCACGCCGTCATGGCTCAGGCAGAACGATCCGCCGCCGTATTCATAGACCCGGCTGCGCGCGCTGAACCCGTCCGGCGTCAAACAGCGTGCCTCGGCCTCTTGCCAATGCCAGATCCGACAGGCGCCGTCCGCAGGGCGGTATTCATTCCAGAACAAGCCCAAGGGCCCGACCTGCAGTTCGGCGAAGTCGGTGCCGGCGGCAACGGCCTGGGCGGCGCTGAAAGGCTCAGCCTTTAGCGATGAGGCGCGAGTTTCGTTCATTGCGAAAGGCCAACTGTTCAATGGTTTGCGTGGCGTGCTCGGCGTCTTCACGGGCCTGGAGAATCACCCCGTGGTGTTCGGACTTGCTGCACACCGGGTCGGCGTTGCTGGCGTCCCCCGTGAGCATGAACGCCTGGCAGCGACAGCCGCCGAAGTCCTTTTCTTTTTCATCGCAGGAGCGGCACGGTTCGGGCATCCAGTCATAACCGCGGAAACGGTTGAAGCCGAACGAGTCGTACCAGATGTGCTGCATGCTGTGGTCGCGCACATTGGGAAATTGCACCGGCAGCTGTCGGGCACCGTGACAGGGCAATGCCGTGCCGTCCGGCGTGACGGTGAGGAAAATGCTGCCCCAGCCATTCATGCAGCCCTTGGGGCGTTCTTCATAGTAGTCCGGCGTGACAAAGATCAACTTGCACGGATTGCCTTCGGCTTCCAGTTTGGCGCGGTATTCATTGGTGATGCGCTCGGCGCGTACCAGTTGCTCCCGGGTGGGCAGCAGGCCGGCGCGGTTGAGCTGCGCCCAGCCGTAGAACTGGCACGTGGCAAGCTCGACGAAGTCGGCTTCCAGGGCGATGCACAGCTCGATGATGCGGTCGATCTTGTCGATGTTGTGCCGGTGGGTCACGAAGTTCAGCACCATCGGATAGCCGTGGGCCTTCACCGCCCGGGCCATTTCCAGCTTTTGCGCGAAGGCTTTCTTCGAGCCGGCCAGGAGGTTGTTCACCTGCTCGTCGCTGGCCTGGAAACTGATCTGGATATGGTCGAGCCCGGCCTTCTTGAAGTCGCTGATTTTCTGTTCGGTCAGGCCGATGCCGGAGGTGATCAGGTTGGTATAGAAACCCAGCCTGCGCGCTTCACCGATCAGTTCGGCCAGGTCCTGGCGCACCAGCGGCTCGCCACCGGAAAAACCCAGCTGCGCGGCGCCCATTTCCCGGGCTTCGCGAAAGACCTTGAACCACTGCTCGGTGCTCAGCTCCTTGCCCTGCTCGGCGAAGTCCAGCGGGTTGGAGCAGTACGGGCATTGCAACGGGCACCGATAGGTCAGCTCCGCCAGCAGCCACAGCGGCAGGCCGACTTCCGGCCTGGGCGGCAGGGTGGTGGTGTCAGGCAAGTTCGATCCAGTGCTGTGCACGGGCGACCTCCATGAATTGCTCGATGTCGTCACCGAGTTCCGGCACGTCGGGAAACTGCTTGGCCAATTCGTCGATGATGGCCGCGACATCCCGTTCGCCGTCGATCAGGCCACCGATCAACGCAGCGCTGTCGTTCAACTTGATCATGCCTTCAGGATAGAGCAACACGTGGCCTTTCTGGGCCGGTTCGTACTGGAAACGATAGCCGGGGCGCCAGTGTGGGGTTTGGCTGCGGTCGAAACTCATAAGGTAATTCCTTTGTGCCAAACCCGTTGGTCGGTCACGCTGTGATAGGGCGGGCGGTTCAATTCGTAGGCCATGCTCATGGCGTCGAGCATGCTCCAGAGGATGTCCAGTTTGAACTGGAGAATCTCCAACATGCGTTCCTGCCCTGCGCGGGTGGTGTAGTGCTGCAAGGTGATCGCCAAGCCATGCTCCACATCGCGTCGGGCCTGGCCCAGGCGGGTGCGGAAGTATTCATAGCCGGCCGGGTCGATCCACGGGTAATGCTGGGGCCAACTGTCCAGGCGCGACTGGTGGATCTGCGGGGCGAACAGTTCGGTCAGCGAGCTGCTGGCGGCCTCTTGCCAACTGGCCCGGCGGGCGAAGTTGACGTAGGCGTCCACCGCGAAGCGCACCCCTGGCAACACCAGCTCCTGGGAGCGCAGTTGGTCGGGGTCCAGGCCCACCGCCTGGCCCAGCCGCAGCCAGGCTTCGATGCCGCCGTCCTCACCGGGCGCGCCGTCATGGTCGAGCAGGCGCTGGATCCACTCGCGACGGATTTCCCGGTCCGGGCAGTTGGCCAGGATCGCGGCGTCCTTGAGCGGGATATTCACTTGATAGTAGAAACGGTTCGCGACCCAGCCCTGGATCTGCTCGCGAGTGGCACGGCCTTCATACATCGCCACGTGATAGGGGTGATGGATGTGGTAATACGCGCCTTTGGCACGCAGGGCCGCTTCGAACTCGGCGGGGGACAGGGGGGTGTCAGTCATTTCGGTCTCCGGGGGAATAACCGTTGGCGGTTGGGGTGCCTGGTCTGGCCTCTTCGCGAGCAAGCCCGCTCCCACATTGATTTTGCGGCGGATGAAATATCGAGTTACTCAGCCTCTGTGGGAGCGGGCTTGCTCGCGAAGGCGTCCTATCAGCCAGCACAAGCGTTGACTGTCGTCCCACATTGGTACCGACCTTCCTACAACTCAATACTCATTCCGTCGTAGGCTACTTCAATCTTTCGGCGTACAAGCTCGGCCCGCTCGGGCGAGTCTTCGTCCAGGATCGGGTTGGTGTTGTTGATATGGATAAGGACCTTGCGCTGTTCGGGCAGTTGCTCCAGCACTTCCAGCATGCCGCCGGGGCCGTTCTGGGCCAGGTGGCCCATTTCCCGGCCGGTGCGGTTGCCTACGCCACGGCGCTGCATTTCATCGTCGTCCCACATCGTGCCGTCCACCAGCAAGCAATCGCTGCCGGCCATGATCGCCAACAACGACTCGTCGACCTTGCCCAGGCCCGGGGCATAGAACAGCTTGCCGCCCGTGCGCAGGTCTTCGACGATCAGCCCGATGTTGTCGCCTGGGTGTGGGTCGAAGCGATGGGGTGAATAGGGCGGTGCGGCGCTACGCAGGGGCAGCGGGGTGAAGCGCAGGTTCGGGCAGGCGGCGATGGTGAAGCTCTGGTCGAGTTCGATGCGATTCCAGCTCAGCCCGCCGTTCCAGTGGGTCAGCATGTTGAACAGTGGAAAGCCCGTGCTCAGGTCTTCATGGACCATGTCGGTGCACCAGACCTGGTGCGGGCACCCTTCGCGCAGGCTGAGCAGGCCGGTGGTGTGGTCGATCTGGCTGTCCATCAGGATGATCGCGCCAATGCCGGTGTCGCGCAGGGCCCTGCCCGGCTGCATCGGGGCGAAGCCCTGGAGCTGGGCGCGAATGTCCGGGGAGGCGTTGCACAGCACCCAGTTCACGCCATCATCGGACAGGGCGATGGACGACTGGGTCCGCGCCTGGGCCCGCAGGCTGCCGTTGCGAAAACCTGCGCAATTGGCGCAGTTGCAGTTCCACTGGGGGAAGCCGCCACCGGCGGCGGAACCTAGAATCTGGACGAACATGGCTGCTCCATCTGCAAACCGAAATAAAAACGCCTCGGCTGGCCGAGGCGTAGTGCTGCGTGCTTAACAGCCTGCAGCAATCAGCGGCTGGCGAAGTACATGGTGACTTCGAAACCGATACGCAGGTCGATATATGCGGGTTTGGACCAGGACATGGGAATACTCCTTTGGTGGGTGGGCTTTGGTTCGATGGAACGGTGGAGACTTATACATATAGTCCACCTCCGTTCGGAGATGTTCAGATGCTTAGGCGCCTATGTTACTAAATCTGACAAATTCGTTCGCCGCGATTCTCGAAGAAAGCTCATTACAGCGGTTGCAATGATCACTGCGCCGCTTGCCAGTGTTCTGACGGGCAAGCGCCGTTGCTCAGGCAACACCATCCCCCTTGCGCATCGAGCAAACCCTGGACGGCAGCCTCGAGCTGGGCGCGATCCAGGCACAGGATGGCAGCGGGCAGTTGCTCAAGATAATCCGACGGGCGGCCGGCCAGCTTGCCCTGCCAGAGCAGTTCGGCGGCTTGGGCGAAGGGCAGGGCACTGCTCTGGAGTTGGGCGGCGAGAGCCTGCTGCTGCCGGGTCAGGGACGCATCATCCAACTGCTGGATCAGCGCCGGTAACCCGGCCAGGAATTGCTCGAGGTGGGCGATCAGTTCTGCCGCCGAGAGGCTGGGCGATTGGACGCCGAACAACACCCCGGTTTGCCCATCGACCTGCTTCAAGCCGCTGAACACCGCATAACCCACCTGCAACTCGACGCGCAGGCGCTGGTAGAACGGCGTCTGGCACAGCTGCGCCAGCCACCGCCAGGCAGCTTCGTCGGCGAGCGCCGAGGTGGCGGTCGGGCAAAACAGCAACACGGCCGATTCTTCACCGTGGGTCTGGAACCCATGCCAGACGCGTTGCCCACGCGACGCCGACGCCAGGCTGACGTCCTCGCCGGCAACGCCCGGCACACGGGCCAGCGCCGGGCCAAGCGCCCCTTGGGTGGCGGCCGACAGACCGATGGACAGCCCATCCCAGCGGGCCGTTGTCCACACGTCTTGATCGCTGTCGGGCATTGGCAACGTTGATGATTGCCGGCAATGATCCGGCAGCGCCTTCAACAGCTGTCGAATCGGCATCGACGGCGTTTCGTCACCGGCCTGGGCCATCGGCAGTGGTTGGGCAAGCTTCGCCAGAACGTGTTCGAGCACCAACGGCAGCGGTGCCTGCAAGCCGACCAGTTTGAGCAGCCATTGATGAGCGGACGGTTCGAAACTGACCTCCACGCCAGCCTGCCGAGCCTCTTCGCGGACATCCTGCAGGTGTCGGTCGAGTCTGGATTGAAAGTCGAGCGGTGCCTGGGCCGCCAGTTGCCAGCGCAGGTACACCGCGCCTTCGCGACCCTTGTCTGGCAGCGCCTGGCTGAACTGCATGGGCGAGCGTTCCCGACGGCCCCGGGAGCGATCCTGGGCGAAGGTTCGCAAGCCGCGGTGGGCACTGGTCTGGCCGCGGATCAGGCCGGCACGAGGCGCTTCGCTTGGTGTTTGCAGGAACGGATTGGGCGTGGGCAGTTGCCAGGGTTCCACGACGGTATCGGCGGGGTGCAGTTGCCTGAGGATTTCCCTGAGTCTCACGAGGTCGTTTGCCAGCAGCGGCGTGTCACGTCCTTCGCAGTCCCTGCGGGCCAACTGCAAGGCCGATCCTGTTTCCTGCCGTCGTTGCAACAGCGCGGTGAACTCCTGGCGCAACGGCGCCCAATCGTCCTGGGCGGCAAAGAATCCCAACCAGTCGTGCAGCAACGGCTGGATTTGCGCCGCTGCCTGAGCGTTGCCGTGCTTGAACTCGATGTGCAGCAGCCCTTGTCCGGCAAACTCATACAACGCAGTGGCCTTGAGGCTGTCAGCCAGGCCGCGCTGACGCAACGTGGCGAGCAGGCCGCCCGGTTTGCTGGAGTTCAGCCACGTACAGAGAAAGTCCAAGGCTTGGGGGGAGGCGGCGGGCAACGCTTCGAAGGCGAACAACAGGTCGAGACAACCTTCTTGGGCCTGTTGATAATGCGTCTGGGACGATGCCATCAGTTTTGGCGGCGACGATCCAGCGACCGCTTCACCGGCCGATACATGGCTGCCGAACCGTTGTGCCAGCGCTTTCAAGGCGTCGAAGCTTTGTGGGCCGACCAAGCTCAACGTCATCTGGCCGCTCTGGTAAAAACGGCGATAGAAGTCGTGCAATGCGGTTTGGAATTCGGCGTGTTCCACGGCGAGGCTGTCGCGATTGCCGGCGTGAAAACCCCGTAGTGGATGGGACGCTGACACGCCGTCATACAAGGCAAGCTGCCGTTGGGCAGCCGCATCCTGGGACCAGGCGATGAACTCCGCGTGCAGCACTTCCCGTTCCCCTAACTGATCAGCTTCGTTCAGGCGTGGTTGGGCGAGCATGTCCCACAGCCGTTCCAGCCCGTCGGCGAAGGTTGCGGGAGGGAGTTCGAAGAAAAAATCCGTGGTGCGCTCACTGGTGCGCGCATTGACCTGACCGCCGTGCCGCTGCACGTAGGCCATCAGATTCTCCTCGGCGGGGAACCGTTTGGTACCGAGGAAGAACAGATGTTCGAGCAAGTGTGCCATGCCCGGCCAGGCCAGGGGGGCGTCATGGCTGCCAGCGGCGACGCGCAGTACCGCGGCGCTGCGCTTGAGACCCGGGACATGACGCAATGTCACCCGCAAGCCGTTGGCCAGGGTTTCAGTGTGGGGACGGAGGGAATCGGGGACCGGCATGGGCGCTTCCAGGACAAGGATGCGCCCATGCTAGCGGATCAGGGCCCTTTCTCAATCCTCAATCAGTGTTTGTGCAGGTCGTCGTAAAGCTCGGGGCGGCGATCGTGCAGGTAGTTGTAGGCCGCGCGGGAGTCGTCCAGCAGTTGTCGATCCAGTTCACCGACGATCAAGGCCTCGTCCAGCCCCGCCAGCGCCGGGCGACTGCCATTCGGTGCGGCGATGCTGCTTTGGCCACAATACTGCAATTCAGCTTCATGGCCGCAGTAATTGGCATACGCGACGAAACACTGGTTCTCGATGGCCCGGGCGCGCACGGTGACGTCGGCGATGAATTCGTAGGGTTGCATGTTGGCGGTCGGCACCAGGATCAGTTCGGCGCCGGCCAGGGCCAGGCGCCGGGCGTTTTCCGGGAATTCCAGGTCGTAGCAGATCAGCAGGCCGAGCTTCCAGCCGTTGAGCTCGACGATGGGCAGCGCTGAGTCGCCGGCGCTGAACATGGCGTGATCAAGGTCGCCGAACAGGTGACTCTTGCGGTAGTTGGCCAGGCGCTCGCCCTGGGCGTCGATCAGTTGCACCGCGTTGTAGATCTGCCCGTCTTCGCCACGTTCCGGGTAGCCATAGACAATCGCCAGGTTGGCTGCCTTGGCGATGCGGCCGATCTGCTGCGCCCATTCGCCGTTGTAGACCTCGGCCAGTACATTCACCGCATCGACACCGATGTTGTAGCCGGTCATGAACATCTCCGGCAGCACCAGCACATCGGCGCCCCTGGCTTCCAGCGCCACCTGGTGCAGGCGGTGCAGGTTGCCGGCCGGATCCAGTGGCAGCGGTGGGCATTGGTAGAGGGCTACGCGCATCGAAAACTCCTTTTATTCAGGCAGGGCGATCGGACCGATCTCGTGGAACACATCCCCTGGACCCGGGTTCTCGGCGTGAGTTTCACCGCCGAAGTGCTTCATGATGCCCCACACGGCATTGAGTGAGGTCTGTACCGCGCCTTCGACCCAGGCGGGTGTCCATGAGACGTCATCGCCGGCGATAAAGATCCCGCGTTGTTCGGCCGGCATGTCGTCTTGCATGAAATGCGCGTACATGCGCTGGTTGTAGCGATAGTGGCCGGGCAGGGCGCCCTTGAAGGCACCGAGGAAGTGCGGGTCGGCTTCCCAGGACACGGTGATCGGATCGCCGATGATCCGTGCGGCGATGTCCACCTTGGGGTAGATCTTCTTCAGGGCATCGAGGGCCAGCTTCACGCGTTTTTCCACCGGATGCGGGAGCATTTTCAGCGCATCGCTCATCCAGGAATACGACAGGCAAATCACCCCTGGCTTGTCATCGCCGTTGTCGAACAGGTAGGTGCCACGGGTCAGGCGGTCGGTCAGGGTCATGCTCATCAGGTCGCGCCCGGTTTCCGGGTCCTTGTCCTTCCAGAATGGTCGGTCGACCATCACGAAGGTCTTCGATGATTGCATGTAGCGGGTGCGGTCCAGGGCCATCCACATTTTTTGCGAGAACAGCGCTTCTTCACATTCGATCTGGGTGGTCAGCAACCAGCTCTGGCAAGTGACCAGCACGGCGGCGTACTCGCGGGTGTTTTCCCAGACGTCCGTCACGCTGAACCGGCCATCGGCCGCGCGAGCGATGCGCTTCACACCGCTGCGTGGGGCGCCCAGGTGCAGCGCATTCAGGCTGGTACCTTCCGGCCAGTGCGCACAGCGTTCGGGTACGTGATTCCAGATGCCGTGGGGCACCTGCTCGACGCCGCCGACCACCAGGTGCTGGTGGTCGTCGCAGTTGGTCATCACGACGCGGAAGATTTCCAGCATCGAATTGGGGAAGTCCGAATCCCAGCCGCCCGTGCCGAAACCGACCTGGCCGAACACTTCGCGGTGCTGGAACGAGAGCTTGGCGAACGCCTTGGAGGTGGCGACGAAGTCGTAGAAGGTGCGGTCGTCCCACAGCGGCACCAAGGTGTTCCACAATTCCTTGAGGCGTGGCACGTCGCGGTCGCGGATCGCCTGCTGGATGTCGCCGAAGCGCGAACCGTCCTCCAGCGCATCGGCCCAGGCGTCGGCGACTTCCTGGAACAGTGCGGGAAGGTCCGCCAGTTTCTGTGCGTAATAGGTCTGGCCTTCCAGGTCGATGACCGTGCTGCCGGACGCCGGGGTCAGCGGGTTGGGAAAGGGTTTGGTTTCCAGGCCCAGTTTGTCGACGTAATGGTAGAACGCGGTGGATGACACCGGAAAACGCATGCCGCCCAGTTCGGCGATCACCCCTTCGGCGCCGTTGAACGCCTGTGAGCGCAGGCGCCCGCCCATTTTCGACGCCTCGTAGACCACGGGCTTGAGCCCCAGCTTCATCAGCTCGTACGCCGCCACCAGGCCGGCGATCCCGGCACCGATAATCGCCACTTCCGTACCGTGGTTGTGGGCGGGAATACTGCCCAGGCCCGCCGGGTGCTCGATCCAGTCGTCAAAGGCGAAAGGAAAGTCCGGCCCGAAAATGGTGATGGGCTTCTTACCGTCTGCTGGGTGGCGATTGTTCTTGTTCATGGCGGACCTTGATGGGCGACTCGACGCGGTGTTCGCGTCTGAGTATAGGAAAGATGCCAGCCATTCTAGGGAGGGTAGAACACGTTAATAAGACACAATATGTCGTCGTTTTGAGTGGTTTTAAGTCATTTTGACGTGATTGCAAGGCGTAGTGACGAAATGCATTCCTGTGGGAGCGAGCTTGCTCGCGATAGCGTCGGTTCAGTCAGCACTTTCATGGACTGACAGACCGCTATCGCGGGCAAGCTCCCACAGAAACTCGCCTTAACAATTGCTTGGGCGATCAACAGGAGCAGATACCCGCCCAAACTCCTATGATTATTCCCTTGAGGTTATATAGCCTGGGTGGCATATTTGAATGAAATGGGACGTTGAATATACCGACGAATTTGAGATGTGGTGGGACCGTCTCTGTGAGTCAGAGCAAGACTCTGTACAGGCCTCGGTAATGCTGCTCGGCGACACGGGGCCGTATCTGGGCTTTCCTCACACCAGTGATATCAAGGGTTCGCGTCATGGCAACCTTCGTGAGTTACGAGTGCAACACGCAGGTAGGCCTTATCGTGTGCTCTATGCGTTTGATCCCCGCCGCTGCGCCATCCTGCTGATCGGGGGAGACAAAACCGGCCAGGGCCGTTGGTATCAGGAATATGTGCCTTTGGCCGAACGCCTCTATGACGAGCATTTGGAAGTATTGAAGAGAGAGGGCTTTGACAATGGCTAAGAAATTTTCCGACTTGATGGCGCGTCGGTCGCCTGACTCCCAGGCTCGTGCACAGGCTTTGTACCAGACGTTGCGTGCAGAAATGCCGTTGCACGAGTTGCGCCAGGCGCAGGAGTTGAGCCAGGAGGCCTTGGCCAAGGCACTGCATATCAACCAGGCGGCAGTCTCGAAAATGGAGCGCCGGACGGATATGTACATCAGCACGTTGCGAAATTACATCCGGGCCATGGGGGGGGAATTGGAGATTATCGCGACCTTTCCAGAGGGGCAGGTCAGGATCGAAAATTTCTCCCATCCAACACCGTAACTGGCGATATTCCCTGTGGGAGGGCTCGCGATAGTGTCGGTTCAGTCAGCACTTTCATGGACTGACAGACCGCTATCGCGGGCAAGCTCGCTCCCACAGGTTAAGTCATGTAGGGGCTAGACCGGCTGGCCCCGATCGATCTTGCTGCTGAGGATGATCGAGGTGGTGGTCTTCTCCACACCGTCCACGCTGCCGATCTGGTCCAGCAACTGGTCCAGTTGTTCCGGCGAATCGGTGCGCAGCCAGGCGACGTAGTCGAACTCACCGCTGACCGCGCACAATTGCTGGACCTGGGCCATGGCGCTCAAGCGTCGTAGCACATCCTTGCCGGAGCGCGGTTGGACCTTGATGCCCACGTAAGCCTGCAAACCACCATCAATCACCCGTTGGCCCAGTCGCACGCCATATCCGGTAATCACCTTGGTCTTTTCCAGGCGCGCCAGGCGCGAGGTTACGGTCGTCCGGGCGATGCCCAACTGCCGGGCCAGCATGGCGACGCTTTCCCGGGCATTGATTTGCAGGGCCGCGATCAGTTGGCGGTCGATTTCGTCGAGGACGGGAGGGCGGGTGTCAGGCAAGGTGGGCTCCGGCGTGGGCATCGGTGACGAGCATGTTACAGGCTCTCGCGTTCGAAATAGCCAATGGCGGGTAAGGTCAGCGCTCGCCAGGCAGGGGCCAGGTGTACTTGCGAAGGCCTGAGCCAGAAACCGTCCTGGCACACCAGCTGTTCAGCGGGCGCTTGCAGCAAAAGGGTCAGAGGCAATGACTGTACCGAACCTGGGTCGTCATTGTCCTCCGCTTCCCAATCGCGTTCAAAACAGCGCACGCGCACCTGATCGTCGTCGAAACCTTCAAACAGGGGGCGGTGACCCAGCCACTGCGGGTGCACTCGCAACGTGTGCGCCTGGACATCCAGAAGCAGCAACTGCCAGCCCCGATAGCTGCCACACAGCTCGGTCACGTCGGTAGCCATACAGGTCAGGGCCAGATAACGACCATCCGCCGACCAGATCATCGAGGGGGCCAGGTCGGTCAGCGCGCAGCCTGATGCTGTCAGCAGGTGGCCGCCAAGCCGAGGCGTCCGCGCCCGCATCCAGCTGTCGGCATATTCCGTCTCGCTGCCGAACAACCAGGCGGCATCCTGTTGGTTGGGGGCGGGCAGGATGAAGTCTCCTTCGGCGTTGGCGACTTGCGGGCGATCCACCAGGCGCCAAGGTGTAACGCTGTGCAGGTGTGAATCGCTCACCTGCAGCTCCACGGTGTTGTAGAACAGCCGGGATCGCTCATCGGGTTGAAAGAACGAAGAGTCGCTATCGCTCTGCGGCGCGGGGATGTTGCATCGTTGCAACGCGCTGCTGTCCAGGTCTTGATCGAGACGGCCGGCCACCACCGCCAGGCTCAGCCGGCCCGCGCGGAAATCGAGCAGGCGGGCGACCCACATCGTGGGCCCCTGCAGCAGCTGTCGCTCCTTCAGATCGGCAACCACCCCGTGGGTCGCGACCGTCGTGGCACCGTCGAAGGGCAGCAGGGCCAGGTAACGTCCGCAATCGGAGACCCGATGATCCAACAACCAGCGACCAGGCAATTGCCAGTCGCCGATCTGACAGCGATAACCGCCCAGCCCGTCGGGATTATCGCCAAGCCAGGTCAACCGTGCGCGCACCCCGTCCTGCATCGGCTGCGTTTCGATGAATGAATCGCCGCGCTGGCCTTGGCTGTCCAGCGGCATCACGATGGTCATGCGGGTCAACGCAAATTCGCCCTCCTGCGCGCGACCTTGGGCATCGTGACCGACCTGGGTCTCGGTATCGCCGTGGATGCTGTCCAAGCGGTAGCCATAACGCCCGGAGCCCGGTCGCGGATAGTCAAGATACGAGCCGATCTGCACATGGCTTGCGTCGAGACCCAGCAACTCGTGCCAGTAGAAGGACGGTTCTGCTTCGCTCTTCACCCAAGGCGAGGGCAGGGCGCGCCAGCCCAGGTCGAGCTGCCACAACCAATACTGGTCGCCGTCTGCATGAGGGGTTTGTTCCTGGGCCAGACACACCAGGGCGCGTTGATCGCTGCTCCATACCAACGGCGCATCGGCCGCCATCAACAGGCCGGCCGGTTGCCCGTTGACGCTGATGGTATAGCGCGGTGAAACCAGCGGTTCCAGCGGCTGGGCCAGGTCGCGAAACGTCGCGGGCAAGGCAATGTCGCCCCGCAGGCAGTGCTGGCCGTCCGCAGAGCGCCGCTCGAAGGTATGTTGAACCTGCTCGGGATGCCAATCGGAGTCCAGCCACAGGTCGGCGAAGGGGACCAAGTGGGTAACAGTGGCCGTCTGGAACAGCTCATCCAGTCGGATTTCGCGAACGCTGTCGTCCACCAGTGGGCTATGGCGCCCGCTCAACACGCCGAGATCAAAAGCATCCAACTCCCAGAGTTCGCTGTCGGCACAGCGGTACACCTGGCGCTGTTGACGGTCGAGGATGACCAGCCCCCAGTTCTGCCGGGACGGTACGGTCGCCGCGAAATAGCGCCCGTCGCGGGAGAACATGGACGAAGAGCCAAGGCCTTGCAGGAGCACGCCATCGGGGAACAGATAGTCGCAATAAGTGGGGCCGCCCATGGCGATTTCACTGTGGTTGAACACCCGGATCGGTTCGCCTTCAGGCGTCAGTTGTGGCTCGCTTCCACCCCAGGCACTGGCGCCTTTGCCGGAAGCGGGCGCCAAACCCAGACGCCGCTCCCAGGCACTGACACACGCCAGCCCGCCGCCGATGCTGGCGATGGCCGCCAGGATGCCCCACCACTCAGGCAAGGCCCGGCCCACGCTGAAACCCAGGCCGAACACGGCGCCGACGATCAACCTGCCACAGACTCGCCCGGCCGATAGAAAACCGAATCGTGCGGCAAGCCCCATCAGCAGACCGAAGAACAACACCGCCAACAAAGCCAATGGAGGCGGCAATATCGTGACGAAAAAAGCTGGCACCAGCAGGATGCCGAGTTGCCAGAACAGTTCAAGAAACAGTCGGGAGAGGCTGGGGCTGGCGATGATGGGGATCTCGCTTGAGGGGGTTGAACGGGCCTCGCCCGTCATTAATTCCCCAGAGTATTACTTCCAGGTGAGTCGAGGAACAAGGAAAGGGAGCGGCCAGTGGCCAAAGTTGCTATCGCGGTCAAACAACGGCGAGCTTTTGAAGTCGATTCGGGACGGATGTTCCGGTGAAAGGTGAGCACGTTGACTTCGAGGGCATATCTGCTTTGATTTTTTTTGAGGTTAGGTATACGTTACATTTAATTTTTTTTGTCTTGTATACATAACATGGATTATTCCCTCATCGTCGTGCGTCTGGGCGAGCAGGTTCGCAAGCGCCGCCTCAATCGCGGCCTGACCCAGGCCAATCTCGCTACCTTGGCAGGCGTTACTCGGCAGAAGGTCATTGCCATCGAAAAGGGTGACCCGTCAGTTGGGATGCTTGCCTATGCACGAGTCCTGGGGGCCCTGGATTGTGAGTTCGCCGTGGTACCGGCTGCGATGCCTACGCTTGAGGAAATCCAGGGAGTGTTCGACTGATGACGACCAGTTGCAAGCACTGGAACAAGTGCTGGCCCGCTTGACTGAACTTTGTGAACAGGCACCGAATGTGGTCGCAGCCATCAGGCAGTGTGCAGAGCCGTTTATGAAGACCTTCGCCTAGGGCGCAAGAGTCAACAGGCTCGAGAACGCAAAAGCCGCGCAATGCGCGGCTTTTTTGTATGGTGGGCCCACACGGACTCGAACCGTGGACCAAAGGATTATGAGTCCTCTGCTCTAACCAACTGAGCTATAGGCCCTCAGTAGGTCGCGGATTATAGCGACGGTTTCTCGGCTGTGCTATCCGAAAAATCCGATACGCTCACACGAAGAAACGTTGCGGCGAACTCGTCGGCGCACAGGGGCAGGCTGACGATGTAGCCCTGGATCTGTTCGCAACCTTCTTCGGCCAGGAATTGCTGCTGGGCCAGGGTTTCGACGCCCTCGGCGATGATGCTGAATTGCATGCTGCGGCCCAGGGCGATGATTGCCCGTACGATGGCCACATCGTGCGGGTCGTCGGGCAGGCCGCGGACGAAGGACTGGTCGATTTTGAGGATATCCAGTGGCAGGCGCTTGAGGTAGCTCAGGGAGGAATAGCCCGTGCCGAAGTCGTCGATGGCCAGTTGCACGCCGAGGTTCTTCAACTGGTGCAGCACCGTCAGGGCCTCTTCGGCCTGGCTCATGATGAAGTTTTCGGTAATTTCCAGTTGCAATAAGCCGGGCTGGAGCTGGTGTTCGCGCAGCAGTTGTTCGATGCGCCCCAGCAGGTTGGGCTGGCGCAGTTGGGCGCCGGCCAGGTTGACTGACAGGGGGCCGAGGCTTTCGTAGGTGCTGTTCCATTCGCACAGTTGCCGGCAGGCGTGCTCCAGTACCCAGTCGCCAATCTGCAGGATCATGCCGTTTTCTTCGGCCAACGGGATGAAGTGTTCGGGGGGAACGTCGCCAAATGTCGGGTGATACCAGCGGATCAGCGCCTCGGCCCCCACCAGGCGATTGTCGGCGAGGCTGATTTTCGGCTGGAAGGACAGTGACAGCTCGTTGCGTTCAATCGCTCGCCGCAGCTCGTGTTCCAGGGCCACGCGCTCGCTGGCCTGGGCGGTGAGGTCGCGGGTGTAGCTTTCCACCCGGTTACGCCCCTTGGCCTTGGAGCGGTACATCGCCGCGTCGGCATTCTTGACCAGCGTGGCGACGTCGCAGCCATCCTGGGGGTAGAGGCTGGTGCCGATGCTGGCGCTGATGAAGAACTCATGCTCGCCAGCCTGGAACGGTGCGGTAAAGCAGTTCAACAGCTTCTGGGCGATGTGCTCGGCATCGCTGGGCTGTTGCAGGCCCGGCAGCAGGATAATGAACTCGTCGCCGCCCAGGCGCGCCACGGTGTCGATGTCGCGCAGCTGCTCGCGCAAGCGCACGGCAATGCCCTTGAGCAGCAGGTCGCCGACCGGGTGCCCGAGGCTGTCATTGATGTGCTTGAAACGGTCCAGATCCAGGAACAGCACGGCACCCTGGCCGCCGTTTTCCTGCTGGCCGTTGAGAGCGGCCAGCAATCGGCTTTCGAACAGCGTGCGATTGGGCAGGCCCGTCAGCGGGTCGTGGTGGGCCTGGTAATCGAGTCGGGCCTGGGCGTGCTTGAGACTGGAGATATCGGCGAAGACCGCGACGAAATGGGTGATCTGCCGGTCGCGATTGCGCACCGCGCTGATGGTCAGCCAGCTGGGATACAGTTCGCCGTTCTTGCGCCGGTTGGAGATCTCTCCCTGCCAGTGTCCCTCGGCCG
Organism: Pseudomonas sp. NFACC24-1; assembly: GCF_900115235.1. NCBI lineage: Bacteria > Pseudomonadati > Pseudomonadota > Gammaproteobacteria > Pseudomonadales > Pseudomonadaceae > Pseudomonas > Pseudomonas sp. NFACC24-1. The sequence continues at coordinate 131,954 of NZ_FOVS01000010.1, forward strand.
TCAACTGGTGCCACATCGCCGCGTAAAACGCGCTGTCATGCAGGCCGGAAGCCAACAACCGAGGCGTATGGCCCAAGGCTTCGGTTTCGCTGTAGCCGGTGATCTCGGTGAAGGCCCGGTTCACGGCGCTGATGTGCTGTTGCGTATCGGTGATCAGCACGCCTTCGGCAGTGCTCTCGAAAACAGTGGCGGCTTGTTGCAGTTTTTCCTGCATCAGGTGGCGTTCGGTGATATCCCGGGCGATGGTCAGCATGCAGTCTTCATTGCCGATGGGTAGTGGGCGGCTGGACACTTCGCAGAGCCGTATCTGCCCGTCGTTGCGACGGATGTGGCAGCTGAAATCCCTGACGAAGCCGTCCCGTTTCAGCAGGTCGAGCATCTGCTTGCGTTCGTTGAGATTGACCCAGATGCCCAGGTCCAGAGTGGAGCGGTCTACCGACAGGGCGCTGTTGAAACCGGTAATGCGGCTGAACCCTTCGTTGACTTCAATCAGCAAACCGTCGCTTTGCCGTGACAGCAGCAGGCCATCGGGCGAGGCGTGGAACGCTTTGGCGAACTTCTCTTCGGATGTCTGCAATTGCTGCTGGGTTTCCTTGAGCTGGCTGATGTCGCGCACCACCACGACCAGGGCAGGCGTCGTGTCGAGGTCGAAGGGTTCGGCGGAGATCAGTCCGGTGAATACCTGGCCGTTGCTACGGCGAAAGGGCATTTCCAGGTTGCGAATGCTGCCGGCCTGCAAGCGCAGCAACAGGCCCGGCCCGACGCCTTGGATGCCCCAGATATTCAGTTCGGTTGCGTTGCGCCCGATCACTTCTGCGGCACTCAGGCCGATCTGCTCTTCGAAGGCTTTGTTGACCTCCAGCAGGCAGCCGTCCAACAGTCGTGCAATCACCAGGATGTCCGGGCACTGGCGGAACACCGAGGCAAATTTCTGCTCCGAAAGACGCAGTGCTTCCTCGGTGCGCTTGGCTTCGCTGATATCGATCATCAATCCGCGCATCAGCGGCTCGTGCCCGTGTTCGATCAGGCTGACAATGTCGCGCACCCATAGGCAGCGGCCATCGGCGGTGATAACCCGGTAGTCGATGCAGTGATCGCGACCCGCCAGCACTTCATGGTCGCAATAGGTCTGGGCGCGGATCAGGTCGGCCGGATGAATGATGTTGCGCCAGAAGCCTGGGACCAGCCAATGGGAGAGGGGATAACCCAACAGGTCTTCGGCGTGAGGCGAAACGTAGCTGTAAGTGAAATCGCTGACCCTTGCCTCCCAGGCAATGGCCGACAGGCTCTCCACCAGCCCACGGTAATGGTATTCGCTGCTGCGCAGCTCCTGCTCCAGCTCGACGCGGCGAGCGATTTCCGAGCTGAGCCGGCGATTGATGCGAATCACCACCGCTAGTATGCCAACCAGAAGCAGCAACGCAGGCAGGCCGTAAAACAGTAAGTCTGACCAGAGGTGGCGATAGTCGTGCACATTGCCGATCCACTTCTGCTGGATCTCGGCGACTTCGGCCGGGTTCATGTCTGCCAGGACTTTGTCCAGGATGCCCACCAATACCTTGTTGTCTCGAGGGACGGCCATTGCCAGTTGATAGCGATAAGGCGTTTCCCCACTGACATAAAGGCCTTCGAGCTTGAGTTGGCGCAGGTTCCAGACACTGGAAGCCAGATCGCCCACCACCGCGTCCACTTCATCGGTTGCCAGTGCTTGCAAAGCTGAGCTGACGTTGGGCAGCGCCACCAGGTTCAGGTCGGGATGATGGTTGCGCAGCAATTCATGAGGCGCGTAGTTCTCCACCACCGCGATTTTCAGTCCATAGAGCTCCTTGAGGTTCTGGGGCTGGGCGCCACCGCGATGGGCCAGGATGACAATGGGGAAATCCAGGTAGGGACGGGTAAATGCCAGGTAATTCTGGCGCTCCGGAGTGGACATGATGCCAGGCAACAGGTCGATCTTGCCTTGTCCGACCTGCTCCAGTACGGCAGTCCAGCTGGCCGGCTCGACGGGCGTGAGCCTGACGGCCAACCGTTCACGGATGATCTCGATGTAGTCGGCGGCCAGGCCCTGATAGCGGCCTTGATCGTCGCGAAACTCAAACGGCGGCCAGGAGGCGTCAACACCCAGGCGCAGATCGGGGTGGTCCTTGAGCCAGCGGAGCTCCTCATCGGTGAGCGTCAACGCGCCAGCTGTTGCGGTCCAGGTGATCAATGACAGCAAAAGCGCGGCCGTCAGTCTGGGCATCACTGTCTCGTCATGGCTTGGGGAGGATGTTTCGAGTGTAGACGGGCAACAGGGGGTGAGGAGCGCAACGAAGGGGATTTTATCTGCACATGACAAAACCCCCGGCAGGGCCGGGGGTTTTGAGGTCACTCGTCGAGGAAGGAGCGCAGATGCTCGCTTCGCGTCGGGTGGCGCAGTTTGCGCAACGCCTTGGCTTCGATCTGGCGAATCCGCTCACGGGTTACATCGAACTGCTTACCGACTTCCTCAAGGGTGTGGTCGGTATTCATGTCGATGCCGAAGCGCATGCGCAGTACCTTGGCTTCACGGGCAGTGAGGCCGGAGAGTACTTCGCGAGTCGCTTCCTTGAGACTCTCGACCGTAGCGACATCGATCGGAGACTGCATGGTGGAGTCTTCGATGAAGTCCCCCAGATGGGAGTCTTCGTCATCGCCGATCGGGGTTTCCATGGAGATCGGCTCTTTGGCGATCTTCAATACCTTGCGGATCTTGTCCTCAGGCATTTCCATGCGTTCGCCCAGCTCTTCCGGCGTCGGTTCGCGACCCATTTCCTGCAGCATCTGCCGGGAAATGCGGTTGAGCTTGTTGATCGTCTCGATCATGTGCACCGGGATACGGATGGTGCGGGCCTGGTCGGCGATCGAGCGAGTGATCGCCTGACGGATCCACCAGGTGGCATAAGTCGAGAACTTGTAGCCGCGACGGTATTCGAACTTGTCCACCGCCTTCATCAGGCCGATGTTGCCTTCCTGGATCAGGTCGAGGAATTGCAGGCCGCGGTTGGTGTACTTCTTGGCGATGGAGATCACCAGACGCAAGTTCGCTTCGACCATCTCTTTCTTCGCGCGACGGGCCTTGGCCTCGCCGATCGACATGCGACGGTTGATGTCCTTGATCTCGGCGATGCTCAGGCCGGTCTCGGCCTCCAGCGCACTGAGCTTCTGCTGGCAACGAATGATGTCCGGCTGCAGGCGGGCAATGGCTTCAGCGTATTTGCTCTTGCCCTTGGCCAGTGCATCGGTCCAGCTTTCGTCGACTTCGTTGCCCGGGAACTGGCGCAGGAAATCAGCACGTGGCATGCGGGCGTCACGCACGCAAAGCTGCATGATCGCGCGCTCTTGCTGACGCAAGCGATCCAGGGCGCTGCGAACACGCTCGACCAGGCCTTCGAATTGCTTCGGCACCAGTTTGATCGGCATGAACAACTCGGCCAGCGCCAACAGCTCGGCAATCGCCTGCTTGTTGTTGCGGCCGTGCTTCTTCAGCGCCTTGCGGGTGATTTCCATCTGGTCGGCCACGGCGCCGAAACGCTGTGCGGCGATGACCGGATCCGGACCGCTTTCGGCTTCTTCCTCGTCGTCGCTCGCTTCGGCGTCGTCGTCATCGGTGTCGTCGTCGGCCTTGACGGCTTTCGCATCGATCGGCGGCGGCACTTCGGCGGCAGGCGGCGCAATGCCGTCGTCCGGGTCGATATAGCCGCTCAGGACGTCGGACAGGCGGCCACCTTCGGTGGTGACGCGGGTGTACTCGGAGAGAATATGGTCAACCGTGCCAGGGAAGTGCGCGATTGCGCCCATCACTTCACGGATGCCTTCTTCAATACGCTTGGCGATTTCGATTTCGCCTTCACGTGTGAGGAGCTCTACCGTACCCATTTCGCGCATGTACATGCGCACGGGGTCCGTGGTGCGACCAATGTCGGTCTCGACCGCTGCCAACGCTGCGGCCGCTTCTTCAGCGGCCGCCTCGTCGGTATCGGCGTCGGCCAGCATAAGGGCATCCTTATCTGGAGCAACCTCGAATACGTTGATCCCCATGTCGTTGATCATGCGGATGATGTCTTCCACCTGTTCCGGATCTGAAATATCCTCCGGCAGGTGGTCGTTGACCTCCGCGTAAGTCAGGTAGCCCTGCTCACGACCCAATAGGATCAACTCTTTGATACGAGACTGCTGTTGCGCTTTTCCGGACATAACACCCTATCCACTGAAGGTCTTGGCGGGCAAAAAACAAGCCGAGGATTATACCTGAGCTGTGACCTCACGCGCCAGTTGAGGTCGGGTTTGATGCGCAAACATTGCGGCTGAGTAAGTCGCGCAATTGGTTTTTCTCTTCGCTGGTCAACTCGCTCTGGCGAGCTTTTCGCAGAAGTTGTTCCAGGTTTCGCTCGCGTTGGCGGGCGGACAAGCTAGTAATGGTGTCGAAAAACTGTTGTTCAAGGTTATCTCCATCAATCAGCCATTCCTTCTCGGCCAAGGCCTTCAAGAGGCGTCCCTGCTCGGTACCGTGCCACCGTGCGATCAACTGGAAAGAGTTTAGCTTGGGGTTCTTCTGCACGGCTTCAAGGAGAGCGACCAGCAATTGCGTATTGCTGTGATCCTCGGCGGCGAAGTGCCCAGCGTCTTCTACTTTTTCCGCCAGTTGCGGGTGATGCAGCAGGGTGCGCAAAGCGGCCAGTGTTGGGGGTTCGACGGCGGCCGGCACGCGCGGGGCACGTGGCTGGTCGCGATCACCGCGCTTGCCGTTCTTGTCCCAGGGTTTCTTGTCCCATTTCTTGCCGCCGCTGCCGGGTTTTTTCGGCGTCCATTCCTGCTGGGGGGCGTAATCCTGCTGGGGTTGATGATAGTCGGCGAAATCCGGCATCGCGTCGTAGTCGATGCCCGGGTCATACGCCGGCGGCGCCTCCTGGGGGGCGCTGTGCACCAGTTGATTGACCGCTTCGCTGTTGAGACCGGTGATCTCGGTCAGGCGCTGGCGCATGAGCGTGCGCAGATTGGCGCCGGGCACCTTGTCGATCAGCGGTGCCGCGAGGGTGGCCATGTGGGCCTTGCCTTCGAGGGAGCGTGGATCGGCTTCTTCGGTCAATTGCTGGAAAAAATAGTCGGCCAACGGTTGTGCGTGCTGGTTGATCCGCGCACGGAACGCGTCGGTGCCTTCGGAGCGCACCAGGGTGTCCGGGTCCTCGCCCTCGGGCAGGAACAGGAAACGTGCCCGCCGGCCGTCCTGCAGGCACGGCAAGGTAGCCTCCAGTGCGCGCCAGGCGGCGTTGCGACCGGCCTGGTCGCCGTCGAAACAGAACAGCACGTTGGGCACGACGCGAAACAGGCGCTTCATGTGCTCTTCGCTGGTGGCTGTGCCCAGGGTCGCGACGGCGTTGCGCAGGCCTTGCTGGGCCAGGGCTATCACGTCCATGTAACCCTCGACGACGATGATTTCGTCGAGGTTGCGGTTGTTCTTGCGCGCTTCGTACAGGCCGTAGAGTTCCTGGCCCTTATGGAACACAGGGGTTTCCGGGGAGTTCAGGTACTTGGGCTTATCATCGCCCAGCACCCGGCCGCCAAAGGCGATGATCCGCCCGCGTGTGTCGCGGATCGGAAACATGACCCTGTCGCGAAAGCGGTCGTAGCGCTTGCCGGTTTCGGCGTTTTCGATCAGCAGGCCGGCGTCGATCATGGCGCGCTGCTGCAGCGTGTCGCTGCTTAGATGCTTGTACAGGTTGTCCCAGCCGGGCGGGGCGAAGCCGAGGCCAAAATCCCGGGCGATTTCGCCAGTCAGGCCGCGGCCCTTGAGATAGTCCACCGCAGCCTTGCGCGCTGGATGGCTCTTGAGGGCCTGGCGATAGAAGTCGGCCGCCGCTGTCAGCAGTGGGTAGAGCGGTGAGTCGGTCGGCTGGCGCGGCTTGTGCGGTCGACCGCTTTCCTCGCGGGGAATTTCCATGCCGGCGGCTTTGGCCAGTTCTTCGACGGCCTGGGGGAAGTCCAGGTTGTCGTGGTCCATGATGAAGCCGAGGGCATTGCCGCCCGCGCCGCAGCCGAAGCAATAATAGAACTGCTTGTCGGGGCTGACGCTGAACGAGGGCGTTTTCTCTTTGTGAAACGGGCAGCAGGCCGTGTAGTTCTTGCCTGCTTTCTTCATTTGCACGCGAGAGCTGACCACGTCGACGATGTCGGTGCGGTTCAGGAGGTCGTCAATAAAGCTCTGGGGAATCAGCCCGGCCATGGCGTTCTCATCATCACTGCGCGAAATATGGACCCGAAATCGGCAGGCGTAACCGGGTCTGGGTTTGAGGCACGCTGAATCGGTGGCTCGACCGGGTCGTCTGCATCATCGCTGTCGGGAAGTGTATCTGCCGATAATCCACTGACGTTAATAACTATCAGTATTCGACTGTTTGAATGTGTTGCGCTGAGTCCGGTAACGGCCGGTCAGGCCTCGGATAGCTCATGAAGCGGGCACGCAGGCAGGTGCCTTGGGCTGATCGTCGTTAGAGGAATCAGGGTGTGCTCGTCGGTAGCCTTGGAAGGCTCGTCAGGAAAGACGTGCACCGCTGGCAAAAGAGCCAGGTCTGACGCGGTGAAGCGTTTGTCTTGGTCGCGTCTGCGGCTTTGACGGTGAAGCATCAAGCGTTATTCCGCAAATGCCATAAGCCCGGCTTGAAGGCCGGGCTTGGCAGAAGCTTGCTACGGACGTCTGTGTATTAGTACAGGCGTACGGCGCGGCGCTGTTCGCGCTGAACTTTCTTGGCGTGACGCTTAACAGCGGCTGCTGCCTTGCGCTTACGCTCAGAAGTCGGCTTCTCGTAGAATTCGCGGCTACGAACTTCAGCCAGAACACCGGCTTTTTCGCAGGAGCGCTTGAAACGACGCAGAGCTACGTCGAAGGGTTCGTTCTCTTTTACTTTGACGGCTGGCATCCAGAGCTACCTTCATTCATTACCGGGGTCAACATCCTCGCGGCAAAAGAGCACTTGAAGACGTCGGTTTTTAAGGGTTGCGGATGTTAACCCCTCAACGCTCGGAATGCAAAGCCTCTGATCGAAAACCGCTGGTCGGGGCACAACGCGGCGACTATTATGCGCGCCTTCGAATTCAGCCTCTACAAGGCGCAAACCCATGCTAGTACTGGGATTAGAAACCTCCTGCGACGAAACCGGTGTCGCACTTTACGACAGTGAGCGCGGCCTGCTGGCCGATGCGCTGTTCAGTCAGATCGACCTGCACCGCGCCTACGGCGGGGTGGTGCCCGAGCTTGCTTCCCGGGATCACGTCAAGCGCATGCTGCCCTTGATCCGCCAGGTCCTGGCCGATGCCGGCTGCGTGGCGACCGAGATCGACGGCATCGCCTACACCGCCGGCCCGGGCCTGGTGGGCGCGTTGCTGGTCGGCGCATCCTGTGCCCAGGCGCTGGCCTTTGCCTGGGGTATCCCGGCCCTGGGCGTGCATCACATGGAGGGCCACTTGCTGGCACCGATGCTGGAGGCGCAGCCGCCACAATTCCCGTTCGTCGCTTTGTTGGTATCGGGCGGCCATACACAGCTCATCCGGGTCGATGGCATCGGCCAATACGAGTTGCTCGGCGAAACCCTCGACGATGCCGCCGGCGAAGCATTCGACAAGACGGCGAAAATGATGGGGCTCAATTATCCCGGTGGGCCGGAAATTTCCCGGCTTGCGACGCAAGGGGTCGATGGGCGTTTCGTGTTCCCGCGGCCGATGTGCGATCGCCCCGGCCTGGATTTCAGTTTCAGTGGGCTGAAGACTTTCGCCCTGAACACCTGGCAGCAGTGTGTCAGCGCCGGGGACGACAGTGAGCAAGCCCGTTGCGACATCTCGCTGGCGTTCCAGCAGGCCGTGGTGGAGACTTTGACCATCAAGTGCAAGCGTGCCCTGAAGCAGGCCGGGCTCAAGCGCCTGGTGATCGCCGGGGGCGTGAGTGCGAACAAGGCCTTGCGCACATCGCTGGAGAAAATGCTCGGTGACATGAAGGGCGACGTTTACTACGCCCGGCCGGAGTTCTGCACAGATAACGGCGCGATGATTGCCTTTGCCGGCTGCCAGCGTTTGCAGGCCGGTCAGCAGGAAAGCCTGGCAATCAGCGTGCAGGCGCGCTGGCCCATGGAGCAGTTGGCCCCCCTGTGAAACGGCCTTTAAAAATGCCGTTCGCGCCCGGCGAACAGGTCGCGTAGATTGCCCCGGTGGCGCCAGACGATCAGTGCAACCAGCACGGTCATTGGCAGCAAGGCCGCCGGCTCCTGCCAGGCCAGCAATGGCAGGGTCAGCGGCGTGGCGATCAGCGCGGCCAGGGAGCTGGTGCGGGTCAGGTAGAACGTCAGCAGCCAGGCACAGACAGCCAGCAGGGCGGCGGGCGGGTACAGGCCCAGCAGCATGCCGGCGGCGGTGGCGACACCCTTGCCGCCACGGAAGCGGAAGTACAGCGGGAACAAGTGGCCGATGACGGCGCAGACGCCGATCCAGGCCTGTTGCTGCAACGAGAGCCCTGCAAGGCTGGCGATCAATACCGGGACAAGGCCTTTGCAGAGGTCGCCCAGCAGGGTCAGGATAGCGAGTTTGCGTCCGGCCAGGCGCAGCATGTTGGTGGCGCCGGCATTGCCTGAGCCACTCATTCGCGGATCCGGGCGACCGGTCAGGCGGCTGAGCAAAATGGCGAAGGACAGCGAGCCGAGCAGGTAGGCGAGAATCGCCAGTAACCAATACATGCTAACTATTCCGGGCGAGGACGCCCTGATTCTAACGGGGCATCGCGCCCTTGTCGTGCTGCGGAGAAGAGTGCTTGGACAGAGTGTTTATCGAGGGCCTGGAAGTCGACACGGTAATCGGTGCCTACGACTGGGAGCGAGGTATCCGACAGTGCCTGCGGCTTGACCTGAGCTTCGCCTGGGACAACCGCCCGGCGGCCGCAGGCGATGACCTCACCCTGGCGCTCGACTATGCCAGCGTGTCGTCGCGTATCCAGGCATTTGCCGAGCGAGCGCAGTTTCAGTTGGTCGAGACCTTCGCCGAACGACTGGCCCAGGAGCTGATGGACGAGTTCAAGATCACCTGGCTGCGCTTGAAGGTGACCAAGCCTGGTGCCGTACCGGCGGCCAGCGGCGTTGGCGTGGAGATCGAGCGCGGATGTCGCTGACTCAGGTTTTTCTCGGGCTCGGCAGCAATATCGAGCGCGAAACCCATTTGCGGGCTGGTCTTGAGGCCTTGGCCGGTTTCCTCGTGGACATGCGCTGTTCGGCCGTGTTCGAGAGCCAGCCAGTGGGGATCAAGAGCGGGCCGTTCTTCAATTTTGTCGTCTCGGCCTTCACGGACTTGCCGCTGATGGAGTTGGATCGTCGCCTCAAGTTCATCGAGGCGGACAACGGTCGCTATGCGCCGGACCGCAAGGGGCTGCCACTGGATATCGACGTGTTGTTGTATGGCGAGCAGGTCGGCAACTTCGATGGGCTGATCCTGCCGCGTGCGGAAATCCTCAAGAACGCCTTTGTCCTGTGGCCTTTGTCGTTGATCGCGCCGGATCGGGTTCACCCGGGAGTGGGCAAGAGCTTTGCCACTTTGTGGGAAGAGTCGCAGATCGACCAGGTGCTGGCGCCAGTGGCTTTCGAATGGCGCGGCCAGCCGCTTACGCCGTCCAGCCTGTTGTGAGGCGCCTGCCGCCATCGCGAGCAAGCTCGCTCCCACAGAGGATTTCAGTCGAACACAAGACATGTGTCCACTGAGAGTCACTGTGGGAGCGAACTTGCTCGCGATGACGGCGGAAGATCCAGCAAAAACGCAAACTGACACGACCTCCCGTCAGCTCGCCGCCTCCTTGTAGCTTTTCAATGCCTTGAGGCGCTCACGCTTGATCGCCTCACCCAGCTCCGGCCCCTTGAAGCCTTTCTCCAGCAAAGGCTGCACCGCCACTGCGCGGGCCGCTGCCGCGGCGCCCCTCAGATAATCAGCCTGTGGATAACTTCGCTGCTCAAGCCCCTTGCGCCCCCGCGCATCCATCTCGCAGGCCGCAATGAATTCCTCGAAGCGCTGGGGTCGACGGTACACATCAAAACTTTGTAATAGCTCAAGCAGGGTGGATGCCTTCAGTTCAAGCGCGCGATGACCATGGGTATGGTACTGGCCCACCAATAACGCCAGTTCCTGACAGTCGCGCGGCGCCTTGAAGCGCTCGTTTACGATTTTGATCAGCTTCAAGCCCGTGTGCTCATGGGCGATGTGTCGCGGCCATTCGCGCTGGGGCGTCAGGCCTTTACCCAGGTCATGGAGCAGGCAGGCCCAGCGGACCGTCAACGGCTGTTGATGCAGTGCCGCCTGTTCCAGCACGCTCAGGGTATGGACACCGGTATCGATTTCCGGGTGATGGGCTTCAGGTTGTGGCACGCCGAACAGGGCGTCGACTTCGGGCAGCAAGACCTTGAGGGCTGTGCAGTCGCGCAAGACCTGGATAAATACCTGTGGTTGCTTTTCCATGAGGGCGCGGGAGATTTCTTTCCAGCTGCGCTCGGCCGTCAACGCCTCCAGTTCACCGGACTCGCTGAGCTGGCGCATCAGCTCAAGGGTTTCGCCCGCCACCTTGAAACCCAGCGGCGCATAACGCGCGGCAAAGCGGGCAACCCGCAGGACTCGGAGCGGATCTTCGGCGAAAGCGGGGGAAACGTGACGCAGCACCCGGGCTTCCAGATCGCGCTGGCCGTGGTAGGGGTCGGTCAGGTTGCCATGGTCATCTTCAGCCATGGCGTTGATGGTCAAGTCCCGGCGGACCAGGTCTTCTTCCAGGGTGACTTCAGGGCTGGCATGGAAGACGAAGCCGCCATAGCCGCGGCCGCTCTTGCGCTCGGTGCGGGCGAGGGCATATTCCTCGCCGGTCTTCGGGTCGAGGAATACCGGAAAGTCGGCCCCCACGGGGCGAAAACCCTTGGCGAGCATTTCCTCGGCGGTGGCTCCCACGACGACCCGATCGACGTCGGTGTTGGGAATGCCCAGCAGGCGATCGCGTACGGCGCCGCCAACTTTATAGATCTGCATAAAAAACCTCCGTTGGTCCGACAGGATAACCTTTGCGTCGGACGTCCGGAGGCGAAAACGGGATCAAAGATGAATGACGGCCAGGTCCAGGCGGCCATAATCGCCTTCGGCTTGTTCGCCCCTGGGCGGTACATGATGGGTTTTCATCACTTGGTCGCCTTGCAGGGTTTCCAGGTGGATGTCGAAGCCCCAGAGGCGATGCAGGTGCTTGAGCACTTCATCGGTGGAGTCGCCCAGTGGTTTACGGTTGTGCGCCTGGTGTCGCAGGGTCAGCGAGCGGTCTCCGCGGCGGTCGATGCTGTAGATCTGCACATTGGGCTCGCGATTACCCAGGTTGTACTGTGCCGCCAGGGTTTCGCGGATGATGCGATAGCCGCTCTCATCGTGAATGGCGGGTACCACCAGGTCATCTTTCTGGTCGTCATCCAGGATGCTGAACAGTTTCAGGTCGCGGATCACCTTGGGCGAAAGGTACTGCAGGATGAAGCTTTCGTCCTTGAAGCTGCTCATGGCGAATTTAATGGCGGACAACCAGTCCGAACCGGCGATTTCCGGGAACCAGCGACGATCTTCCTCGGTAGGGTTTTCGCACATGCGCCGAATGTCGCGGTACATGGCGAAGCCCAGTGCGTAAGGATTGATGCCGCTGTAATAAGGGCTGTCGAAGCCAGGTTGGAACACCACGCTGGTGTGTGACGTCAGGAACTCCATCATGAAGCCGTCGGTGACCAGGCCTTCGTCGTACAGGTCGTTCATCAGCGTGTAGTGCCAGAACGTGGCCCAGCCTTCGTTCATTACCTGGGTTTGGCGCTGTGGATAGAAATACTGGGCGATCTTGCGCACGATGCGCACGATTTCCCGCTGCCACGGCTCCAGCAGCGGCGCATGTTTTTCAATGAAATAGAGAATGTTCTCCTGGGGCTCGGCAGGGAAGCGGGCATTGTCTTTTTCGTTGTACTTGTCCGCGCCCTTGGGAATGGTGCGCCAAAGATCGTTGATCTGTTTTTGCAGGTGTTCTTCGCGGTCCTTCTGGCGTCGGCGTTCTTCTTCGGCGGAAATCGGATACGGTCGTTTGTAGCGGTCCACGCCGTAGTTCATCAGGGCATGGCAGGAGTCCAGCAGATCCTCCACTGCATCGATACCGTGGCGCTCCTCGCATTGCATGATGTACTGCTTGGCGAACACCAGGTAATCGATGATCGAACTGGCATCGGTCCATGTGCGGAACAGGTAGTTGCCCTTGAAGAAGCTGTTGTGCCCGTAGCAGGCATGCGCCACCACCAGGGCCTGCATGCAGATGGTGTTTTCTTCCATCAGATAGGCGATGCAGGGGTCGGAATTGATCACGATCTCATAGGCCAGCCCCATCTGACCGCGGCTGTAGGATTTCTCGGTGCTGAGGAAGTGCTTGCCGTAGGACCAGTGGTGATAGCCCAGCGGCATGCCGACCGACGCGTAGGCGTCCATCATTTGCTCGGCGGTGATCACCTCGATCTGGTTCGGGTAGGTGTCGAGGGCATAACGGTCCGCGATACGGCTGATTTCGCGGTCGTAGGCCTTGATCAGCTCGAATGTCCATTCGGAGCCGGTGGAAATGGGCTGGCGTTTCTGCTCTTTTTTGGCGGTCATGTCACTAACCTGCGCTGGAAGAGTTCACGGAAGACCGGGTAGATATCCCCGGCCGAGACCAGTTGCTGTTGGGCAAATGTGTCGGAAAATGCTTCGGCAATCCGTTCGTATTCGTACCACAAGGCCTGGTGTTCCCGTGGAGTAATTTCCACATAGGTGTAGTACTGGACGAACGGCATGATCTGGTTGATCAGGATGTCACGGCAGATTGGTGAATCGTCGTTCCAGTTGTCACCGTCCGATGCCTGGGCCGCATAGATGTTCCATTCGTTGGCGGGGTAGCGTTCGGCCATGATTTCCTGCATCAACTTCAGGGCGCTGGAGACAATGGTGCCGCCGGTTTCCCTGGAGTAGAAGAACTCCTCTTCGTCCACTTCCCGAGCGCTGGTGTGGTGGCGGATGAATACCACGTCGATCTTGTCGTAGTTCCGCTTCAGGAACAGGTACAACAGGATGAAGAAGCGCTTGGCGATATCCTTGGTGGCCTGGGTCATGGAGCCGGAAACGTCCATCAGGCAAAACATCACCGCCTTGGAGCTGGGGTTTGGCTGTTTCACCAGCAGGTTGTACTTGAGGTCGAACGTATCGAGGAACGGGACGCGGTGGATGCGGGCGCTGAGTTTCTCGATTTCCGCTTCCAGGTCCTGAATGTCGCCGAAATTGTCGGGTTCTTCGCGTTTAAGACGAGCGAGCTCTTCCTTGGCTTCGCGCAGTTTGGCCCGGCTGCTGCCAGACAGCGCGATGCGTCGGGCGTGGGCCGAACGAAGGGTGCGGATGATGTTGATGCGTGACGGGTTGCCTTCATTGCTGATACCGGCACGCACGGTCTTGAAGGTGTCGGTACCGGTCAGGTTGCGCTTGACCAGGTTCGGCAGCTCCAGGTCCTCGAACATGAACTCCAGGAATTCCTCCTGGGTGATCTGGAAGACAAACTCATCCATGCCTTCGCCGGAATTGCCGGCCTTGCCAGGGCCCTTGCCGCCACCGCCGCCCTGGGGCCGGGGGATGTGCTCGCCACTGGTGAATTCCTTGTTGCCAGGGTGCACGACGGTCTGTTTGCCGCCGCGACCATGGTGAAGCACCGGCTCGTCGATGTCGCGGCCAGGGATGCTGATCTGCTCGCCATGTTCCATATCGGTAATGGAACGCCGGCTGACCGCCTCTTCGACGGCCTTCTTGATGTGGTCGCGGTAACGCCGCAGAAACCGCTGGCGGTTCACCGTGCTCTTGTTCTTGCCATTAAGGCGTCGGTCGATCACATAGCTCATAGGCCCCTCCAGGGGAGCTTCAAGTCGTAAGCCTCAAGCCGTAAGGGGCGTGGCGTCGAGCCTTGGGCTCGACGCCGCTCCCTTGCAGTTTGTAGCTAGAAGCTTGCCGCTGCTTACTGCGATTTCCGGACCCGCAGGTACCACTCGGAAAGCAGTCGTACCTGTTTGTCGGTGTAGCCACGTTCGACCATGCGTGTGACGAAGTCGTTGTGTTTTTGCTGGTCCTCCTTGCTGGCCTTGGCGTTGAAGCTGATGACGGGCAGCAGGTCTTCGGTGTTGGAGAACATTTTCTTCTCGATGACCACCCGCAGCTTTTCATAGCTGAGCCAGGTTGGGTTCTTGCCGTTGTTGTTGGCCCGGGCGCGGAGCACGAAGTTGACGATTTCGTTGCGGAAATCCTTCGGATTGCTGATGCCCGCCGGTTTCTCGATTTTTTCCAGTTCCTCGTTGAGGGCTACGCGATTGAGTATTTCGCCGGTTTCCGGGTCGCGGTATTCCTGGTCCTGGATCCAGAAGTCTGCGTACAGCACGTAGCGGTCGAAGATGTTTTGGCCGTATTCGCTGTAGGACTCCAGGTACGCCGTCTGGATCTCCTTGCCGATGAACTCGATGTAGCGTGGGGCCAGGTATTCCTTGAGGAAGCGCAGGTAACGCTCGCGGGTTTCGGCCTGGAATTGTTCCTGTTCGATCTGCTGTTCCAGCACATACAGCAGGTGAACCGGGTTGGCGGCAATTTCGTGGGGGTCGAAGTTGAAGACTTTGGACAGGATCTTGAACGCGAAGCGCGTGGACAGCCCGTTCATCCCTTCATCGACACCGGCGTTGTCGCGGTATTCCTGGATCGACTTGGCCTTCGGATCGGTGTCCTTGAGGTTTTCACCGTCGTACACGCGCATCTTCGAATAGATGTTGGAGTTTTCCGGCTCCTTGAGGCGCGACAGCACCGTGAACTGGGCCAGCATCTTCAGGGTGTCGGGGGCGCAATGAGCCTTGGACAGCGAGCTGTTGAACAGCAGCTTGTCGTAGATCTTCACCTCGTCGGTCACTCGCAGGCAGTACGGCACCTTGACGATATAGATCCGGTCGATGAAGGCTTCATTGTTCTTGTTGTTGCGGAAGGTATGCCATTCCGACTCGTTGGAGTGCGCCAGCAGGATGCCGGTGAACGGAATGGCCCCCAGGCCCTCGGTGCTGTTGTAGTTGCCTTCCTGGGTGGCGGTCAGCAGCGGGTGCAGCACCTTGATAGGTGCCTTGAACATCTCGACGAATTCCATCAGGCCCTGGTTGGCCCGGCACAGCGCACCCGAATAGCTGTAGGCGTCGGCGTCGTTCTGTGGGAATTCTTCCAGTTTGCGGATATCGACCTTGCCCACCAGTGCCGAGATGTCCTGGTTGTTTTCGTCCCCCGGCTCGGTCTTGGCTACCGCGATCTGGTTGAGGATCGAGGGATAGAGCTTGACCACCCGGAACTGGCTGATATCACCGCCGAACTCGG
This sequence comes from Pseudomonas sp. NFACC24-1, assembly GCF_900115235.1. Lineage (NCBI taxonomy): Bacteria > Pseudomonadati > Pseudomonadota > Gammaproteobacteria > Pseudomonadales > Pseudomonadaceae > Pseudomonas > Pseudomonas sp. NFACC24-1. Next base: position 147,398 of record NZ_FOVS01000010.1, read on the forward strand.
CCAGGCGCTTGGTCGCCCATGGCGACATGATGGTATTGAGGTAGCGGCGTGGAATACCGAAGTCTTCCTCGAGGATCGCGCCGTCCTCTGTGGCATTGAACAGCCCCAGGGGCGATTCGAACACCGGCGAGCCCTTGATGGCATAGAAGGGCACTTTTTCAATCAGTTGCTTGAGTTTTTCGGCCAGGGACGATTTACCACCACCCACGGGGCCGAGCAGATAAAGGATTTGTTTCTTCTCTTCCAGGCCTTGGGCGGCATGGCGGAAATAGGACACGATCTGTTCGATGCATTCTTCCATCCCGTGGAAGTCCGCAAAGGCCGGATAGCGGCGAATCACCTTGTTGGAGAATATGCGCGAGAGCCTCGAGTTGGTCGAGGTATCCAGCAGCTCCGGTTCTCCGATGGCCAGCAACAGACGTTCCGCAGCCGACACATAGGCACTGCGGTCCTGCTTGCAGAGTTCGAGGTATTCCTGCAGCGAGTATTCCTCTTGCCGCGTGGACTCGAAACGTTGCTGGAAGTGGCTAAAAATGCTCATGACGTCACCTCGCTCGATACGTGGAGCCGGTGTCGGATCAATCAGTCGATGCTGGACAGCCGCTGGGAACCCAGTTGCCGTTTACCCCCCAGAATGCTTTCAAGAATGCAGGCTCCTGAAAGCTGACTCCCGATGACCCGCGCGCCGGTGTACCGGCTCTCCCCTGTTTTGGATGGCCTGAGGCTAAGGATAGTTCGGAATCGCGGAGGTAAAGGTGGAATAAGTAATTAGTTGTGGCAGACCGTTCGTCTGCCCTCGCTCAAGCCCACGGTTCACGCGGGCTTGGCCGGCATAAAAAATTATTCGGCGGTGCCTTGCGCCGTTTCTGCAGGATAGGTCGTGCGCCACAACTCAAAACCACCGTCCAGGCTGTAGACGTCGGTGAAGCCCTGGCTGATCAGATAGGCGGCTGCGCTCTGGCTGGAGTTGCCGTGATAGCAGACCACGACGGTCGGTGCATCGAGGTCGGCGGCGCGGATGAAGTCGGCGATGGAATGGTTATCCAGGTGCTTGGCGCCACTGATATGCAGAGCTGCGAATGTGGCTGGGTCGCGAACGTCGACGACGACCGCGCCTTGCTCGCGCAGGGCCTGGGCCTGTTCCGGGGGGATGCGTTTGAATTCGGTCATGGGGGACTCCTGTAGCTTGAGCGCAACGCCGGTCAAATGGCGGTGCCGGCCGGCAATGGTGCTGCGGTCGGGTGATGGATTCTGGCGTGGCCCTGTTCGTCGCAGTCGCAACGCAGTTGCTCGCCCGTGTCGACGTTCATCAGCGTCATGGCGCTGCCCCACACGCAGCCGGTATCGAGGGCGAAGACGCCGGGTTCGTCGCACTGACCGCCCAGTGCCGCCCAGTGCCCGAAAATGATTTTCAGGTGACGGGTCTTGCGCTCGCTGTGCTTGAACCAGGGAGCGTAGCCGGGTGGTGCGGTCTCGATGCCTTCCTTGCCCTTGAGGTCGAGCTTGCCGTCGCGGGTGCAGAAGCGCATGCGCGTGAAATAATTGGTGATGACGCGAAGGCGGGCGCTGCCGGTGAGGTCGTTGTCCCACTTGACCGGCTCGTTGCCGTACATGCCATCCAGGTAGGGCGCGAACAGATTGTCGTCGCGCAGGGCCTGTTCCACCTCGCCGGCGCACTTGAGCGCCTTGCGCAGGGACCACTGGGGCGGGATGCCGGCATGGACCAGCGCCAGGTTGCGTGGCTCGTCGTAGTGCATGAGCTTTTGCTGGCGCAGCCACTCCAGCAGCTCAACGCAATCGGGGGCGTCGAGGATTTCCTTCAAGGTGTCGGATTTTTTCAGGCGCTCGATGTTCTGCCAGGCGGCCAGCAGGTGCAGGTCGTGGTTGCCGAGCACGCACACCAGCGACTGGCGGATGCCGTAGAGAAAGCGCAGCGTATCAAGGGATTGCGGGCCACGGTTGACCAGGTCACCCACCAGCCACAGCGTGTCTTTCTGGGGATCGAAGGCGACGCGTTCCAATAGGCATTTGAGCGGATCGAGGCAGCCTTGCAGGTCGCCGACCGCATACGTGGCCATTAGTGCAGCGCTCCGGGCACGGCCAGGCGAAAGGGCTTGATGACGGCGTCGAAGCGTGTGCCGTCCTCGGCCAGCATCTGGTAGGTACCCTGCATGGTGCCGACCTTGGTGGTCATCACGGTCCCGCTGCTGTAGCTGTGGCTTTTACCGGCGTCGATCAACGGCTGCTGGCCGACAACGCCTTCACCACGCACTTCTTCGACATGGCCGTCGCCATCGGTGATGACCCAGTGCCGCGACAGCAGCCTGGCTGGCAAGGAGCCGTTGTTGCGCACGGTAATGCTGTAGGCGAAGGCGAAGCGGTCATGCTCGGGTTGCGACTGTTCTGCCAGAAAACGGGTGGTGACGCTGACGTCGACCTGATAACGAGGATCAGACATGCAAATAAGGCCTTAAAAACGAAGCGGGACGCGGGCGCGACTCAGGAGATCAGTCTAGGCCAAGTATCGGGTAGTAGACCAGACTGGCGTACTGCCCGATAGCGCTTGTCACCCGTTCAGCTGGCGTCGGCTTGCGGAGCGACCTGTTCGCTGAGCTTGTCGGCCAGGCGTACGAAAGCTGCCAGGTCCAGCTGCTCGGGGCGCAGGCTGCCGTCGACGCCGGCGGCTTCGATTTCGGCGCTGCTGAGCAACAGTTTCAAGGTGTTGCGCAAGGTTTTGCGGCGTTGGTTGAACGCTTCGCGCACCACCCGCTCCAGTAGGCGATGATCCTTGGCCGGGTGCGGCAGGACGGCATGAGGTACCAGGCGGACGATGGCCGAATCGACTTTCGGTGGCGGGTTGAATGCACCCGGACCGACGTTGAACAGGTGTTCGACCCGGCAATGGTACTGGACCATGATCGACAGGCGGCCCCAATCGCCACCGCCAGGGCCGGCGGCGAGGCGCTCGACCACTTCTTTCTGCAACATGAAGTGCATGTCGCGGATCAGGCTGGCGTTGCTCAGCAGATGGAAGATCAGCGGTGTGGAGATGTTGTACGGCAGGTTTCCCACCACCCGCAGGCTGTTCGGCGCGGCATTCAGGCTATTGAAGTCGAACTTCAATGCGTCGCCCTGGTGCAGGTTGAAATTGCTCTTGCCGGCGAACTGTTGGTTGAGGATCGGGACCAGGTCCTTGTCCAGTTCCACCACGTCCAGTTGCGCGCCGCTGTCGAGCAGGCCCTCGGTCAGGGCGCCCTGGCCCGGCCCGATTTCCAGCAGGCGGTCGTCGGGCTTGGCCCGGATGGAGCGCAGGATGCGATCGATCACGCCGGCATCATGCAGGAAGTTCTGGCCGAAGCGCTTGCGCGCGCGGTGTTGGTATTGCTCGGTCATAAATGGGTCTCGGCCATCTGGTAGGCGGTTTCCAGGGCGACCTGCAGGCTGCCGGTATCGATCTTGCCGCTGCCGGCCAGGTCCAGGGCGGTGCCATGGTCCACGGAGGTACGGATGATCGGCAGCCCCAACGTCACGTTGACTGCCGCGCCGAAGCCTTTGTACTTCAGCACGGGCAGGCCCTGGTCGTGGTACATCGCCAGCACCGCATCGCAGTGCTCCAGATATTTGGGGGTAAACAGAGTGTCGGCAGGCAGCGGGCCACGCAGGTCCATGCCCTCGCTGCGCAAGCGCTCCAAAGTGGGTTCGATGATGTCGATTTCTTCACGGCCCAGGTGACCGCCTTCGCCGGCATGGGGGTTGAGCCCGCAGACCAGGATGCGTGGCCGGGCGATGCCGAATTTTGCCTGGAGGTCGGCGTGCAGGATACGCGTGACCCGCTCCAGGCGTTCCGGGGTGATGGCGTCGGCGATGTCCCGCAAGGGCAGGTGAGTGGTCACCAGGGCCACACGCAGGCCGCGGGTGGCGAGCATCATCACCACTTGCGCGGTGTGGGTCAGGTCCGCCAGGAATTCGGTGTGTCCGGAAAAGGCAATCCCGGATTCATTGATCACGCCCTTGTGCACCGGTGCGGTGATCATGCCGGCGAACGTTCCGTCCAGGCAGCCTTGGCCAGCGCGGGTCAGGGTTTGCAGGACGAACGCGGCGTTGGCCTTGTCCAACTGCCCGGTGACGACCGGGGCGCCCAAGGGCGTATCCCAGACATACAGGCTGTTGGCGGGTGCCGGAGCATCCGGCCAGGCCTGCGGTGTCACTGGCAACAGGTCGACGACCACCCCCAGTTGCGCGGCCCGTTCAAGGAGCAGGTCGCGACTGGTGATGGCAATCAGAGGGTGCGGCTGGGGGTGCGAGGCGAGCAGCAGGCACAGGTCGGGACCGATGCCGGCTGGTTCGCCGGGTGTCAGCGCGAAACGCTTGGGTTTCACTGCGCTGCCTGGTCTGCACCAGGAAGTTTGATTTCAACGTAGGCTTCGTCGCGAATCTGACGCAGCCAGGTTTGCAGCTCTTCGTCGTACTTGCGGTTGCGCAATACGGTCATCGCCTGCTGTTCGCGTGCCTGGGTGGTGCTGTCGGTGGCGCGACGGCCAAGGACTTCCAGTACGTGCCAGCCATACGGGCTCTTGAACGGCTTGGACAGTTGGCCTTGCGGCGTATCGGCCATGACCTGGCGGAACTCGGGAACCAGTGCATTCGGGTCAACCCAGTTCAGATCACCGCCGTTGAGGGCCGACCCCGGGTCTTCGGAGAAACTCTTCGCCAGTTCGGCGAAGTCCTCGCCCGCTTCGATGCGGTCGTAGAGTTTTTCCGCCAGGCGCTTGGTCTCGGCTTCGCTGCGAATCTCGCTTGGCTTGATCAGGATGTGGCGAACATGCACTTCGTCACGGACCTGGGTTCCGCCACCGCGTTTTTCCAGCACTTTCAGGATAATGAAGCCGCCTGGGGTGCGTGCTGGCTGGGTGATGTCGCCCACGGCCATGGCGCTCAGTTCACGGTCGAACGGAGGCGGCAGTTGAGCGGGCTTGCGCCAGCCCATGTCGCCGCCTTCCAGGGCGTTGTCGCTGCCCGACTTGGCAATGGCCATCTGGCCGAAATCAGCGCCTTGCTTGAGCTGCTGGTAGACATCCATTGCCTGGCGATAAGCGCTCTGGATGGCTTCGGAGTTGGCGCTTTCCGGAGTAGGAATCAGGATGTTCGCCAGGTGCAGCTCTTCGGAAAGCTGCATCTTGCCCAGGTCGGAGGCGAGGAAATTCTTCACTTCCTGCTCCGACACCTGGATGCGTTCGGCGACACGGCGCTGGCGCACACGGCTGATGACCATTTCGCGACGGATCTGATCGCGGGCGTCCTCGTAGGAGAGGCCGTCGCGAGCCAGGGCGGCGCGGAACTGGTCGATGCTCATGTTATTGCGCTGGGCAATGGTGCCGACAGCCTGGTTCAGTTCTTCATCGGTAATGCGAATGCCGGAACGCTCGCCGATCTGCAGTTGCAGGTTTTCGACGATCAGGCGCTCGAGCACTTGCTGGTCCAACACACCCGGAGGCGGCAGGCCACCGCCGCGCTTGGCGATGGTTTGCTGCACTTCATGGACGCGCTGGTCCAGCTGGCTCTGCATGACCACGTCGTTGTCGACGATGGCCACGACCTTGTCGATGGGCTGTACCGCGGCGTTGGCCGCGGTACCCAGGAACAGCGCGCCCAGCATCAGCGGGCGCAGACAATCAGAAAGCTTGGTCTTCACGTTCACGATAACCTTGGATGCCTTTGTCGAGGAAACTCTCTACCTTGGCGCCGGTAAGGCCGCCGAGTCCCTTCAGAACAATTTGGAGGAAGACGCCGTGGTCGCCTTTTTCGTTTTCCGGGGCGGCTTGACTGAACTCTTCGTAGTCGACCCAGTAACGGTTGATCAGGCGCAATTTCCAGCAGCAGTTGTCGTATTCGAAACCACCGAAGGCTTCCAGGGTACGGTTGCGGTTGTAGTCATACTGCCAGCGGCTGATCGCGTTCCACTGCGGCACGATCGGCCAGATGACCGAGAAGTCGTGCTGCTGGATCTTGTAGTAGTCCTTCACGTAGCCAGGCTGGCCAGGCGTACCGTAGTCGCCACCGCCCACGGACCATTGACCCGTAGTCTGGTCGTAACGGACCTGGTCGTTGCGATAGCGATAACCGGCGTTGATGACCTTGTTCGGGTTGTCTTCAGGCTGGTAGTGGAACATCGCGCTACCCGAGCGAGGGCTGCGAGTGTCCGGGTCCCAGTTGTAGGTAGCCGTGGTGCGCCAATCGCGGTTCCAGCGGAACTCATATTCCAGGGCGTAAGGCGATACATCCGATTTGGCGTCTTCGCGCGTATTGAAGTCGATGCCCGGCAACTGGACTTCGCGATCCTTGAAGTACAAGGCCTGGCCGACGCTGATGCGCTGGCGTTCGAAACCGTTTTCTTGGATCCAGCGGCTGGTTATGCCCAGCGACAGTTTGTTCTCGTCGCCGACACGGTCGGAGCCCGAAAAACGATTGTCACGGAACAGCGAGGAGTAGCTGAAGGTGTACTCACCGGTGTCGAACACAGGGATATCGCTCTGGTCTTTCTCAGGTACGTAGAGATAGAACAGGCGTGGTTCCAGAGTTTGGCGATAGTTGGTGCCGAACCACTGGGTATCACGGTCGAAATACAGGCCGCTATCGATGCTGGCGATTGGGACGCCGCGGCTCTGGCTGCCGCTGTACGTGCCGCGCAGACGATCCGTCTCGGCGGATTGCGCGGCGATCTGGGATTTGCCAGTGCCGTCCAGATCCAAATCGTATTGGGTGTATTGGTATTTGAGCGACGGCGTGATGAAGCCGTAGGTGGCTTCCATCGGCAGGCTCATTACCGGCGCCAGATTCAGGCGAGTACCGTTGGCCCGTGCCAGTCCGCGAACGTTGGAGTCCAGCCTTGGCTCGGAGTTACCGTCTTCGTCAGTGTAGGCGCCGGTCCGCAGATCACGATCGAACCGCACCAGCTCTGTTTTGTAGGCGAGGTCCAGTCCATACGGGTGTTGCGGCAGCTCACCGATGAAGGTGATCTGAGGCAAGCGGTTGTAAGGGGTGATCTTCGAAATCGTTGCCATCTGGTAGGCCTGGGCATTCACCCGCGCCGTGTAGCTGTCGCCGCGATAGCTGACTGCGCCTTGCTGATTGACGTAATCATTGGACTCGATACCAATCTGATCGCTTTCAAGATCCTGGAAATAGTACGGATCGCTGATCTTGGTGTAGTCGACTTCTGTCAGCACGCGGGAATCGAGGCCGCCCTTGTGCTGCCAGTTGTACATGTAGCGGGTCTTGTCGTAATCGCTCTGCCCGCTGCGCTCATCATCTTCATCGTTGAGGTACGCCGCGCCGAACTGACCTTCGCTGGACTTGGTCAGGTAGCGGAACTCGCCTTCCATCAACAGGCCGCGCTTGCTCATGTAGCGTGGGTACAACGTGGCGTCGTAGTTCGGCGCCAGGTTGAAGTAGTACGGGGTGACCAGCAGGAAGCCGGTGTCGCTGCCGCTGCCTATGGTCGGCGGCAGGAAGCCGGACTGGCGACGGTCGTCGATCGGGAAGTAGATGTACGGCGTGTACAGGACCGGGAAGTCCTTGACGCGCAGCGTCACGTTGGTCGCGGTGCCGAAGCCGGTGGCCGGGTTCAGGGTGATGTTGTTGCCCTTGAGCGTCCAGGCGTTGCTGCCCGGTTCGCACGTGGTGTACGTACCGTCCTTGAGGCGGATGATCGCGTTCTCGGCACGCTTGGCGTACAGCGCGTTACCGCGGATGCGCGATTTGTGCATCACGTATTCGGCGTTGTCGACCTTGGCTTCGCCGGTGTCCAGCTGTACATCGGCATGGTCGCCGACGATCAGCGCACCGTTGTCGCGAACCCGTACGTTGCCGCTCAGCTCGCCACGGTTCTCGGCCTGGTACAGGCTGGCCTCGTCGGCCTCGACCTGCATGCTGCCCTGGCGCATGACCACGTCACCGGCCAGGGTCGCCACCTGTTCTTCCTGCTGATAGCGTGAAGCCTTGGCACCGAGGAACGTGGGCGCATCGCTCTTGGCGGTCTTGTCATTCATGCCAGGACGCGTTGGCTCGATATAGGCACCGGCGCAGTAAGGACCGGTTTCAGCCAGTTGCGCCGGGGTGAGGTTCTCGCGTGGAACCCAATCCAGGTGGCTGTAGTCTGCACTGCGCGACTTCAGGCCGCGGCCCTTGGCTTCGGTAACGAGCATCGGCTTTTCGCCGGCTTCCTCGCCCGAGCTGCTGTCGGCTGGCGCCGCGCCGCTGTCGGAAACCGCACTGCCGTCATGCACGGGGCGTGGCGGCAACGCGGCGGCCGGCGTCTTGGGCGCACAGTCCCAGGCACCCGAAGCGGAGACGGAGCAGTCATACTGCTGCGCCGCGACGACGAATGAAGAGGCCAGGGGTTGCAGGGCCAGCAGACTGCCGGTGACCAGCAACGGAAATTTTTTACGAAACGCGGGGGATTTCAATGCCATCTTATTAGTCCGGGCTTCCTGCGTGCCATCTGCCCGCGGTGTGGGCCGCACGCCTCTCGATGGTCTGAAAAAGATGCTGGATAATAAAGCATGACCCGCTTGACGGCTAGCGCCGTCGGAGACCCTTGCAATGCCCGACCAAGATGTACGCTTGCAACACCTGAAAGTTTGGCTCGATGAACAGCTGCCGATCCTTTTCACTCAACAGGGCTGGGGCACCGTACCCCCGGCCACGTTGACCGCCGCCAGCAGTGACGCGAGTTTCCGGCGGTATTTCCGCTGGGAAGGCGAGGGCCGCAGTTTGATCGTAATGGATGCGCCACCGCCCCAGGAAAACTGCAAACCCTTCGTGGATATTGCTTTTTTATTGGCTAAATCCGGCATCAACGTGCCGAAAATTTATGCTGAAGACCTTGAACGCGGCTTTCTTTTGCTCAATGACCTGGGCAATCAGACCTACCTGGACGTGATCGACAGCGAAAATGCCGACGATTTATTCGGCGATGCCTTGCAAGCCTTGTTGGCTTTCCAGCAACTGCCAATGGTCGCGCCGTTGCCGAGCTACGATGTCGCGTTGCTGCGTCGGGAGCTGGAATTGTTTCCCGAGTGGTACGTCAAGCGCGAGCTGGGCATCGAATTCGATCCGGCCCAGCAGCAACTCTGGCAACAGGCCAGCGAGCTGTTGATCGACAGCGCCCTGGCCCAGCCCAAAGTGCTGGTGCACCGCGACTACATGCCGCGCAACCTGATGCTCAGCGCACCGAACCCCGGTGTGCTGGACTTTCAGGATGCGGTCTATGGCCCGGTGACCTACGACGTGACCTGCCTGTTCAAGGATGCCTTCCTCAGTTGGCCCGAGGCGCGTGTGCGCGGCTGGCTGGAGCGTTACTGGCAGCAGGCAGGCGCCCTTGGCATTCCTGTCCAGCCCGATCTCGAGGATTTCCTGCGGGCCAGCGACTTGATGGGCGTGCAGCGTCACCTCAAGGTCATCGGGATCTTCGCGCGCATTTGCCACCGTGATGGCAAACCTCGTTACCTCGGCGATGTGCCGCGTTTCTTTGCTTATATAGAAGCGGTCATTGCCCGGCGTCCTGAACTGGCACCGCTCGATGAGCTGCTTGGCAGCCTGCGGCAGTCGGCCGGAGCAACAGAATGAAGGCAATGATCCTGGCGGCGGGCAAGGGCGAGCGCATGCGCCCCCTGACCCTCACCACGCCAAAGCCGTTGATTCGCGTGGGTGGCGTTCCCTTGATCGAATACCACTTGCGGGCGCTCGCCAAGGCCGGGTTCAGCGAGATCGTGATCAATCACGCCTGGCTCGGCCAGCAGATCGAAGATCACCTGGGGGACGGTTCGGGTTTTGGCGTGAGCATTCGGTTTTCACCTGAAGGCGAGCCGCTGGAGACCGGGGGAGGGATTTTCCGGGCCTTGCCGTTGCTGGGCGATGACGCGTTTGTGGTGGTCAATGGCGATATCTGGACCGACTACGATTTCAGCGCGTTGCGCAGGCCGCTCAAAGGGCTGGCGCACCTGGTGCTTGTCGATAATCCGGAGCATCACCCGAACGGCGATTTCATTCTGGCCGACGGAAAAGTTCACGATGGGCGAACGCCTGCCGACAACCTGACCTATAGCGGCATCGCCGTCCTGCACCCACGGTTGTTCGACGGTTGCACAGGCGGTGCCTTCAAGCTTGCACCGCTGTTGCGTACGGCTATGGCCGAGGGGAGCGTCAGTGGCGAGCACCTGAAAGGGCATTGGGTCGATGTCGGCACCCATGAACGGTTGGCGCAGGTCGAAACCTTGATAGAAGCGAGCGGTTGATATGTGGTGGCCAGGGACTCTGATTGGAGCCGGGGCGGGCTTTGCCATCGCCAGCATTCCGGGGGCCATGCTTGGCGCGTTGTTGGGGCAGGCGCTGGACCGGCGCCTGAACTTGCAGGGCTGGGCGCAAATACGCGAACGGCTGGGCGGGCGCCCGGCGTTGCGCAACGATGAGTTGTTGTTTGTATTGCTCGGGCGTCTGGCCAAATGCGATGGGCGCGTGGTCGATGGCCACATCCAGCAGGCTCGCCAGGAGATGCGGGCGTTGGACTTGAGTGAATCGGCGCAGCGCCGGGCGATCGCGGCGTTCAACCGGGGCAAGTCCGGAAACGATCGGTTGCGCGGTTATATGCGTCGCCTGGCCGTCCAGCCCCATGCGGCTGAAGGGGTATTGCGCGCCTGTTGGCGGATGGTCTGGGCCGATGGGCGTGCCGGTGTCGGCGAGCGGGAACTGGTTGCCCAATGGGGCCGCTGGTTGGGCTGGACGCCGCAACAGGTCCAGGCGCTGGCGGCTGATTATGAACCGCAGAAACTGTCGCGGCCCAACGCCGGCGTGACCTATCAGGAGGCCTTGCGCTTGCTGGGGGTTTCGGCCACCAGCGAACCGTCGCAGATCAAGCGGGCTTACCGGCGACTGCTCAGCCGCCATCACCCGGACAAGATTGCCGGCAGCGGAGCGACGGCCTTGCAGGTGCGTGAAGCCACCGACAAAACCCGAGAGCTGCATAACGCCTATCGGTTGATTCGCGAGCGGCGGGATTTTCGCTAGAAGGGATAACAGTAGATAAGGAGGGGAAAAACTGTGGCGAGGGGATTTATTGTGGCGAGGGGATTTATCCCCGCTCGAGTGCGCAGCGCTCGCTATCAGATTGTGTTGTTGCGCGGGTTTTAGGGTTGCTGCGCAACCCGGCGGGGATAAATCCCCTCGCCACAAAGTCAGTCTTCGGCTTGGCCAGCAGTAAGCCTTACTCCCCCACCTTCTGCGGATTCAACCAACCCCGAACCCGACGAAACAGCTGTTCCTGCTCCGCCGCCGGGTTCGGCAGGGCCTTGAGGGACACCTGGCTGAAGGTCGAACCTTTCAAGCGTTTGCTCGCCTGCAAGCGCTCCAGCGCCGCGTTGCGATCCAGCGGTTTGTCCATGTAGAAAATATCGGCGGTCGCCAGTTTCAAGGTCGGGGTCAGTTCGGCCAGGCCGGGCTTGGCAGTGACCGGAGTCTGCGCAGTTACCATCACGAAGCGTTCGACTTGCGAAGGCTGCTTTTCACTCAAGTAACGTGCGGCCCAATAGGCGCCGGTGCCATGGCCCAGCAGCACGATACGGCGTGCGCTTTGCTGTTCGGCGTAGGCCAGCGCCGCATCAATGCGGGCGAAGATGCGCTCGGCGTCGGCCTTGGCATGTTCTTCTTCGGTTTGCGCAACGACCGGATCCACCGCATCGGCTTCGCCGCCGGCGACCTGTTCGATCGGCGCCGAAGTGGTCGCGTCCGGTGCCGCGGCAGCCGTATCGGCCGGCTTGGTCTCGGGCGCGGCTTCCACCACGCGCGGTGCGATGACATCGCTTTGCAGGTCCGGCAGGGTGATACTCAGGCTGCTCCATTCAACATCGGGCAATTTTTTGCGTAATGGGCCGACGACTTGAGGCCAGTCAGCGGTTTCGCCGGCACCGGGGATGATAATGACCGCGCCTCTGGGATCACTGGTGTTGGCCGGTTTCCACAGTGCCAGGAAAGTGTCGCTGCCGGTCTGCAACTGTTGCTGTTCCTGGGGCGGGAGTTTTCGTCCAAGTGCGGCCGCTTCTTCCTGGCTACGCTCGAGCAAAGGCTGGCGCTCGACAGGTTTTGCCTCGGCAGGTTGCTCGGCGGCGGGGGGCGTTTCGCTGGCCTGGACAGAAAAGGCACTTGGCAGGATCAGCGATAGGCACAATGCTGGCAACGCCAGGCGATAAACAGAGGGCATCGGATATTCCATGACCAGAAGTATTTCCGGCAGCCTAATGGGTTGGTCAGTATTTGTCAGTGCGTGAGACTTCAATGATGCGTTTTTGCTGCCTGTGGGTTATCGGCTGTTTATGGCTTCCCTTGATGGCGTGGGCCGCGCCCGCGCCGTCGACGCCTGGGGTGCAATTGAATGCAGGGCAGCGCCAATGGCTGGTGCAACATCCGCAATGGCGGGTCGGCCTGGTCTTGCAGGCGCCCTATGCGCAATACGACCGGCGCTTGCAGCGTTTGTCCGGCACCAATGTCGAGTTGATGCAGTGGCTGGGCAAGGCGTTGAACGTCGAGCTGACCTGGCGCAACTTCCAGGACGTGGCGCAACTGGAAGCCGCGGTGCGTGCCGGCGAGGTGGACGTCGCTCCGGGCCTGACCCAATCCCGGGGCGGGCTCAAGCTCTGGCAGTTTTCCGATCCCTACATGCGCGTGCCGCAATTGATCGTCGGCGCGCAGAAAGGCGCCGAGGGGGTGGAGTTGGAAAAACTCGACGCCCAGGCCCGCGTTGCGGTGCGCATGCCCAGTGCGACGGCCGATTACCTGCGCAGCAACTACCCGACGCTGAACCTGCAAGGCGTGCCGATGGAGCGCGAGGCCCTGCAATTGCTGCTGACCCAGCAGGCCCGGTACGCGGTGGTCGACGAGGCGCAACTGGGCAGGTTGATGGTCGAACCCGAATTCGCCGAGCTGGCGGTGGTGGGCGACATTGGCCTGCCGCAGTTACTACGGGTTGCCACACGCCGGGACTGGCCGGAGCTGGCAGAAATCATCGACAGAGGGTTGCAGGCAATCCCGGCCAAGGAGCTGGAGCAGCTGCACAGCCGTTGGCTCAAGCCAAAATACCCGCGCCTGACCGAGACCCCGGGTTTCTGGCAGAACCTGACCCTGTTGATCCTGGTCCTGCTGCTCAGCAGCGTCGCCATCGTGTTCTGGCAGCGCCGCCAGCAAGGCGCACTGGAGCGCCGTCTGCGTGTCGCGAGGGAGGACATCGCCCAGCGTGCAGCCAGCGAAGAAGCCTTGCGCCTGACCCAGTTCTCCATCGATCAAAGCACGGTCGGCATCCTGTGGGTCAATTGGGACAGCCACGTGCGTTATGCCAACCGAGCGGCCGAAACCATGCTCGGCTATGCCCCGGGCGCCATCATCGAGCGGCCCTTGATCGACTTCGAGCCGGGCTTGCACATGGACCGCTGGTTGAACCTGTGGAAGCGCGCCCGGGCCAGTGAAGAGGGGCCGCTGAGCTTCGAAACCGAGTGCGTGCGAGCCGATGGCAGCATCCTGCCGACCGACGTTTCCCTGAGCTTCCTGCGTTTTCGCGACGCCGAATACCTGGTGGTCTACCTCAATGATGTGACCGAGCGCCGACGTGCGCTGGCAGCGTTGCGCGAAAGCGAGGCGCGGCTGCAAGGCATCGCCGCCAATGTGCCGGGCCTGGTCTTTCGCCTGGAGCGGGCGCCGGTGACCGGCCAGATCGACTTTGCCTACATCAGCGAAGGCAGCGAAAGCCTGGTGGGGTATTCCCCTGCAACCCTGGCCCGCAGCGACACCGGGCTGCGTAGTCTGGTGCATCCGCAGGACAAGGCCGATTACCGCCGCACCCAGGACCAGGCGCTGGATACCGACAGTGACTGGGCATGGCAGGGCCGTATCCTGACCCGCGAAGGCCAGGAGCGTTGGGCCGAGATCAAGGCGATCACTCGGCGCCTCGAGGATGGCGCCTATGTCTGGGACGGTATCGTCTGGGACATCACCGACAGCAAGCGCATCGAACTGGAATTGGCCAGTTCCCGGGAGCAGTTGCGCGAGTTGTCGGCGCACCTGGAAAGCGTGCGGGAAGAGGAAAAAGCGCGGATTGCCCGGGAGGTCCACGACGAGTTGGGCCAGATGCTGACCGTATTGAAGCTTGAAACTTCCATGTGTGAATTGGCCTACGCGCAACTCGACCCGGGCCTGCATGAGCGACTTAACAGCATGAAGCGCCTGATTGCTCAGTTGTTCCAGCTGGTGCGGGACGTGGCGACGGCGTTGCGCCCGCCAATCCTGGATGCTGGCATCGCCTCGGCCATCGAATGGCAGGCCCGGCGCTTCGAGGCGCGAACGCAGATTCCTTGCCTGGTGCAGGTGCCGGACAACCTGCCGCCCCTGAGCGACGCCAAGGCCATCGGTCTGTTTCGGATTCTCCAGGAGGCACTGACCAACGTGATGCGCCATGCCCAGGCGCATACTGTGGAGTTGACGCTGGTTCAGCAAGGCGCTGATTTATGTCTGACTGTCAGTGACGACGGTGTAGGATTTATTGCCGATACGAGCCGGCCAACGTCCTTTGGCTTGGTCGGCATGCGTGAACGGGTACTGATCATGGGTGGACAGTTGACCCTGGAAAGCGAGCCGGGGGAGGGCACCACCCTGTCGGTGCGGGTGCCGTTGAATGAGGCCTGATGGTTTGGGTTGCCTGGGCTGACGCTATCGCGAGCCAGCTCGCGATGAGATCCTGAATCTGGAGAGTAATGTGATCCGTGTACTGGTAGCCGAAGACCACACCATCGTCCGCGAAGGCATCAAGCAGTTGATTGGCCTGGCCAAGGATCTGCTGGTGGTGGGAGAGGCGAGCAATGGCGAACAGTTGCTCGAGACCTTGCGCCAGGTGCCCTGCGAAGTGGTGCTGCTGGATATCTCCATGCCGGGCGTCAACGGCCTCGAGGCGATCCCGCGGATCCGTGCGTTGAACAATCCGCCGGCCATCCTGGTGCTGTCGATGCATGACGAGGCGCAAATGGCCGCCCGTGCCCTGAAGGTCGGTGCCGCGGGCTACGCCACCAAGGACAGCGACCCGGCCCTGCTGCTCATGGCGATTCGCAAGGTCGCGGCCGGCGGGCGCTACATCGACCCGGACCTGGCCGACCGCATGGTCTTCGAAGTCGGCCTGACGGACACGCGACCGCTGCACTCGCTGCTGTCCGAGCGTGAATTCTCAGTCTTCGAACGCCTGGCCCAGGGCGCCAACGTCAACGACATCGCCCAGCAACTGGCCCTGAGCAGCAAGACCATCAGCACCCACAAGGCGCGGCTGATGCAGAAACTCAACATCACCTCATTGGCGGAGTTGGTGAAATATGCAATGGAGCACAAGTTGCTCTGAGCCCCACCGCAGTTTCCCCTTGTGGGAGCGGGCTTGCTCGCGAATGCGGTGCTTCAGTTACATCTGTATTGACTGTCCGCCGTATTCGCGAGCAAGCCCGCTCCCACAGGGTTTTGTGTCGGCATATCCATTTGCGACACACCCCGACAGCGCTTTTTGCCCCTGCTTGCCGCTTGCCGCTTAAAACGCGCCGCCGCACTTACCCAATCCCGCCATCCTTGTAGGGCGATCCCTACCCCGACTCTTCCATCCGGCTGAGGCGATTCTCTCCTGCGCCCCGATTTGCGCGGACCCCTGGGTCCACTAGGCTTGATTCACAAGCAGTCATCAAAACAAAAGGTGCGGGTATGAGCCAGGTCGATTCAAGCGCGGGGACCAGCGATGTGCTGGTCAGCTTTCGTGGTGTGCAGAAGAGCTACGACGGCGAGAACCTGATCGTCAAAGACCTCAACCTGGACATTCGCAAAGGCGAATTCCTGACCCTGCTCGGGCCTTCCGGCTCCGGCAAGACCACCAGCCTGATGATGCTCGCCGGGTTTGAAACCCCAACCGCCGGCGAGATCCTGCTGGCCGGGCGCTCGATCAACAATGTGCCGCCGCACAAGCGCGACATCGGCATGGTGTTTCAGAACTACGCCTTGTTCCCGCACATGACTGTCGCCGAGAACCTTGCTTTCCCGCTGACCGTGCGAGGCCTGAACAAGAGCGACGTGAGCGATCGGGTCAAGCGTGTCTTGAGCATGGTCCAGTTGGACAGCTTCGCCCAACGCTACCCGGCGCAGTTGTCCGGCGGCCAGCAACAACGGGTGGCCCTGGCCCGGGCGCTGGTGTTCGAGCCGCAGTTGGTGCTGATGGACGAACCCCTGGGGGCGCTGGACAAGCAATTGCGTGAACACATGCAGATGGAAATCAAGCACCTGCACCAGCGCCTTGGCGTGACCGTGGTCTACGTGACCCACGACCAGGGCGAAGCCTTGACCATGTCCGACCGTGTGGCGGTGTTCCACCAGGGCGAAATCCAGCAGATCGCTCCACCGCGCACCCTGTATGAAGAGCCGAAAAACACTTTCGTCGCCAACTTCATCGGTGAAAACAACCGTCTCAACGGTCGCCTGCACAGCCACACCGGCGATCGTTGTCTGGTGGAGCTGGCGCGCGGCGAGAAAGTCGAGGCCCTGGCGGTGAATGTCGGTCAGCCCGGCGAGCCGGTGACCCTGTCGATCCGTCCGGAGCGGGTGAGCCTCAACGGCGTCAGCGAACAATGTGTCAACCGCTTCTCAGGGAGGGTGGCGGAATTCATCTATCTGGGCGACCACGTCCGGGTTCGCCTGGAAGTCTGCGGCAAGAACGACTTCTTCGTGAAGCAACCGATTGCCGAGCTCGATCCTGCGCTCGCCGTCGGCGACGTGGTTCCGCTTGGCTGGCAAGTCGAGCATGTGCGTGCGCTCGATCCCCTTCTAGAGGCGAATTGATCGCCCACTGCTGTACCAACACCAACCCTGCACGTGGAGAGAACAATAAATGTTGAGATCCCTGAAGTTCACAGCCCTGACACTGGGCATGATGGGTGCGGCAAGCGCGATGGCGGCGGGCCCGGACCTGACCGTGGTGTCTTTCGGCGGGGCGAACAAGGCGGCTCAGGTCAAAGCCTTCTACGCACCGTGGGAAGCGGCCGGCAATGGCAAGATCGTGGCTGGCGAATACAACGGCGAAATGGCCAAGGTCAAGGCCATGGTCGACACCAAGAGCGTTTCCTGGGACTTGGTGGAAGTCGAGTCTCCGGAATTGTCCCGTGGTTGTGACGAAGACCTGTTCGAGCAACTGGACCCGGCCCTGTTCGGCAAGACCGAAGATTACGTCAAGGGCGCCATCCAGCCTTGCGGCGTAGGTTTCTTCGTGTGGTCGACCGTGCTGGCCTACAACGCCGACAAACTGAAGACCGCGCCGACCAGTTGGGCAGACTTCTGGGACACCAAGCAATTCCCGGGCAAGCGCGGCCTGCGCAAAGGTGCCAAGTACACCCTGGAATTCGCCCTGATGGCCGACGGCGTAGCGCCGAAAGACGTCTACAAAGTGCTGGCCGGCAAGGATGGCCAGGACCGTGCGTTCAAGAAGCTCGACGAGCTCAAGCCGAATATCCAGTGGTGGGAAGCCGGCGCCCAGCCGCCGCAATACCTGGCTTCCGGTGACGTGGTCATGAGTTCGGCCTACAACGGCCGGATCGCCGCGGTACAGAAAGAAAGCAACCTGAAAGTGGTGTGGAACGGCGGCATCTACGACTTCGACGCCTGGGCCATCCCGCGCGGCCTGGACAAGACCCGCGCCGAAGCGGCGAAGAAATTCATCGCCTTCTCGGTTGCACCGCAGCAGCAGAAGACCTACTCGGAAAACATCGCCTACGGCCCGGCCAATACCCAGGCTGTGCCGTTGCTGGCCAAGGATGTCCTGAAAGACATGCCGACCACCCCGGAAAACATCGCCAACCAGGTGCAGATCGACGTCAGCTTCTGGGCTGACAACGGTGAGCAACTGGAGCAGCGCTTCAACTCCTGGGCGGCCAAATAACCGCTGACATGGATCGTTCCCACGCTCTGCGTGGGAATGCCGCCCAGGACGCTCCGCGTCCTCTGTGACGCAGAGCGTCACTGGATGCATGCCCACGCAGAGCGTGGGAACGATCAGTTCAGCGAGCACGGTTTTAAAAGAACAGAGGCGGCCCACCGCCCCTGTAACGATAAAAAGATTTGCGGAGTTCGCCATGGCCATCGCCGTTCCACTGAACGCGGGCACCAGCCCCACCCTCAAGCAACGGCTCAAGCGCGCCGAGCGGGTCAACCGCTGGAAGGCCCAGGCCTTGATTGCGCCGCTGGTGCTGTTTCTGTTGCTGGTGTTCCTGGTGCCGATCGTGGCGCTGCTGTTCAAAAGCGTCAGCAACCCGGAAGTGGTGGGCGCCATGCCTCGCACGGTCGCTGCCGTCGCGGCCTGGGACGGACGCGGTTTGCCGGGCGAGCCGGTGTACAAGGCTGCCAGTGAAGACCTGGCCGAAGCCCGCAAGAATCAGACCCTGGGCGACTTGTCCAAGCGCCTGAACATGGAGCTGGCCGGCTATCGCAGCCTGCTGACCAAGACTGCTCGGGCGTTGCCGTTTGCCACCGAGCCGGCTTCCTATAAAGAAGCCATGGAAAACCTCGATGAGCGTTGGGGTGACCCGGCGTACTGGCAGGTGGTCCGCCGCAACACCAGCAACGTCACCCCGTATTACCTGCTGGCGGCTGTCGACCATCGCATCGATGACCTGGGGGAACTGGCCCCGGCGACTCCCGACCAGGCGATTTACCTGGATATTTTCACCCGTACGTTCTGGATGGGCCTGGTCATCACCGCGATCTGCCTGGTGCTGGCCTATCCGCTGGCCTACCTGCTGGCGAACCTGCCGTCGCGCCAAAGCAACCTGTTGATGATCCTGGTGTTGCTACCGTTCTGGACCTCGATCCTGGTGCGAGTCGCAGCGTGGATCGTGCTGCTGCAGTCGGGCGGCCTGATCAACAGTGGCCTGATGGCCATGGGCATCATCGATAAGCCCCTGGAGTTGGTGTTCAACCGCACCGGTGTCTATATCTCCATGGTCCATATCCTGCTGCCGTTCATGATCCTGCCAATCTACAGCGTGATGAAGGGCATCTCGCCCACCTACATGCGGGCGGCGATTTCCCTGGGCTGCCATCCGTTCGCCAGTTTCTGGCGGGTGTATTTCCCGCAGACCTATGCCGGTGTCGGCGCCGGTTGCCTGTTGGTGTTCATTCTTGCCATCGGCTACTACATCACGCCGGCGCTGCTGGGCAGCCCGAACGACCAGATGGTCAGCTATTTCGTCGCGTTCTACACCAACACCAGTATCAACTGGGGCATGGCCACGGCGCTCGGCGGGCTGCTGTTGCTGGCGACCGTCGTGCTTTACCTGATTTACAACCGGCTGGTGGGCGCCAGTCGCCTGCGCCTGAGCTAAGGGGAGATCGAAATGCTGAGTCCTTACATGTCTCCCGTCGAACGGGTGTGGTTCTACACCTTGCGCACGCTCTGCGGGCTGATCCTGTTGTTCCTGATCCTGCCGGTGCTGGTGATCATTCCGCTGTCGTTCAACTCCGGCAGTTTCCTGGTGTACCCGTTGCAAGGTTTCTCGCTGCAGTGGTACCACGATTTCTTCGCCTCGGCCGAATGGATGCGGGCGCTGAAAAACAGCATCATCGTGGCGCCGGCGGCGACGTTGCTGGCGATGATCTTTGGCACGCTGGCGGCCATCGGGCTGACCCGCGGTGACTTCCCGGGCAAGGCGCTGGTGATGGCCCTGGTGATTTCGCCCATGGTGGTGCCGGTGGTAATCATCGGTGTGGCCAGCTATCTGTTCTTCGCACCGCTGGGGTTGGGCAACAGTTTCCTCTCGCTGATCGTGGTCCATGCCGTACTGGGTGTACCGTTCGTCATCATCACGGTGTCGGCGACCTTGCAGGGGTTCAATCACAACCTGGTCCGCGCCGCCGCCAGCCTCGGGGCTTCGCCCCTGACGGCGTTTCGTCGGGTTACCCTGCCGTTGATCGCCCCGGGCGTGATCTCCGGGGCCCTGTTCGCTTTCGCGACGTCGTTCGATGAAGTGGTGGTGACCCTGTTCCTGGCCGGTCCCGAGCAGGCAACGTTACCCCGGCAGATGTTCAGCGGCATTCGCGAAAACCTCAGCCCCACCATCGCCGCGGCGGCGACGCTGCTGATTGCCTTCTCGGTGATCCTGCTGCTGACCCTGGAGTGGTTGCGTGGGCGTAGCGAGAAGTTGCGCACGGCCCAGGTATAACGTCTTACATGGATCCAGTGTGGGAGCGGGCTTGCTCGCGAATGCGGTGTGCCAGTCGACATAAATGTTGAATGTGCCGCCGTATTCGCGAGCAAGCCCGCTCCCACAATGGGGTTGCGGTGTATTCATAAGCTGAATAGCAGACAACCCCCAATACCGAGCTATTCTTGTGCCAGCCCACACTCGAACAAGAGGCCGCGCACATGAGTCTTTCCTCATTCAAGATCGCCCATAAACTGATCACCGGTGCCGCTGCCATCGAGCAACTGGCCGCCGAGTTGACGCGCCTGGACGTCGACAACCCGCTGATCGTGACCGATGCGGCGTTGGTCCAGTCCGGCACCGTGGAGCTGGCCCTGCAACATCTGGGCGGACGCGACTACGAGATTTTCGACCGGGTCATGCCGGACCCGGAAATCGCTATCGTCGAGGATTGCATGCAAGCCTACCGCGACGGTGGTCATGATGGCCTGATCGGTTTGGGCGGCGGCAGTGCCATCGACATCGCCAAGTGCGTGGGCGTCTATGCCGGGTACCACGGTGAGTTGCAAGATATGTTCGGCGTCGATCAGGTGCCGCGCAAAGGCCCGCCCATGATTGCCATCCCCACCACAGCCGGTACCGGTTCGGAAGTCACCAACGTGGCGATCCTCTCCGACAAGGCCGCGCAACTGAAAAAAGGCATCGTCAGCGATTTTCTGTTGCCGGACGTGGCGCTGGTCAGCCCACAGATGACCCTCACGTGCCCCCGTGGCGTAACGGCGTCCAGTGGTGTCGACGCGCTGGTCCATGCCATCGAGGCCTACCTGTCGCTCAATGCGTCGCCGATCACCGACGCCCTGGCTATCGGTGCAGTCAAGCTGATCAGTCGGGCGTTGCCCAAGGCCTATGCCAACCCCGCCCATCTGCAGGCCCGTGAGGACATGGCCACGGCCAGCCTGATGGCCGGCATGGCCTTCGGCAATGCCGGGGTTGGCGCGGTGCACGCGCTGGCCTATCCATTAGGTGGGCGCTTTCACGTTTCTCACGGCGTCGCCAATGCATTGTTACTGCCGTACGTCATGGCGTGGAACAAAATGGCGTGCGTCGAGCGCATGCGTGACATCGCCGAAGCCATGGGTATCAGGACTGGCCACCTGAGCGATATGGAGGCCGCCGACGAAGCCGTGGAAGCCATGGTTGCCTTGTGCGCCGCCGTGGAAATCCCCCAGGGCCTGAGTAGCCTGGGCGTGACCGAGGACGTGATTCCCTCCATGGCCCTGGAGGCCGTGGGGATCGAGCGGTTGATGCGCAACAACCCACGCAAGCTGACCGCCAGCGACATCGAGAAGATC
The DNA here is from genome assembly GCF_900115235.1 of Pseudomonas sp. NFACC24-1. Lineage (NCBI taxonomy): Bacteria > Pseudomonadati > Pseudomonadota > Gammaproteobacteria > Pseudomonadales > Pseudomonadaceae > Pseudomonas > Pseudomonas sp. NFACC24-1. The sequence goes on from NZ_FOVS01000010.1 coordinate 168,999, forward strand.
TACCGCGCGGCGTATTGATCGACGGTCACGGTGGGCGCGCCAAATCTTGAGGTATACAATGCGCGCCATCGTGATTTCGCTCAAAACAGGTGCGTCATGCAGCCCTTCGCTATTGCTCCGTCGATTCTCTCCGCCGACTTCGCCCGCCTGGGTGAGGAAGTGGACAACGTTCTGGCCGCCGGGGCCGACATCGTGCACTTCGATGTCATGGACAACCACTACGTACCCAACCTGACCATCGGCCCGATGGTCTGCGCGGCGCTGCGCAAGTACGGCATCACCGCGCCGATCGACGCGCACCTGATGGTCAGCCCGGTGGACCGCATCGTCGGTGACTTCATCGAAGCCGGTGCCACCTACATTACCTTCCACCCTGAAGCCACGCTGCACATCGACCGCTCCCTGCAGTTGATCCGCGAGGGCGGTTGCAAGGCCGGCCTGGTGTTCAACCCGGCGACGCCCCTGGACGTGCTCAAGTACGTGATGGACAAGGTCGACATGATCCTGCTGATGAGCGTCAACCCTGGCTTCGGCGGCCAGAAGTTCATCCCGGGCACCCTCGACAAGTTGCGCGAAGCCCGGGCACTGATCGATGCCTCGGGGCGTGACATCCGCCTGGAAATCGACGGCGGCGTGAACGTGAACAATATCCGTGAAATCGCCGCGGCCGGCGCCGACACGTTCGTCGCGGGCTCGGCGATCTTCAACGCCCCCGACTACAACGAGGTGATTGCAAAAATGCGCGCCGAACTGGCCCTGGCGCGCCCATGAGCGGCTTCGAGCAGTTGTTCCCCGGCAGCTTGCCGCGTCTGGTGATGTTCGACCTCGATGGCACATTGGTCGATTCGGTTCCGGACCTTGCGGCGGCCGTGGACAGCATGCTGCTCAAGCTCGGGCGTCCGTCCGCCGGCATTGATTCGGTGCGTCACTGGGTGGGCAACGGTGCGCCCATGCTGGTACGCCGGGCCCTGGCCAATCACATCGATGCCCAGGGCGTCGATGACGCCGAGGCCGAGCGGGCGCTGGAGCTGTTCAACGAAGCCTACGAAGGCAACCACGAGCTGACGGTGGTCTACCCCGGCGTACGCTCCACGCTCAAGTGGCTGAAGAAGCAGGGCGTGGAAATGGCCCTGATCACCAACAAGCCGGAACGCTTCGTTGCGCCGCTGCTGGACCAGATGAAAATCGGCCGCTATTTCCGCTGGATCATCGGCGGCGATACCTTGCCACAGAAAAAACCTGACCCGGCCGCGCTGTTCTTCGTGATGAAAATGGCCAACATCCCGGCCTCCCAATCCTTGTTCGTCGGCGACTCGCGTAGCGATGTGCTGGCGGCCAAGGCGGCAGGGGTCAAATGCGTGGCGCTGAGTTACGGCTACAACCACGGCCGGCCCATCGCCGAAGAGTTTCCGACGCTGGTGATCGATGATTTGCGCCTGTTAATTCCCGGTTGCCTGGACCCGGCCGCTGAGATAACGTTGCCCGACGCTGTTCAATCCTCTTCTGGAAACGCCATCGTGGTGGTCACTCGCAAACTCTGGATGAAAGTCATGAAGGCCCTGGCCCGCTGGCGTTGGCGCGCCTGATGTGATCCTGGCCGGTTATCCGGCGCGTTTGCATACCTGACTGTCAGCTCCTCTTGCCACGAGGCACCCCATGATCCGCGAAGAATTCCTGCGTCTAGCCGCTGCCGGCTACAACCGCATCCCCCTTGCCTGCGAAACCCTGGCCGACTTCGACACGCCGCTGTCGATCTACCTCAAGCTGGCCGACCAGCCCAACTCCTACCTGCTCGAATCGGTACAGGGCGGGGAAAAATGGGGCCGTTATTCCATCATCGGCCTGCCGTGCCGTACGGTGCTGCGGGTCCATGACCATCGCATCAGCGTGACCCATGACGGCGTCGAAATCGAAAGCCTCGACGTCGAAGACCCGCTGGCATTCGTCGAAACCTTCAAGGCCCGCTACAACGTGCCGACCATTCCTGGCTTGCCGCGCTTCAACGGTGGCCTGGTGGGGTATTTTGGCTACGACTGCGTGCGCTACGTGGAAAAACGCCTGGGCACCTGCCCGAACCCCGATCCCCTGGGCGTGCCGGATATCTTGCTGATGGTCTCCGATGCCGTCGTGGTCTTCGATAACCTCGCCGGCAAGATGCACGCCATCGTCCTGGCCGACCCGTCCCGGGAAGATGCCTACGAGCAAGGTCAGAAAAGCCTGCAGGCGCTGTTGGAAAAACTCCGTCAGCCGATCACGCCGCGTCCGGGCCTGGACTTCAGCAAGCAGTCGGCGGCCGACCCGGTGTTCCGTTCCAGTTTCACCCAGGACGATTACGAGCGCGCCGTCGATACCATCAAGGAATACATCCTCGCCGGCGACTGCATGCAGGTGGTGCCGTCGCAACGGATGTCCATTGATTTCAAAGCCGCGCCCATCGATCTCTACCGGGCGCTGCGCTGCTTCAACCCGACGCCCTACATGTATTTCTTCAACTTCGGCGACTTCCACGTCGTCGGCAGTTCGCCCGAAGTGCTGGTGCGGGTCGAAGACAACCTGATCACCGTGCGACCGATCGCCGGCACTCGCCCTCGTGGCGCCACGGAGGAGGCCGACCAGGCGCTGGAAGAAGACCTGCTGTCGGACGACAAGGAAATCGCCGAGCACCTGATGCTGATCGACCTGGGGCGCAACGATACCGGGCGGGTCTCGGAAATTGGTTCGGTGAAACTCACCGAGAAGATGGTCATCGAGCGCTATTCCAACGTGATGCACATCGTCTCCAACGTCACCGGCCAATTGAAGGCCGGGCTGACGGCCATGGATGCCTTGCGGGCGATCCTGCCGGCGGGCACCTTGTCCGGCGCGCCAAAAATCCGGGCAATGGAAATCATCGACGAACTGGAGCCGGTCAAGCGGGGGGTGTACGGCGGGGCCGTGGGTTATTTCGCCTGGAACGGCAACATGGACACCGCCATTGCCATCCGCACCGCGGTCATCAAGAACGGCGAACTGCATGTGCAGGCCGGCGGCGGCATCGTCGCCGACTCGGTGCCGGCATTGGAATGGGAAGAAACCCTGAACAAACGCCGGGCGATGTTCCGCGCCGTGGCACTGGCCGAGCAGACCTCGAACGACTGAGGGCCTCCAACAACTGTGGCGAGGGAGCACGCCCCCGCTAGGTTGTAGGAGCTGCCGAAGGCTGCGATCTTTTGATCTTTCGCTTGAGACTCAAGCGTTTGGAGAAAGATCGCAGCCTCGTTGCACTCGACAGCTCCTACGGCCCAGCGGGGCAAGCTCCCTTGCCACAGGTCTTTCAGGCAGCTTGATCAGAAGTCCAGGCTGACGCCCAGGCTCACCCCTTGCTGGGTCAGGTCATCATCCTTGCGCAATGTATAACCGCCCCGCAGCGCCAAGTCGTTGGTCAACTTGTGGCTGACCCCCAGGCTCAGGCGGTTCAGGTGGCTCTGTGGCGTGTAGCCTTCCAGGGTGAAGTCGTTGGCTGGCAGGCTGTTGAGGGCGATGTTGACCTTTTGCGTGTCGTCTTCGTACTCGCGCTCGTGGGCATATTCGCCAAACACCTGGGTCTGCCGGGTGATGTTGTATTTGCCCTGCAAGCCAATGCCCAGGCGTTTCGAGTCGCGGGTCTGGTCATCGAAGGTCAGGGCCGTGGAGCGGTTGCTCTTTTCCGAGTAGCCATCGACTTCCACCTTCGCATAGTCAGCGCTGATAAACGGCGAGAGGTGCCATTCGCTGCCCGGCTGGGCAATGTCGTAGCCCACCCGCGTGCTGAATGCCCAGAGATGGCCGTCGGTGTCGCCTTTCTCTTGCGCTTCGTTGACGCCCAGGTCGAACTTGCGTTCCAGGCTGTCGTAGTCGAGCTTGCCGCCAGTCAGTGCCGCATCGGCCCACCAGCGGTTTTGCTGGAACTGGGCGAAGGCGGTGGCCAGGTAGCTGTTGAGCTTGTACTTCGAGTCGTCGTGGCCTGCTTCCATGTCCTGGCGGTAGAGACCGGCGGCGACACCTATGCGCCAAGCCTCGTTGAGGCGATAGCTGCCGCCGACGTTGAGGCTGTAGCCGCTGCCGTCGGCGCTGGCGCCGCTGCCCTGGCTGTCCATGTCCAAGTGCTGGCCGCCACCTGCCACGATGGCTCTCCACTGGCCGACCGCCTGCCAGTCCTCCCAGTCCGATTGCCACTGGCTGCGCAACTCATCCTGGTGGGCACGCAGGGTCGAGTGGGCCATTTCCGGCAGCAACGTCAGTTCCCAGGGCGCCGCGAGCAGGGAATAGGCGTAGTCGGCGATCAACTTTTGCCCGGTTTCGGTTGGATGGACCGCGTCGTTGTAGATCAGCTTGCTGGGATCCGGCGTGGCACTGTTGATGCCATAGGTGGCGTTTTCCGTGCAGCCGTTGCCGCTGAAGCAGGTAGCGGTCAGGTTCTCCCCGGTGGCGAGGCCGAATCTTGCCGGATCGGCGAAGCTTTCCTTCAGCAAAAGCGGAATGTTCAGTGGAATGATTTCAGCGTCGATGCCTTGCAGGCGTGTGATCAGTTGTTGGTTGAACTGATTGCCCAACTGCGAAAAGGTGTCCTGCAAGGGGCCGCCGTTGAGGGCCGGCGTCAGGCCCAGGTCGGGCAACAGCCAGACCATCACATAGCGGGCACCGGCCGTTTGCAACACCTGGACACTGTCGGCCAGGCGGTCCGCGGCGGCGTTCGCTTGCGCGGTATTCAATACCCGGCCTTGAAGGAAGTCGTTACCGCCACCGGAAAGGTAATACAGCGCATTCGGATCGGCCCGCAGGCCATTGGACTGCAGGTAGCCGGGACGGCTGCGCTCGCCGGTGTCGGATACACCGGTGATCGATTCGAGGATCTGGTCGGTACGATAACCGCCCACCGCCCAGTTATTGCCGTCTGCCAGCCCTTGGTCGGCGCGGACCGCCGAGGTGGAGGCGGCGGTCTCGTCGGCGGAATAGCCCAGGCGCCCGCCGAGCAGTTGGGTGGAGTTGGCCGAATAGGCTTCACCGCTGCCGTCCGTGTAGATCGGACCGGTTCGGTTGGTATAGCGCTCGGTCGAGCCGGGTGGGCCATTCGGGTCGGCGAACTGGCCTGCGTCGTTGAGGCTGTCGCCGAACACAATGAATTTGGAGTACGGGTTGGGGGCGGCGCTCGCCTGGGCGCAGGCCATCGCCAGCAGGCAACCGGCAATCGGTACGAACAACGTCTTTTTGATCATGGGAAAATCCGTTTTTATTTTTTTGTTGTTAGAAAACGAAACGACAGTACCAAAAACTTTCGGCATTTTGCCATCTATCCGGAACGTCGCGATTGTTTCAAAGCCCTTCGGGAACGGTCATATTGCGTGCTCCGCCCAGCTAAGCTACTGTGCCGGAACGTATGAACGAGACTTCCCCTGTGTCGATTGCCAGCAAACTTCTGGATCAAATGATCAAGGCACACGCCCGTTGGCGTTGGCGCGCCTGAACATTCTCCGCCGGCTTCGCCGGACCTGTACCGATTTGCCTTCTTTACCCGCTGTAGAACCGCTTCGCCGGGGCATCAACCGCCTCGCCAAGCGCAGCAGCGTGCGGGTCACTCTCTGAAGGCTGTGTTTAAAGTCAGTGAATTCAATAGGTTGCTTAGCCATGTTGCTGATGATCGATAACTACGACTCTTTTACCTACAACGTTGTGCAATACCTTGGCGAGCTGGGCTCCGAGGTCAAGGTCGTGCGCAACGACGAACTGACCATCGCCGAAATCGAAGCCCTCAAGCCTGAGCGCATCGTGGTTTCCCCCGGGCCATGCACGCCGACCGAAGCGGGCATTTCCATCGATGCCATCAAGTATTTCGCCGGCAAGCTGCCGATCCTGGGCGTCTGCCTGGGGCATCAGTCGATCGGCCAAGCGTTCGGTGGCGATGTCGTGCGTGCGCGACAAGTCATGCACGGTAAGACTAGCCCGGTATTCCACGAGGACAAGGGCGTGTTCGAGGGACTGAATCGTCCGCTTACCGTAACCCGCTACCACTCTTTGATCGTCAAGCGCGAAACGCTGCCTGATTGCCTGGAGTTGACGGCCTGGACCCAGCTTGAAGACGGTTCGGTCGATGAAATCATGGGGCTGCGCCACAAGACATTGAACATCGAGGGTGTGCAATTTCATCCCGAGTCTATTCTCACCGAGCAGGGCCACGAGCTGTTCGCCAACTTCCTCAAACAAACCGGCGGCACGCGCTAAGGACTTTTCATGGATATCAAGACAGCCCTGAGCCGTATCGTCGGCCATCTCGACCTGAGCACCGACGAGATGCGCGACGTGATGCGCGAGATCATGACCGGCCAATGCACGGATGCGCAGATCGGTGCGTTCATGATGGCCATGCGCATGAAGAGCGAGAGCATCGATGAAATCGTCGGCGCCGTGTCGGTGATGCGCGAACTGGCGGACAAGGTCGAACTCAAGACGCTGGACGGTGTGGTCGATGTGGTCGGCACCGGTGGTGATGGCGCCAATATCTTCAACGTTTCCACCGCCTCGTCGTTTGTGGTCGCGGCGGCCGGGTGCACCGTTGCCAAGCATGGCAACCGCGCGGTCTCAGGCAAGAGCGGCAGTGCCGATTTGCTGGAGGCCGCCGGCATCTACCTGAATCTGACGCCGATTCAAGTGGCGCGTTGCATCGACAATGTCGGCATTGGTTTCATGTTTGCCCAGACCCATCACCGTGCCATGAAACACGCCGCCGTGCCGCGCCGTGACCTGGGCCTGCGTACGCTGTTCAACATGCTCGGCCCGCTTACGAATCCGGCCGGCGTGAAGCATCAAGTGGTTGGGGTGTTCAGCCAGGCGTTGTGCCGGCCATTGGCCGAAGTCCTGCAGCGCCTGGGCAGCAAACACGTGCTGGTGGTTCATTCGAAGGATGGCCTGGATGAATTCAGCCTGGCGGCGCCCACATTCGTGGCCGAACTAAAAAATGATCAGATCAGCGAGTATTGGGTCGAACCTGAAGACCTCGGCATGAAAAGCCAGAGCTTGCATGGCCTGGCGGTCGATGGCCCGGCCCAGTCGCTGGAGCTGATCCGCGATGCCCTGGGGCGCCGCAAGACCGAGAATGGCCAGAAAGCCGCCGAGATGATCGTGCTCAATGCCGGTGCTGCGTTGTACGCCGCCGACCACGCCAGCAGCCTCAAGCAAGGCGTGGAACTGGCCCATGACGCACTGCACACTGGCCTGGCCAGGGAGAAACTCGAAGAGTTGGGTGCATTTACCGCCGTATTCAAAGTGGAGAACGAAGGATGAGCGTGCCAACGGTTCTGGAAAACATCCTGGCTCGCAAGGCCCAGGAAGTGGCTGAGCGCCGCGCGCGTGTCAGTCTGGCCGAGCTGGAAAACCTGGCGCGTTCAGCGGATGCGCCGCGCGGTTTTGCCAAGGCGCTGATCGATCAGGCCAAGAAAAAACAGCCGGCGGTCATTGCCGAAATCAAGAAGGCCTCTCCCAGCAAAGGCGTGATTCGTGAACACTTCGTTCCGGCCGACATCGCACGGAGCTATGAGAAAGGCGGTGCGACGTGCCTCTCGGTGCTGACCGACGTCGACTTTTTCCAAGGGGCCGATGACTACCTGAAGCAGGCGCGGGCGGCGTGCAAGTTGCCGGTGATCCGCAAGGATTTCATGATCGACCCGTACCAGATCGTCGAGGCGCGTGCGCTGGGCGCCGATTGCGTGCTGTTGATCGTCTCTGCCCTGGATGACGTGAAAATGGCCGAACTGGCGGCCGTGGCCAAGAGTGTCGGGCTGGATGTCCTGGTGGAAGTCCATGATGGCGACGAGTTGGAGCGAGCCCTGAAAACCCTCGATACCAAACTGGTCGGCGTAAACAACCGCAACCTGCACACGTTTGAAGTCAGCCTGGAAACCACCCTGGACCTGTTGCCTCGCATCCCGCGTGATCGCTTGGTCATCACCGAAAGCGGAATCCTCAACCGGGCCGATGTCGAGTTGATGGAAGTCAGCGACGTGTACTCGTTCCTGGTGGGCGAGGCGTTCATGCGGGCCGAGAACCCGGGTACTGAACTGCAGCGACTGTTCTTTCCTGAACGAGGCCTGCCGGTGAGCGGCTCGACGCTGGACTGATCCATGTCGCCTGTGATTTCCCTTACCGTCGAAGCTGGCCTGCAAGCCGAACAGGATCTGTTGGCCAGTATCTGCGCGGGCGACGCCGAGTTCGGCCTGCTGTTCTGGCAGCCCAATGACCGCGCGCTGGTCATGCCGCGCCGCTTGAGTCGGCTGCCGGGGTTTGAACACGCCAGTGAAGTATCGGCCGCCCAAGGCTGGCCAGTCCTGCTGCGTGAAACCGGTGGTGAGCCGGTGCCGCAATCGGCCGCTACCGTCAATATCGCCCTGGTCTACGCGCCACCGCGCAGCGAAGGCGACCACGGCCGCATCGAAACCGGATATCGCCGGTTGTGCGACCCTATCTGCCAATTGTTGGATGAATTGGGCGGGGTGGCTTCGCTGGGAGAAGTGGACGGGGCTTTTTGCGACGGGCGCTTCAACGTCAACCTCGACGGCCGGAAAATGGTCGGCACCGCTCAGCGCTGGCGCCAAAGCAAGGGGGGGCAACGTCCGGTGGGTCTGGTGCATGGCGCGCTTTTGCTGGAGAACGAGCGCGAGTCCATGGTCGCGGCAGTCAATCGCTTCAATGAGGCCTGTGGCCTGGAGCAGCGAGTGCGTGCAGAGAGCCACATTGCCTTGCGTGAAAAATTCCCGGCGCCTCACGCACTGGAGCGACTCGAGGCGCTGTACCGGGAATTACAGACCCAACTGCTGGGGGCTTAACGCGTTCCGAACACCACCATGGTCTTGCCTTTGACGTTGACCAGGTTGCGCTCTTCCAGGTCCTTGAGTACGCGACCGACCATTTCACGCGAGCAACCGACAATCCGGCCAATCTCCTGGCGGGTCACCTTGATCTGCATGCCGTCCGGGTGGGTCATGGCATCGGGCTGCTTGCACAGCTCCAACAGACAACGTGCGACACGTCCGGTGACGTCGAAAAATGCGAGATCGCCGACCTTGCGGGTGGTATTGCGCAGGCGCTGTGCGATTTGTCCGCTGAGGACGTAAAGAATGTCCGGGTCTTGCAGGGACAGTTCTCGGAATTTGGCGTAGCTGATTTCCGCAACTTCACATTCAATCTTGGTTCGCACCCAGGCACTGCGTTCCTGTTCCTTGCCCGCCTGTTCGAACAAGCCCAGCTCACCGAAAAAATCTCCGGAATTGAGGTAGGCGATGATCATTTCCCGACCGTCATCATCTTCTATCAGGATAGTGACCGAGCCCTTGATGATGAAAAACAGCGTCTCGGAACGATCTCCCGCACAAATGATGTTGTGCTTGGCTGGGTAGCGGCGGCGCTGGCAATGCATCAAAAGCTTGTCGAGATTCTTGATCTTGAACGTGGGAGTAATGGCAACCATGGTTGTATCCCGAAAGACTGCGCGGTGTGGTGGTTTGGTTTTTTTTATGAAGGCGAATAGCTATCGCTAAAAGCTGGCCATACGCCAGCGAGTTGGCGCCAGCTTAACAGAGGCGTCCTTAATAGATTTGAGAATTTACCTACAGGCCGACAGGACGGGGCTCCTAAGACGAAGAGCGGTCATGGCGAAGCGCTGTGCTAAGCTGGCGACCCTTTTTTAACAGTGGAGTCTTGGCGATGAAGGCACGCATCCAATGGGCTGGCGAAGCCATGTTCCTCGGTGAGTCAGGCAGTGGTCATGTGGTCGTCATGGACGGCCCGCCAGAGGCCGGTGGTCGGAACCTGGGTGTTCGGCCGATGGAAATGCTCCTGTTGGGCGTCGGCGGGTGCAGCAATTTCGACGTGGTCAGCATTCTTAAAAAGTCCCGCCAGGCCGTCGAAAGCTGCGAAGCGTTCCTGGAAGCGGAGCGTGCCACCGAAGATCCAAAAGTATTTACCAAGATCCACATGCATTTCGTGGTGAAGGGGCGAGCCCTGAAGGAAGCCCAGGTCAAGCGGGCCATTGAGCTGTCCGCCGAGAAATACTGCTCGGCTTCGATCATGCTCGGCGCCGCCGGCGTCGAAATCACCCACGATTATGAAATCATCGAATTGGGTTGAATCGATCTCGATGGCGAAGCCCGCAACTTGCCGCGTTGAAATCCTGAGCTATTGAAAAAGGCGACTCCCGCTGGAAGTCGCCTTTTTCATTGGTGTTGCAATGGCGTCAAATTCGATAAGTGCTCTTGGTCATGACCTTGGCCAGCAGGCTCATGCCGAACTTCACCGGCGCCGGAAAACGGAAGCCGCCGGCGTCAAGCGCACTTTCGGCATGGTGTTCTTCATCCACGCGCATCTGCTCGAGGATCGCCCGGGACTTTTCATCCTCGGCCGGCAGTTGCTCCAGGTGTTCGTTCAAGTGCTTGCACACCTGATGCTCGGTCGCGGCAACGAAGCCGAGGCTGACTTTATCGCTGATCAGGCCGGCGACGGCGCCGATCCCGAATGACATCCCATAGAACAGCGGGTTCAGGATGCTGGTGTGGCTGCCCAACTGGCGAATTCGTTGTTCACACCAGACCAGATGGTCGATTTCTTCCTCGGCGGCGTGTTCCATTGCCTCACGCACCTGGGGCAGCTTCGCTGTCAGCGCCTGGCCCTGATACAGCGCCTGGGCACAGACTTCGCCGGTGTGGTTGATACGCATCAGTCCGGCGACGTGGCGGGTTTGCTCGTCACTCAGTTGCGCGTCCGGCTGCACGATAGCCGGTGATGGGCGGTACGGCTGGCCACTGAAGGGCAGCAGCGTGCGCATCGCGGTATCGGCTTGCAGCAACAGACGGTCAATCGGCGAGTAGTGACGTTGGGTAGTCATGCTTACCTCCGGGAAAAATCACAGCGGCCAGTTTAACCCAATCGGCCGCCGAAGATTTGCGTTGGGTCAGGGGTATCAGCCCGGCGGCCAGTGCATCTGGCGCTGACCCAGCACATGCATATGAATGTGATAGACCGTCTGCCCACCCAGTTCATTGCAATTCATCACCACGCGAAAACCTTCTTCACAGCCCAACTCCAGCGCCAGGCGCTGGGCAGTGAACAGAATGTGCCCGGCCAGGCCCTTGTCTTCTTCGGTGAGGTCATTGAGCGTACGGATCGGTTTTTTCGGAATGACCAAAAAATGCACGGGTGCCTGCGGGGCGATGTCGTGGAAGGCCAGTACCTGGTCATCCTCGTAGATGATCTTTGCCGGGATTTCCCGGTTGATGATCTTGGTAAACAGGGTATCCACAGCTGTTTTCTCCATTGGGTTCGTCGAGGTCCGATGTCATGAAGGCTCCGGTTGAGGCGCCTGGTTGTTCAACGTGAAGGGATCAGCGCGGGCAATAAGCCTTGTTGATCATGCCGGCGATGCTCCGCACCAGCCATCGCGACCCCAATCGTGGCAGTGCGGCCAGCCAGCGATTGCGGCGTCCGGGAATGATGATGGCGCGGTTCTTGTCCAGTGCGCGTACGGCGTACAGGGCAACTTCCTCCGGGCTCATCAGCCACTTGCTGTCGATGAGTTTCTGTTCGTCCATCTGCGCCCTGGCGAAAAAGCCGGTCCGGGTCGGGCCAGGGCAAAGCACCGAGACCTTGATCGCGCATTTTTTCAGTTCAACTCGCAGGGCTTCGGAGAAGTGCAGTACATAGGCCTTGCTGGCGTAGTAAGTACTCATCCAGGGGCCGGGTTGGAATGCGGCGATCGAGGCAACGTTGAGGATCTGCCCGCCGCCGAGCAGCGCCATGCTATTACCGATGGCGTGACAAAGCCGTGTCAGGGCGAGGATGTTGACTTCGATCAGGTCCTGCTCGGTCATCCAGTCCTGGCCCAGGAACGGCCCGCTGGTGCCGATGCCGGCACAATTGACAAGCAGATCGATCTGCCGCTCGCCTTCCTCCAGTTCCAGCAGAAAGCCTGAAAGCCTCAGCGGTTCGCCCAGGTCACAGGCCCGGAACAATACTTCCACGCCAAACCGCTGAGTCAGTTCGATTGCAATACTTTCCAGCCGATCACGCTGTCGAGCCACCAATATCAGATTGCGGCCGCGCCGGGCCAGCGCTTCGGCCATGGCCAGGCCGATACCGCTGGAAGCGCCGGTGATCAGTGCGTAACGGGTCATGCAGTTCTCCATCGCAACAGCCCGCCGCCAGTCGACTGGGCTGTCACCGGCATGAAGCGTGCTTATTGTTCCTCTTCTTCATAGTCTACAGAAGGTGAAGCGGGCTCGGCTGCTTCGACGGCGGGTTCTTCAGAGGCTTCATTGCTGTATTCACTGCTTTCATAGCTGCTCAGGCTGCTGCTGTCGTAGTCCTCCTGAAGGGCCCCGAAGATGCCGGCAAAGGTGGCCATGAAAATCAGGACGATCATCACCAGCCAGAGCGAGGCCAGCAATTTGACCGCTGTGGTATTGCGCGGCGGCGGAGGACCGTACTGGTTTGCGCCGGTATTGCCCGGAGCGATGATGAGGATGAAGGGGAAGATGCTGCCCACGAATGGAACCAGGTTGATCAGCCACAGCCACCCCGACCAGCCGAGATCATGCAGGCGCTGGACGTTGAACTGGATGCTCACGAAGGCAAAGGCAAGGACGACGACTGCGGCGAGCAGGCCGCCGACGATGAGGCCCGCGACCGAGTCGGAAGCCAGCAGCCAGGCCGTGGACAGCCAGAAGCCTATGCCGACCAAGGGCAGTAGGGCCAGGGTCAATACCATGGTCCAGGCCAGGTAGCGTAGACGGCCGATACGCCCGTCGAAGCTGAAGGGCTTGAGTGTGCCGTACTCGGCAAGCGCTTCACCGACTTCCGCGCGGGGAGGCGCGTATGGCGAGACGGGCTCGACGATCGAATCGGGATGGCGTCCACTCGGTTGCCGTGGTGCCTCCTGTACCTCGCCAAGGTTCAATTGGACGACGGGTTCGGCTTCGATCCTGGCATCGATTCCGCTCTTGTTGAGCGCTTCCAGGTACTGCTGCGCCTCACTCTGGGACAGGTTGCTTTTGAGGGCTACCTTGCGACCGGTGAACAGCCGTTCAATGGCGCTGACATCGCTTTTGAACAGCTCGGCGAGGTTGAGCTTGGCGGTGGTGGTATCGACGCCCGGCATCAGGCCGCCGTCGAATACGATGTTGAAACGGGTTTCGCTCATGCCTGGCATCCTTGTCTCTAAAAGTTGATGAGTTGTTTTGTTCAGGCTGATTCAGCGGGGCCATTGCCCGCCAAGCTGCGTCGCCCGGGCTTGTGCCTGACGGTATTCTTCATCCAGGCGTGCCACCAACTGATCGACGCTGGGCAAATCATCGATTTCACCCACGCCCTGGCCAGCGGACCATACGGTTTTCCAGGCCTTGGCTTCATCGTTCAGCGGTTTGAGTTTCGAGCCGAAATCCACCTGGCCTTTGTTCTGCAGGGCGGCCAGATCGAAACCGGCGTTCTCCAGGCTCTGGCGCATGAAACTGGCCGGTACCCCGGATACAGCGGGAGTATGCACGATGTCTGCGGCTCTGGATGTGAGCAACATCTCTTTATAAGCGTCAGGTGCGTGGCTTTCGCTCGTACCGATAAAGCGCGTACCGAAGTAGGCCAGATCCGCGCCGAGCAATTGTGCGGCCAAGATCTGATGGCCGTGGTTCAGGCATCCTGCCAGCAGCAGGGTCTTATCGAAAAACTGCCGGATCTCGGCAATCAGTGAAAACGGGCTCCAGGTCCCGGCGTGCCCACCTGCGCCAGCAGCAACGGCGATCAAGCCATCGACACCGGCTTCGGCGGCTTTCTCGGCATGCCGTCGGGTCGTCACGTCATGGAACACCAGGCCGCCGTAACCGTGAACCGCGTCCACCAGCTCTTTCACCGCTCCCAGGCTGGTGATGACAATCGGCACCTTGTGTTCGATGCAGATGGCCAGGTCGGCCTGAAGTCGCGGATTGCTGTGATGGACAATCAGGTTTACCGCGTAGGGCGCCGGGTTTTCCAGGGTTGCCAAGCCGGCTTCGATTTCTTCCAGCCAGGCCTTGAAGCCGCTGCTTTCGCGCTGGTTCAACGCCGGAAAGCTGCCGACAATGCCATTGCGGCAGCAGGCCAGCACCAGTTGTGGAGTGGAAATCAGGAACATTGGCGCCGCCACAACGGGCAGTCGCAAGCGTTGTTCAAGCAGTGCGGGCAACGACATTGGAAGGACCCCGGATAATGGATGCTGATTGGAGGTTAGAACGGTCGGACGACGACCAGAATTACGATAGCCAGCAATATCAGAACCGGCACTTCATTGAACCAGCGATAAAAGACATGGCTGCGGGTGTTTTCGCCACGGGCGAAGCGTTTTACCTGGGCGCCGCACATATGGTGGTAGCCGATCAGCAGCACGACCAGGGTCAACTTGGCGTGCATCCAGCCTCCCTGGGTGAAGTAGGCGCCGGCATTGAGGCTGAGCAACCAGATGCCGAATACCAAGGTGGCAATCATCGCCGGGCCCATGATGCCGCGGTACAGCTTGCGCTCCATGACGCTGAAGCGCTCTTTGCTGACGCTGTCTTCGCTTTGGGCGTGATAGACAAACAGGCGAGGCAGGTAGAACAGGCCGGCGAACCAGCAGACCATGCTGACAATGTGAAGTGCTTTGAGCCACAGATAGAGCATTTTTAGTTATTCCTCGATTCACGGTAGCTCGATAGTAGAGGTTAGAGCGGCCACACGTCACCTTGACGGTTGTCGCCACGCCCTGCGGCCCCTATCATCGACGGCTTTCCAGTGGGTTCGTTGAGGGCAGGTTTATGGTCAAGGTCGGTATCGTCGGCGGCACGGGTTACACCGGTGTCGAACTGCTGCGTCTTCTGGCACAGCATCCGCAGGCTGAGGTGGTGGTCATCACCTCCCGATCCGAGGCCGGCCTGGCCGTCGCCGACATGTATCCGAACCTGCGCGGCCATTACGACGGCCTGGCGTTCAGCGTTCCGGACGTCAAGACCCTCGGTGCCTGCGATGTGGTGTTCTTCGCCACGCCCCACGGTGTCGCCCACGCCCTGGCCGGTGAACTGCTGGCCGCCGGGACCAAGGTGATCGACCTGTCGGCGGACTTCCGTCTGCAGGACGCCGATGAGTGGGCCAAATGGTACGGCCAACCTCACGGTGCGCCGGAGTTGCTCGAGGAGGCGGTCTACGGCTTGCCGGAAGTCAATCGCGAGAAAATCAAGCAGGCTCGACTGATCGCCGTACCGGGTTGCTATCCGACCGCGACACAGTTGGGCTTCTTGCCGTTGCTTGAGGCCGGTCTTGCCGATACTTCGCGTCTGATTGCCGACTGCAAATCCGGGGTCAGCGGCGCCGGGCGTGGCGCCAGTGTCGGCTCGCTGTATTCCGAGACGTCGGAAAGCATGAAGGCGTACGCGGTCAAGGGGCATCGCCACCTGCCGGAAATTCGCCAGGGGTTGCGCCGGGCTGCGGGCAAGGACGTCGGCCTGACCTTCGTGCCGCACCTGACGCCGATGATTCGTGGCATCCACTCCACTCTTTATGCGACCGTCGTCGATCGTTCGGTGGACCTGCAGGCATTGTTTGAAAAGCGTTACGCCAACGAACCGTTTGTCGATGTAATGCCCGCTGGCAGCCATCCAGAGACCCGTAGCGTGCGCGGTGCGAACGTTTGCCGGATCGCCGTGCATCGCCCACAGGACGGTGACCTGGTGGTGGTATTGTCGGTCATCGATAACCTGGTCAAGGGCGCGTCCGGCCAGGCGGTGCAGAACCTGAACATCCTGTTTGGGCTGGATGAGCGCCTGGGCCTGTCCCATGCGGGGATGTTGCCGTAACGGCAGTTAAAAGCTGCAAGCTTTAAGCTACAAGCTTGCAGCCTTTAACTTGTAGCTTGCCGCTGCTCTTCAAATAGTTGACCGATTTTCTAGGAGAAGCGGATAATGCCTGCCATCACGCATTATGGCGGCGTAAGCGCCGGGAGATATTCAGCATGAGCGTCGAAACCTTCACCCCCACGGCTTTGCAATTCACCCACGGTGCTGCGCACAAGGTGAAGAGCCTGGTCGATGAAGAGGGCAATGATCGTTTGAAGCTGCGCGTATTTGTTACGGGTGGCG
Organism: Pseudomonas sp. NFACC24-1; assembly: GCF_900115235.1. Lineage (NCBI taxonomy): Bacteria > Pseudomonadati > Pseudomonadota > Gammaproteobacteria > Pseudomonadales > Pseudomonadaceae > Pseudomonas > Pseudomonas sp. NFACC24-1. The sequence continues at coordinate 185,135 of NZ_FOVS01000010.1, forward strand.
GTTGTTCCGGTTTCCAGTATGGCTTCACTTTCGATGAGGAAGTGGCCGAAGACGACACCATCGTCGAGCGCGAAGGGGTCAGCCTGGTGGTTGATCCGATGAGCTTCCAGTACCTGGCAGGTGCCGAGGTGGATTATCAGGAAGGTCTGGAAGGGTCGCGTTTCGTGATCAAGAACCCTAACGCCACCACGACCTGTGGGTGCGGTTCTTCGTTCTCGATCTGAGATAGCTCCAATAAAAAACGCCGCAGTGCCTTACGGCCCTGCGGCGTTTTTTTGTCCGTAATCCTGATCTCAGGCCGGGTAGATGGCGCCGAGTACGCGCAAGCCACGGGCGCCAGTGACACTCGGCCGATTGCCTGGGATGCCTTCGAGGCAGCAATGGGCGAGCCAGGCGAAAGCCATGGCTTCGACCCAGTCCGGGTCTACGCCATACACCGCCGTACTGCTGACTTTGGTATCCGGCAGCAACTCAGCCAGGCGCTTCATGAGCGCCTGGTTGTGCGCGCCACCGCCGCAAATCAGCAACTCCTGGGTATTCGATTGGGCATGCTGCAGTGATTCGACGATGGTCAGGGCGGTCAGTTCGAGCAAGGTCGCCTGTACGTCTTGCGGGGCGAAGGTTGGCAACTGCGACAAATGCCGGCTCAGCCAAGGCAGGTTGAATACCTCACGGCCGGTACTTTTCGGCCCCTTGGTGACGAAGAAAGGATCGCTGAGCAGTGCCTTGAGCAGGGCTGGCTCGACTTTCCCGCTGGCAGCCCATTGGCCGTCACGGTCGAAGGGGTCGCCTCGTTGTTGATGTATCCAGGCATCGAGCAAGACGTTGCCTGGACCACAGTCGAAACCGGCTACAGGTTTTGCGGGCTCTATCAGGCTGAGATTGCTGAAGCCGCCAATATTCAACACGGCACGATTACCAGCTCGTTCTTCGAACAGTGCTTCGTGAAACGCCGGTACCAGTGGGGCGCCTTGTCCGCCAGCGGCGACATCACGGCTGCGGAAATCGCTGACGACGGCGATGCCGGTCAATTCGCTCAACAGGGCCGGATTGCCGATTTGCACGGTAAACCCACGGGCTGGTTCATGGCGGATGGTCTGGCCGTGGCTGCCAATCGCCGCGATGTCTTCAGGCTTGAGCTTCTGTTCGTCGAGTAGGGTATGGATACCCTGGGCGGCCAGCTTTACCCAGCTTTGCTGGGCAATGGCGGAGCGGGCGATTTCATCGGGCCCGCTGCTGCACAGTTCGAGTAATTCGGCGCGCAGGGCGGCGGGCATGGGGATGTAGTGCGTGGCAATCAATTCGATTGCCGGGGCCAGTTCGATCAGTGCGATATCCAAGCCATCCAGGCTGGTCCCGGACATCACACCGACATAGAGCGCCATGGCTTAGCGCTTGCTCGAGGCCAGCATGGTGGCTTTCTCTTGATCCATGCGAGCCATCAAGGGTTGGCTTTGCGCCAGGAAGCGCGCGCGCTCGCCCTTGGCGATCGGATCGGCCATCGGCAACTTCTGGCCAAGTGGATCGACATGGACGCCGTTGACCTGGAACTCATAGTGCAAGTGCGGGCCGGTGGACAGCCCGGTGGTGCCGATGTATCCGATCACCTGGCCTTGCTTGACGGTGCCGCCAGTCTTCACGCCTTTGGCGAAGCCCTGCATGTGGCCGTACAGCGTGCGATAGGTATTGCCGTGCTGGATGATCACGGTATTGCCATAACCGCCGCGACGTCCGGCCAGCAATACCTTGCCGTCGCCGGCCGCCTTGATGGGCGTACCACGGGGGGCAGCGTAGTCGACACCTTTGTGGGCGCGGATCTTGTTCAGGATCGGATGCTTGCGGCCGGCGGAGAACTTCGAGCTGATGCGGGCGAAGTCAACCGGTGTACGGATGAATGCCTTGCGCATGCTGTTGCCGTCGGCGGTGTAGTAGCTGCTGTTGCCTTGTTTGTTGGTGTAGCGCACCGCGGTGTATGTCTTGCCGCGGTTGGTGAAGCGCGCGGAAAGGATCGGGCCGTTGCCGACGCTCTTGCCATTGACCACTTTCTGCTCATAGATGACGTCGAATTCGTCACCCTGGCGAATGTCCTGGGCGAAGTCGATGTCGTAGCCGAAGACGCTGGCCATGTCCATGGTCAGGCTATGGGAAAGGCCGGCGCGCGCAGCGGACTGGGACAATGAACTGTTGATGACACCATGGACGTAGGCCGAACGAACGGTAGGCTTGGCGGTGACGCGGTTGAATACATAACCCTTGTCATTTTTGGTCAGGGTAATGCTTTCCAGGTCGCTCAGCTTGGTGTGCAGATTGTTCAGCTGTCCGTCTGGATTGAGTTCGAATTCGAGTTTCTGGCCGCGTTGCAGTTGAGTGAATTGCTTGGCTTGCTTGTCGCTGGCCAGGATTTCGTGAACCGATGTGGAGGGCAGGCCAACCTTTTCGAAGAGGGTGGAAAGCGTGTCGCCCTTGGCAACAATCACTTCGCGATGTTCCGGTCCTTTCTTTTCCTCCACGACAGGCGCTTCTACCGGAGCGGCGGCCTGGGCAGTGTCTTCCGGGCTGTTTTCAATCTGCGCAAAAGGAGAGGCGGCCGGTTCGTTTGTGGCTTGAACGGCTTCGGCGGCGTCTTGTTCTTGTGTCAGTTGTTCAGCAGGGCTTTCCAGTTCAAGACTCAGGGTCGTCTTTTTGGCTTCAACATCGCTGGAGGGAAACACCAGGAGCGCCAGGCTTAGGAGGGCTGCGATGCCACTGGCGGCAAGCAGGTGGGTCTTTGGGTAAAGCGGCGGCGCTTTAGACGGTTCTGTGGTCATAAGTAATTTTGACTTTTGAAAAGATGAATTGGAAAAGATGAATGACATGATGAAGATGAAATAACTGTATAAAATATAACCAAAACCCCTGCGAAGCAAGCCCGTGAACGCTCTGTTCTGTGGATTGGCGTCCGTGCGCCGGGCAAACCTTGTATTTGGTGCGCGATCTTGTATGGTTGGGGCCCTTTGAATCTGAGCCTTACGGGTCTGTTATGAAGTCGGTTGAAGAGCAGCTAGCGCTGATCAAACGTGGTGCGGAAGAACTGTTGGTCGAGTCCGAGCTGATCGAAAAGCTCAAGCGCGGGCAGCCGCTGCGTATCAAGGCTGGCTTCGATCCGACGGCGCCCGATCTGCACCTGGGTCATACCGTGCTTATTAATAAGCTGCGCCAGTTCCAGGATCTGGGGCACCAGGTCATCTTCCTTATCGGGGACTTCACCGGCATGATCGGTGATCCGAGCGGGAAGAGTGCGACGCGCCCGCCTCTGACTCGCGAGCAGGTTCTCGATAATGCCGAGACCTACAAGACTCAGGTTTTCAAGATTCTTGATCCGGCCAAGACCGAAGTGGCATTCAACTCCACTTGGATGGATCAGATGGGACCGGCGGATTTCATTCGCCTGACGTCCCAGTACACCGTGGCTCGCATGCTCGAGCGCGATGATTTCGACAAGCGCTATACGACCAATCAGCCAATCGCCATTCATGAGTTCCTCTATCCGCTTGTTCAGGGTTATGACTCGGTCGCCTTGCGCGCAGATGTTGAGCTTGGCGGTACCGACCAGAAGTTCAACCTGTTGATGGGGCGTGAGTTGCAGCGTGGTTATGGTCAGGAGGCGCAGTGCATCCTGACCATGCCATTGCTGGAAGGTCTGGATGGCGTGAAGAAGATGTCCAAGTCGTTGGGCAACTACGTGGGCATCCAGGAAGCGCCGGGCGTCATGTACAGCAAGCTGGTCTCCATTCCTGATGTGCTGATGTGGCGTTACTTCGAGTTGTTGAGCTTCCGGTCCATGGATGAGATCAATGCATTCCGTGCGGATGTAGAGGCTGGGGCCAATCCGCGGGACATCAAGATCAAGCTGGCTGAAGAGATCGTTGCGCGTTTCCATGGTGAGGAGGCTGCGGCCAGTGCTCATCGTGCGGCGGGTAATCGTATGAAGGATGGCGAGCTGCCGGATGATCTGCCAGAGATCGAGTTGACTGCTGTCGAGAGCATGCCAATTGCCGCGGTCCTTAATAAGGCTGGCTTGGTCAAGAATGCGGCGGTGGCTCGAGATCTCCTGGGGTCCGGTGGTGTGCGTATAGATGGTGAGGTTGTGGATCGCACCTATATATATGAGCTGGGTTCTACTCATGTATGCCAGGCCGGTAAGAAAGCTTTCGCACGTATTACGCTGAAATCTGAATAAAGCGAAATTAAGGGTTGACGGCAGATTCTGGAAGTCTATAATTCGCCCCACTTCCGGCGCAGTCGAAACGGAAAACTCCTTGAGATTCAATGAGTTAAGTAGGTTTCGAAGGCGCAGGGCTTCAGTTCATCGAAGTCTGGAAGGAGCAGATAGGGCGGTGTTGTTTGGCTCTATGTGCGGTTCGATCTTCTCGGTCGAAAGCGGTGAAAAAGAGGTGTTGACAGCAGCGAGTAACGCTGTAGAATTCGCCTCCCGCTAACGAGAGATCGGAGGCGCAAGTGGTTGAAGTTGTTGAGGTTTCCGAGGCGAAACTTTGAAAACTTCTTAAAATAATCGCTTGACAGATACATGG